>FR891143.1:14319-21396 GCA_000433515.1 Candidatus Colimorpha enterica | reverse complement strand
ACTCCCGGTGTTGTCGATGCTTACTGGCCGGACTACGGGGACTTTGAGAAGTACGCCGGAATGCGCGAAAGGCTTGAAAAATGGCTTGTCGATAACTATATAAACGGCACAAAGGCTCCGTTTTCCTTTACCTACAACAACCTTCCGTCGGAGATCATCCTTGCAAAGTGGGAGAGAAAGACCTCTGAGGACAAGGCTGACGGCGGAAAGAAATACACCGTTTCCTACACAAATCCCGCCGACGGCTTCAGGGTATGGGCGGAATTTACGCTGTTCGGTGATTATCCGACGCTTGAATGGTGCACCTATGCCGAGAACGGCGGCAGTGAGAACAGCAAAAAGCTGCGCAATTTCATGGGAATGGACATCAGCTTTGAGCTTGATTCCTCATCTCTCACCCTTCACACGACCGAGGGCTCGCTTGACATTGCCGGCGACGATATAAACGATTACAGGCTTGTCACCGAGAAGCTGACGAATAAGGTCACGACCTTCATGCCGGAGGAGAACGACGGACGCTCGTCGGAGCACGCATGGCCGTTCTTTGACGTTGTCGGAAACGGAAACGGTATTATGTTCGGCATAGGCTGGACGGGACTCTGGACGGCGAATTTCTCGGCTGAGGGAAATAACGTCAACATCAGCTCCGGAATGGCTAAGTTCAGCTCATACCTAAAGCCGCAGGAAAAGGTAAGGACGCCGCTTTACAGCATCACATATTTCGACGGCGACGCGGAATACGGACACAATCTTTTCCGCCGCACCGTTCTTGCTCATTACACTCCCGACGACGGGACCGACGATGTCTGCAAGCTGCCTGTCTCTGTCACGACAGAGTCATACGGCGAAAGCGGGATAATCGACGACGTTTCCAAGTGGACAGGCAAGCTGAGCATCGACAATGTATGGACGGATGCAGCATGGTTCGGCGACACCGACAAAAAGTCGTGGACTGTCGAGACCGGAAACTGGTGGATAAACAAGCGGCTTTATCCCTCCGGCTCACTTAAGAAGGTGTCGGATTTCCTGCACTCCAACAATCTGAAGTACACGGTGTGGTTCGAGCTTGAGAGAGTGGCTGTCGGGACGGAGCTTTACCGGGAGCATTTCGATCTTCTGATAAACCGGAATGTCGTCGGAAGCTACATTCTCAATCTTGCCTCCGAAGAGGGGTACAGGTGGGCTGAAAACTATCTTATCGGCATGATAAGGGAGAACGGGATCGACATTTACCGTCAGGACTTCAACAGCCCCGGAATCGCGCAGGCATGGGCGGCGAACGACGAGCCTGACCGCGACGGAATGACAGAGCTGCGGTATGTGGAGAATCTTTACCGTCTTTACGACAGGCTTCACCGGGAATTCCCCGGAATAATGCTTGACAACTGTGCGTCGGGCGGAAAGAGGATCGACCTTGAGATGCTGAAGCGGATGGTCATCCTTCACAGGACAGACTATACCTGCGTGCCTTACGGCGACGGCGAGGGACAGTTCAACATGGAGGGCATTCAGTGGCAGAATCAGAACCTGTCCTACTGGCTCCCGCTTCACGGGGCAACTCTCGGATATCCGGTTTACCTTTTTGAGGATTCGTATCTTGCAAGAAGTATGCTTTCCGCGGGTGTTGCCCTCGGAATTCAGGTCGGGTATGCCGCGGATATGCCGCTTGCACAGAAGATGACAAGGGAAATGTCGGATTTCAGGGGGTATTTCATCGGCGACTACTATCCGCTCCTTGAGCCGACGTATGACAAGACCTCAAAGCAGGCATTCATGTACGTCAGGGAGGACATAAACGAGGCGCTTGTCCTAGTCTATAACCGACCGCAGAACAGCGAAAGCACGAGATTTACCCTGAAGCTGCGCGGGCTTGATCCGGATACGACGTATATCGTCACCGATCAGGACGCAAGAAAGGGTCAGGCAAAGGAAATGACCGGAGAGAAGCTGATGAACGAGTGGATCGACCTCAATGTTTACAGCGGCTCCGCGAAGATACTTCTGCTTACACCCATTAACTGAAACCGGGGAAGGAACATACTATGCTGAAAATATCAAAAATTCCGGACGGAGAGCCGGTAAGCACACTCTTCACCGCAACGGTTGATGGGGAGAACGCTCCCGCAAAGGCAATACGTGTCTCGGCTTATCCATACAATTACGGCTGGCCGGGGCATCAGCGCCCGGAGGAGCAGAGCGAGGATTCGGCTTATATCGCATTTGAGTCTGATAAGCCGGTCACGATCAGGGTGAAGCCCGGACGGGAGTTTTGCGAGGCGGTTGTACGCCCGCTTTCGAAGGGGATAAAGCCGGAGAGGGAAGGCGGCGGGCTGGTTTTCACGCTTGAGCATCCGGGGCAGTATTCTCTTGAGCTTGACGGGCATCACAACAATCTTCACATTTTCTTCGACGCACCGAGGGAATATGCAGAGGACGGGGTCATATACTACGGTCCCGGTGTTCACAATACCGGAGTTGTCAGGCTTTACAGCGGGGACACGGTGGTCATCGACCGGGACGCGGTCGTTGTCGGCGGGTTCTTTGCGGTAGATGCCGAGAACGTGAAGATCACCGGAAAGGGCGTTATAGACGGCAGATACGAAAACCGGACGAACGACACGCTTTTGCTTGCCGTTGACGTTCAGACATGGGGACACATCGATCACGGTGCGGAGGGCTTTATGAAATTCATGAAGCGTACCGACCTCATGACCGGTAACATCAAGCTCTACAACTGCCGGAACTGCGTCATTGAGGGGGTCATCTGTGTCGATTCCGCGGCGTGGGCTGTCTCCTGCTATGCCTGCTCCGATCTTCATATCGACGGGATAAAGGAGGTCGGTCAATGGAAGTACAACACCGACGGGATCGACCTTATGAACTGCCGCGATGTGCTTGTCGAGAACTGCTTCCTGCGCAATTACGACGACTGCATGGTGCTTAAGGGCATCAAGGGCTGGGACGGCGAGGATCTTTACAATATCACGATGCGGAATCTTGTCATCTGGTGCGACTGGGGTCGTGCGCTTGAGATCGGTGCCGAGACCTGCGCGGACGAGTATCACGGCATACTGTTTGAGGACTGCGACGTCATTCATGCTGTCTTCTCGATGCTTGATATTCAGAACGGCGACAGAGCCTATGTTCACGACGTGACGTTTGACAACATCCGCTGCGAATTCACGAAGTATCAGCAGCAGGACGTTCTTCAGACCGATATGACAGTGCCGTATCCCGACCCTCAGCCGGCATATCAGCCGAGACTTATATTTATCCACGGCTATACCGGTCAGTGGTCAAAGGACGGGATACCCGGAAAAACCTCCGATATCCTGTTCCGGAACATCATGGTTTATCCCGATACCGGAATGACGGCTCCCGAGATCGACATCTGCGGCTTCTCTGAAGGACACGGGGTCGAGCGGGTGACTTTTGACGGCATATTCATGAACGGAAAGCGCCTGACCCGCGGCGATATAAAGTGGACGGTCGGGCATCACGTCGGGGAGCTTGATTTTATCTGACAAAAAAACGCCGCTCTGCCGGAAAAGCGCGGCGATAAAAAACAGCCGAAAAAAACAAATCGGTCATTGACAGGGAGAGAAATATGTGTTATACTCTCCCTGTCGGTCATGTATTTCCGGAGAAAAGGAATCTGATATGGCATTCATCAACACTGTTCCGTCAAAGGATCAGCTTGCGCCCAACCTGTGGGTGACGTTTGAAATGGGGGACACCGACGCAAAGAGGATCCTCTTTGTCGGGAACTCCATAACAAGGCACGGGGCTGCTCCGTGGATAGGCTGGAACAACGACTGGGGCATGGCGGCATCGGCAAAGGAGAAGGATTACGTTCATCTCACCGCCTCGGCTCTTAAAAAGAGATGGGGAGCCTGCGATTTCTGCATAACTCAGGCGGCTGACTGGGAGCGGAATTATACCGACCCGGAGCTTCTTGAAAAGCAGTTTTCGGCGGCACGCGATTTCTGCGCCGATGTTGTGGTTCTGCGCCTCGGCGAGAACGTGATAAGAGAAACGTTCGATTATGACGCGTTCGTCAATGCTTACTGTGACATGGCGCACTTCTTTGCGTCGAAAAACGGCGCGCAGATCGTCGTTACCGATCTTGTGTGGTCGCACCCTGATATTGACCGGGCGATCCGTGAGGCGGCGGGGAGGCTCGGCGTCGGTTACATACCGTTCGGCGACCTCGGCGAGCGTGATGAAATGTCGGCAAAGGGGCTTTTTGAACATTCCGGAGTTGCCGGACATCCCGGCGACAGGGGGATGAGGGAAATATCCGACAGAATTCTTGGGGCAATAAAATAATCATTATCTGAGAAAGGCAGCTCAAATGACGGATTTCACAAGGTTTGCGGAAGCGGACAGAAAATTTATCAACCGTGATACGATCGATACCTATTGCAACAACAACATCGCTCTTATCGGTGAAAACACGAAGGTCACCGGCATAGTTCTTGAATTCCCCGGTCTCGGCGGGAACTCCTGCCTCGGCGGGAACATGGACACGCTCGGTACCTATGACAATGCCTTCACCCGCAGATGCGCGGAGAACGGTCTTGTCGCCGCGTATATGTTCCCCGGACCGTGGAGCTGGATGAACCGCGGCGCGGTCAGGGTGACCGACCTTGTCATCGACGCGATCGCCGACAGGTTCGGGCTTGAGGAAGGGAAGTATACCCTTGTCGTTATGGGCGGAAGCATGGGCGGCTACGGTGCGCTTATGTTCTCTGTCGGAACGCGGCATAAGGTGACAGCCTGCCTTGCGCACTGCCCGTGCTGTGATCCGCTCAACAGCTTTGCCGTGCATCCGGCGTTCCCGCGCACCTATATCTGCGCGGTCAACGAGTACGATATGTCTTTTGAGGACGCGCTTAAGTACTCCGCGCCGGTCAACAGAATTGCCGATATGCCGAAGATCCCGTATTTCATCACCGCTGACGAGCATGACGAGTGCTTCTTCGTACCGGAGATCACGGCGCTTACCGAAAAAATGCGCGATGCGGGACTTGACGTGACATATCTTTTCCTTCCGGGGCAGCCTCACGGCGGATATACTCAGGAGGAGCGCGAAAAGTTCGACCGGTTCGTGTTTGAGAACAGCGGGAAATAAATCCGGTCGGGAATAGTTAAACAAGCGGCTTTTAAAAACATTGAGTTTTTTTAAAGCCGCTTGTTCTTTTTAGTTGTGTCAGTGTTTCTTTTTTCGTCTTATCAGGGCAAATACCGTTCCGCCGATCGCGGCAATCGCAGCTGCGGCGACTGCGGCAATGACAGCGGGCTTGCTGTCCGACGGCTTTTCCGACGGCTCCGTTGTCGCGGGAGAGTCGGTGCCGGAGGTTACCGGTTCAGTCGGGGGAACCGTTGTTTCCGGCGGGGTTGTCTCCGGTTTTGTCGTGGTTCCGGGGGTGATTATGACGTTTCTCTTTGAGGAGGGAACGCCCGGTTTTGCGGTGACGGCATCGGTCACTTTTATTTCGATGTCGCTGAAGGTGACACCGGATTTTGCGCCGAAGAAGCCGAAATCAAGTCCGGGAGCCTCGTATATCCGGTTGACGAGCGTCTTTTCACCGTTGATATAGAAGGCGATGATCTCGTTCTCAACAACAACCTTGAGGGTGTACTCCTTGCCCGGCTCGTATCTGAAGCCGACGTAGGAACCGGAGTTGTCCTTTGCTGCCGAGATGTTCGACAGCTTATGGGCATCGTACTGCACGCGGTTGTTTGCGGCGTTCAGCATGATGTAGTAGGAATTTTCGCCGACTCCGTTCGTGCCGAAGCAGAGGCCGCCCTGACTGAAGTAGGAATCGACGGTGAATTTGCAGGTGAGGATCATGGTTTTCGGAAGCTCGCCCATATCGACGTAGGAAATTCCGTTCTTTCCCGAAAGGGTAATGCCGTTTCCGTTGACAGCGGCGTCGCCCTTTGTTCCGACCTGCTTGAATTCAAAGGCCTTTGTGAAGTAATCGGAATAGGTCGAGGGGGCATCGAGGGCAAGCGTGCCGTCGGACTTCTGCTTTACCTCGAAAATGACCATGTTTCCTGCCCAGTCATAGACCTTGGAGTCTTTTTTGCCGTTCTTGCGTCCGAGCCAGCCGCAGAGGTAGCATTTTCCGTTCAGATATGCGGATTTTGCCGCGTAGAAGGTGAATGCGTTGCCGCTGAGGACGTTGTCCGCCGGGTCTTTGTAGGGTCCGTAGACAGAATCGCTCATTGCATAGTAGGTGATGCAGTCCCAGCTGTAAAACAGATAGTACTTATCGCCGATTTTGCGGATATCGGAGCATTCAAGCATATATTTGTGGTTCGGCTCGAAGATATTCCCCTTGAAGGTCCAGTCTTTCAGGGTATCCGAGGTGTAGAGAATGACAACGCCGTTTTCGCTGCCGTTTGTTTTGCATCTGCCGGACACCGTCATCCAGTATTCTCCGGCTTCCTCGCACCAGAAGACCTGCGAATCGCGGTAGTCGGCGGTGTTGTAGCCGTCCGGGGGATAGATCGTCTCCTCAGTCTTCTTTTCCCACGTCTTGCCGTTGTCGGTGCTGACTGCGTGCATGATCGCGGTCGTGCGGGAAATATAGGTGTTGACTCCGGTGTAGAAGCAGTGAAGGGTATCGCCGACCCTTATATAAGACCCGGTACCGAGCCCGAAATAATCCTGATATTTTTTGTCATCGGTCGGTTTTACGGTCACTCCGTCGTTTGTGAATTCGTAGAAATTATCGGTTGTAAAGCTGTAAAACGGATGTATGAGCGCCGCGCCGTTGTTGTCGGTGTCGTAAAGATAGAAGAGCTTCATCTTATTGCCGTCGTTCATCGGCATTACATCGCCGACCCAGCCGTTTTTCAGCCTCGGAAAGAGGCTTACAACTGTTTCACTGTTCATTTTTTCCTCCGCGTTTGTTGAAAGGGGCACCTGTAATATCATCAGAAACGGCAGAAGGAAAGCCGTTATACGGGAAATCCTTCTGCCGTGGTGCCGGTCGGTATTCCGGCAATTTTTCATTTAACGGACTTCCTTTGCAGTGAGAGCGATGTTGTTGATCGCAAAGACGG
>FR891143.1:12133-14260 GCA_000433515.1 Candidatus Colimorpha enterica | reverse complement strand
ACCAGCTTGGTGTCGCCCTTGCTGAGGTCAAAGTCGCCGAGGTCGATCTCCTTGAGTCCGCCGTCTTCCTTGTTGCAGCAGTCAAGTCCTTCGTTTGAGGTGAGAAGAGTCTCGCCTATGAAGATCTGGAAGGTGCCGAAGTCGCCGCCGTTGAAGAGGGTCAGGGTCACGTTGTACTTTCCGTCAGCGGGGATGTTGAACGGGATCTCGAAGGTCTCGTCATTGGTAGCCGCCCAGAAGAGCTGATAGGTGTCTTCGTCGTTGAGCATGAACTCGTCGTCGATGCGTGCGAAGTTCTGAGAGACGTTCTGAACGAACTTGTCGCCGGAAGAGGGAGTTGCTTCGTCAAGATAGAACGCGGTCTTGTAATTGAGAACGGTTCCGACCTCGACCTTTACCGGGGGGTTGGTTTCGGGGGGCTGAGTGGTGTCGGGAACGGAGGTGTTGCCCGGCTTTGTTCCGGTGTCCTTATCGGAATCGGCGGGCTTGGACTGAGCGGGGGTTCCGGATGTTGTGCCTGAGCCTGTGCCTGAGCCTCCGTTTGTACAGGAGACAAGGGTCATGAGTGCGAGAGCTGCAGCGATTACTGCGAGAATTGTCTTTTTCATTTCAATTACCTCTTTTTTTGTTGATGTTTTGTTTGTGCCGATTATCTCAGCTTCTGTGTTTTTCGGATATAAGTGCGATACCGGCAGCGGCTGCAATTCCGAGAATTACCGCGGCTGTGACGGCATCCGACGTGCCGGGGTTGGGCGCCGGCTTTGCGGTTAGTGTGAGTGAGGTGATGCCGAAGTTGCAGTAGTCTGCTGCAAGTGCGCTGTTTTTACCGACGCACTTCACGACAAGCTCCTGCTTTCCGGCCTTCAGTTCGTGTTCGCCGAGGTCGATTTCCGTGACACCGCCCTCGCCGAAGCAGTCGAGAGAGTCCTTAAGAGTCACACCGCCGAGGGTGAGGCTGAAAATCCCGAAGTCTCCGCCGATGAAGGCTTTGATCTTAACGCTGTATTTTCCTGCCGACGGGACGTTAAGCGGAACCGTGAGCGTCGGAGCAGATCCTGCTTCTGCGGTCGGAATCGACCAGAAGAGCTGTCCGTTGTCCTCGGGAAGGACATCGTGAGCATTGAAGAGCGCCTTCCAGTCCCTGTCCATGTCCTGGACGAACCTTCTTGCGTCGTTGTCTGTTGCATTCGACGCCTTTGCGGTACCGATGTGCTCCGGCATATAATAGTAACCGGGGGTGCTGAGGATCAGACGGCTGATGCCGAGATTACAGCCTGCCGCGGTGTTTCCGGGGTTGCAGCCGATGCAGGTGAAGACAAGCTCGGTATCGCCTGCCGGGAGCTTTATGTTCCCGAAATCGAAGAATGTGAGTCCGCCGTCGCCGAAGCAGTCAACCGAATCCGTCACTGTCTTTCCGCCGAGCGTGATGCTGAACTTTCCGAAGTCGCCGCCGACGAACATTTTGAGTTTGACATTGTAGGTTCCGGCTTTTCCGAGCTTAAGCGGGACCGTGAAGGTCGGCCTCTTTTCCGCATCCTCTTTTGATACGACCCAGAAGAGCTGTTCGTTGACTCCTCCGTCGGAGTCGCCGAAGACGTGTCCCCAGTCAACGCCCTGAACGAATTTTTTTGCGTCCTCGGCGGTGGCGTTGGATGCCTTGGCTTTTTCTGCGTATTCCGGCAGCCTGTATACCGTGTGAACCGGTTCCGATGCCGCCGAAATTCCGAGCGGCGCGAAAACCGTCAGGCAGACAAGAGCCGAAACTGTCAGTGCAAGTGCTTTCTGAAATAACATACCGTTCCTCCTTGTTGCAGATGCCTGTTATTTATTGTGATATTCCGCGCAGAATATATTCACAAGAGATTTTCCGGAGCCGATGTAAATAAAGGATTGTAAGACGGGCGGAGCCTTTACTTCCTCGGCTATCCTTTTATTTGTTGAAATAACAACACCTGATCCCTGTGACTGTTCTGTATTTCGGCAACTGCTACAATATTTTCTACATGTTCATATTATCACACAACCGCTGTGCTTGACAATAGACAAATCAAACGAAAGTAGAAAAAAACAATTCTGTTCGGTCTTTTTCCATATGATAAAACGGCAGTATTTCTATATCCTGTATAT
>FR891143.1:0-12103 GCA_000433515.1 Candidatus Colimorpha enterica | reverse complement strand
CGCAGACAAAATACCGCCGCTGTCACTGTGTACAGAGTCAGCGGCGGTATGGTCTGATTTTTTGCCTGTTTTACCGGTTCAGCTTCCGGTATTCCGACGGGGTGATCTTCTCGTGGTATCTGAAATATTTGTAGAAGAGATGAACGTTGTCGAAGCCTACCGCGCTTCCGACCTGCTCGACCGAAAGGTGGGACGTGACAAGAAGCTGCTTTGCCGCAGCCATTTTTACCTGATTTATATATTTTTTGACCGTTATGCCGTAGGTTTTGCTGAACATTTTCGAAATGTAGTCCGGACTGTAATTGAACTCGCCGCAGAGGTCGGAAATATCGACGGGAGAATTGATGTGATCGTGGATGTAGTCGAGCATTTTCTGCATCGGGACGCCGGCGTCGGTCATACAGTCGGCTGCCGCGCGCAGCTCATAGGCAAGCGTGAGGAAAAGCGCGTCAAGCTCGGCATCGTCGCGCACCTCCGGGCGGTAGCGTGTCCAGAGCTTCTTCATTAAATCGTATATAAAGACAATATTTCCGGAAAGCCGCTGTTTTATTCTTTCTTTTTTATTGAGGACATCGATATTGCCTTCGAAGGTGACGGAATAGAACGCACAGGACGATTCCGACGGACGGTCGCCGGAGAGTACGCTGAATTGCGGAAGGATGAGAAATTCGTTTTTTTCTATATCGTACACCCTGCCGTCGGCTTTTATATGGACGGTGCCGTCTGTGACGAAAATGAATTCGTTTGCATAAAGGAAGCGTTCCTTGTGTATCCAGTTGTTTCTGACGCTGGTGAAGGCGACGTTTCTGACGCTGAGGCTGCCTGTCCTTACCTTTTTGTCGTAGCTCAGTCCGTCCGGAATGATTATCATGACGCTTTTTTTCTCCTTTTAATTGTTTTCTCTATTGAAAAGTGTTCCGTTATCGATTATAATTATAGCGTAAGACGGGTAAAATGTCAATAATAATTGATTTTATGAGAGGTGCTTCTGTGAGCAAATTAACAATAAAGGCGGAGAAGAAATATCTTGTTCTGCCTGTTGGAAAATATGTGGATTCAAGGAAGCTGGTTCTGGTTCATGACGGAAAAACGGCAGTCGATATTGACCTTCGCCTTGACTATGTGAACCCCTCGGAGTACGTCTGTCTTGATATTTCAAAGTATCGCGGAGATGAGCTGACGGTGGAGGTTCTTCAGGATGTGATACCGGAGGACATACAGTCTGATGCTCCGCCGGTCAATTATTCCTCGTCAAGGAGCTTCCGTCCCCAGGTACACTTCACTCCGGATTACGGGTGGATAAACGACCCCAACGGACTTCTTGAATACACTTCTCCGGTAACGGGGAAGAAAACCTACCATATGTTCTACCAGTACAACCCATACGACACGGTGTGGGGCAATATGCACTGGGGACACGCGGTCAGCTCCGATCTTATAAGGTGGGAGCACCGCCCGATCGCACTTTTTCCCGACGGATTTGGGACGATGTTCTCCGGCAGTGCGGTGATCGACAGGGAAAACCGCTCCGGGCTGAAGGAGGGTGAGGAGGACGTTATCCTGCTGTTCTATACCGCAGCGGGAGGCTCAAACCTTCTTTCGGAGGGCAAAAAATTCACCCAGTGCCTTGCATATTCGACCGACGGCGGCGAGACGTTCAGAAAGTACGCGGACAATCCGATAGTTCCGCACATCGCAGGCGAAAACCGCGACCCCAAGGTCATATGGTGCGAGGAAATGCAGCGGTATGTCATGGCGCTGTATCTTGAGGATTCGCTGTTTCAGCTTCTTGTCTCCGACGATCTGCTCCACTGGGAAAAGCTTCAGGATATCGTCATCGAGGGAGAGGCGGAATGCCCGGACATATATCCGCTGTACGCCGACGGGGACAAAAACAACCGGAAGTGGATAATCAGCGGCGCGTCGCACAGATATGTCGTCTGCGAATACCGGAATTACCGCTTCAATATTATTCAGAATGCCCGTCCGCTCAACTACGGCAGATACAGCTATGCGGCGCAGACCTTCTCCGGAGTATCCGACGGCAGAAGGATAAACATCGCGTGGAACAGGGAGCTTACCTTCCCCGGTGCGCCCTTCAACGGTCAGATGAGCATTCCGACGGAGATGTCGCTTGTGACCCACCGTTCGGAGTACTTCCTCTGCGCAAATCCGGTGAAGGAGCTGACCGCGCTTTACGGCACGCAGACCGTCTGCAAGAACATCGAAATCTCAAAGGGCTCGCCCATCACCGTTCCGGTGAACAGAAGGGCATACCGCTTTGACGTCGAATTCTCGCCGGCTGACAAGAACCGCATCGTTATCGACATTTTCGGGAAGAGCGTCAAGATAGAGCCCGGCATGAATCTTGTCCGGGTCGGTGAAACGACCTTTCCGCTGTCGGCGACCGGAGTGCCGGAAAAGCTGGTTATGATCGCAGACACCTGCAGTATCGAGCTTATCTCCGGAAAGGGAGAGGCAATAATGACAGCTCCTCTGCTCTGCGACTACAATCTGAACAAAATGCTTATAACGGCTGACGAAAGGACGTTCATAAAGTCTCTGACCGTCACCGAACTGATTCCTCGATAAAAAAGCGCGATAAAAAAAGAAAGGGAGAAAGATCATGAAAAAGAGAATTGCAGCTCTGCTGCTTGCGGCGCTTATGCTTACCGGAATTCTTGCATCCTGCGTGAACAGAAAGCCGGATAACCCCGGCGGAAGCGCCAACAACGGTACCGGAACAAGAGACGATGACTGGGATTTTTCAAGGTTCAATGACATAAACCTCCCGGAGGGAACCGTCGTCAACATCATGAGCCGTGCGCATCAGCGCCATGCAAACGAGATAACCGTCGAGACCGAGGACGGGAAGGAGCCGGATGACTTCATCCTTGCCTCCGTCTGGAAGAGACAGAAAGAGGTCGAGGAGATCCTCGGCGTCACGATAAAGAACAACAAGGTGGAGGAGACCGACGAGCACGGCGGCAGAACACTTATCCAGTCTGTTGTAAGCGGCGGTGACAATACCTATGATATCTATGCCTCAAGCTACTACGGCTCAAGCATTCTTGCGGCAGACGGACTTTTCCTTGACCTTTATAACGTGAAGAATCTTGACACCACAAGAGAGTACTGGTCGCAGTACTACATCGACAAGTCGCAGATCGGGAAGGGGCTTTATACAATAACCGGAGACCTTGCCGTCTCGGCGACCCGATTCCTGTTTGTCACCTTCTTCAACAAGGATCTTGTGAAGGAGTATCAGATAAACGATCCCTATAAGATGGTTGCCGACGGCACATGGACCTATGATACCATGCTCGCCACGGTAAAGAGCATTTACAAGGACGTAAACAGCGACGGTGAGCGCGACGAGAATGATTTCTACGGCATGGGAGTCAACAACTACCTCGGAGTTGACGCATATACAAGTGCCTTCAACATTCCGACCATCACGATAAACAGCGACAAGCAGGCGGAGATCTGCCTGAACTACGAAAAGTACGCCGATGTCGTGGACAAGCTCTATACCCTGTTCTGGAAGACCGAGGGTGTCCTCAACAAGCAGGATCCCGATCACCTTGCGACCCTGTTTTCTCAGAACACGCTCATCTTTTCGCAGAGCTGGCTCTATAACTGCGAAAGCTATGACATGAGAGACATGGCGTCGGACTACGGCATCATCCCGTACCCCAAGTACAACGAACAGCAGAGCGAATATTATTCCTTCGGTCACGATCAGATAACCATCTTCGCCGTGCCGAAGACAACCTCGCAGGCTGATGCCGCCGGTGCCGTGCTTGAGGTAATGAGCGCGACAAGCCGCAGCACCGTCATTGACCAGTACTATGAAATGGCTCTCAAGGGCAGATATGCCCGCGACGAGGAGAGCGTTCAGATGCTTGATATGATAAGAAGCAACTTCCTCCTTGATACCGGCTGGATCTACTGCGAAAGCACCAACCTAATGTCAAGAATGCTTCGTACGCTTATCGAAGCGAAGAGCAAGAATTTCTCCTCATATTACCAGAAATACAGAGAGAGCTTTGAAGCATCGGTAAAAGACCTCAATAATGCCTTTGCGGGGCTTGACGAAGAGAACTAAAAGAGTTATAATGAGTCATAATATAGTTATAATAACTGTTGAAACTCTGAGATGACACCGGCGGCTGATACCGAAGCGGATTCGGCCGCCGGCATTGTCCGGCTGACTGCCCGTCGGTCGGATAATGCACTGTTCCCGGCAGATCCGGGTGCGCATTTCAGAATCAAGGAAGGAACCGAAATGAAAGCACTTGTTTACGGAGAGACAATATGGGATGTATATCCCGACGGGGAGGTCATCGGCGGGGCGCCGTTCAATTTCAGCGCACATCTTGCTCACCTCGGAAACGAGGTCAGGCTCATTACCGCAGTCGGAAACGACAGTCTCGGCGACAGGGCGTTTGAGCAGATGAAATACCACAGAATCGACACGTCTTTTGTGCAGAGAAACAGCTATCCTACCGGGCGGTGCGACGTTACCCTTGACGAAAACGGCATTCCGCACTACGATATCGTAAAGGACGTTTCGTATGACCATATTGCGGTTGACGATGCCCTGATACAGGCGATAAAGGATTATGCGCCCGATGTGTTCTATTTCAATTCCCTCATACAGAGATCGGCTGAGTCCCGCGCGGGGCTTCTGAAGATCCTTGACAGGTGCAGGTTCAGACAGGTTTTCTGCGACATCAACATAAGAGAGGGCTGCTTCGACCGTTTCTCACTTGCCGTGTGCATGGAGAGGTCAACGATCCTCAAGGTCAGCAGCGAAGAGTCGCACTGGCTCTATGACATCGGGCTTCTTAAGGCGTGCGAGATAAATTTCCCGCGCTCGGCTGCAAAGCAGTATCCCAGTCTTGACCTGATCATCTATACCCTCGGAAAAGACGGCTCCCAGATCTACGATACAAGAACGAAAATGACGTATCTGTCCGGAAAGCCGGAAAGCGTTCCCGTTGTTTCGACTGTCGGAGCCGGAGACTGCTATGGGGCAACCTTCATTGACTCGTATATGAGGGGCGACAGTCTCCGCGATTCAATGGAGCGTGCGACCGAGAGAAGCAACCTTGTCGTTTCACGGAAGGAAGCAGTGCCGTTCTGATGTATCTTTTTATAAAAGAAACGGAAAAATAAAATGAACAATATGTTTTTCAATACCGAAGCTACTCTCCCGATCATAACCGGCGAAAGCTCACGGGCAATAAATGCCGAAAACCCGAAAGGGGAGCGCGGAGCCGGCGGAAAAACCGCAAGCGGACTCGGCGTCGGCAGAAAGGGAACTCCCTGCATAACCCTGAAGGCGGGAGAGACCGCTGAGATCGCCGATATAGAGGGCTGCGGAGTGATCAACCACATCTGGATCACCGTTACCGACAAGACGTCGGAGGCAGACAGATTCGTGCTTCGCGATCTTGTCCTCCGGATGTACTGGGACGGTGAGGAAAAGCCGTCGGTCGAGTCTCCGCTGGGGGATTTCTTCTGCCTCGGCTTCGGAGAGAGCTACACGGTGAATTCCGCGCTGATAAATGTCAATCCCCTTCGCGGAATGAACTGCTATATCCCCATGCCGTTTTCCGGGCGCGCAAGGATCACGGTCGAAAACCAGCATCCGCGCGATATCGGCGGGTTCTTCTATCAGATCGATTACTGCCTGCGCGACAGCCTTCCGGAGAACACCGGATATTTCCACGCACAGTGGAGGCGCGAGGAGACGACAGTCAGGGGACGCGATTACGTCATACTTGACGGCGTGCGCGGCAAGGGACAGTATATCGGTACGTTTCTTGCACTGTCAACCCTTTCGCGCTACTGGTGGGGCGAGGGCGAGATAAAGGCATATATCGACGGCGACAACGAATTCCCGACGATATGCGGCACCGGCACCGAGGATTACTTCGGCGGTGCGTGGAGCTTTGCATCGCATATAAACGGCGAGTGCGTCGAGACGAATTTCTGCGCACCGTACCTCGGATATCCCTTCTATTCCGACAAGGACAGAGCCGTTACCAACCCCTATCACAACCGCGACTGCCCTCCGATGAGGACATTCTACCGCTGGCACGTTTGCGATCCGATGAGGTTCGCAAGCGATTTTCGCCTGACGGTACAGCAGATAGGCATCTGCCACGGCGGTCTGTTCGAGCGTTCCGACGACGTTTCGTCGGTCGCCTACTGGTATCAGACCGAGCCGCACGCTGATTTTCCGGAGCTTCTTCCGGTGAAGGAACGGCATCCGAGATAAAACTGCATACAAATAACACCCTTCGTTGCATCTGCGGTAAAGCCGGTGCAACGAAGGGTGTATTTTGATTATTCTACACTCATCCAACAGCCTTCTGCTCCGATCCCGCCTTCGGGAGGAGTCAATACGCCTTTTTCAATCAGGCATTCAACAACTGCATCGAGAACAGGAAGACTTGCAAGGTTATTAGCCAATCTCCATTCTCCGAGGAGATAATCTGGAACAGATTTCTTAATAAGCGCTGCAATTTTTTCTGCAACGATTTCCGCATCCGCATTGAAATGTCCTTTTTGCAAAGCATTGCTGATATCAAAAAGTCTGTTTCTGTCAGAAAGAGAGCTTACAAGAATCTTGGTGTAAAGCATATCGCCATCACGGTACAAATAACCACACTCAATGGCTTTTGCTGCGTGCTCTTTTTCCGTTTCTGACAACGAGGTAATATCAAGACCTTCAATCGCACGGAGCGCAAGTTGAATCTTTGGTTCTTTAGATACATTGAGTCCGCAACTAAAGTGTTTCTTAATACGATTGATGTAGATATTATCAAGATGAACGTTGGAGAAGCCGCACACGTTTTGCGCGTCAACACCATCCCATCCGCTGCCGTAATACTTGCCGTTATCCACGTACCCAAATACACTGAAAGGACGATCTGCTTCTTTAACATTTGCAAAATGATTTTTCTCCAATGCACGTTGAACGCAGCAGGAAAAAGCATCAGCAATATTAAATATCTGCTGCCAAAGGATCAAATTCATATCTACTTTTTTGTTGAGATATGGGAACGCAAGATATTCCGCTCTGTGCTCCTCAACATACTTCGATATGATATCGCAGATTTTGGGCAGCTGCTCTGTGTAGAGTGCAGTTGCTTTTTCAAACACATCCTTATCAAGCAAAATGAAATTGAGTGCGTATTTACCGTTATCTGAGCGGCGAAGAAGTCCATACTCTCCGTTTTCACCTTTGCGGAGGATCTCGAGTTCTTCTTCAACATATACGGTAGGAACATTCAGTTCTTCAGCAATTTCGGATGCGCTCATCGGCTTTTTATGACAAAGCCATACGATATGTCTGGAAAACATTCTTCTGCATACATTTCGCGGATCTCCCCATGCGGGGTTGCCGGTTCCCCAGATGACGAAATTGATTTTGTCAAGTGCAACGGGTTTATTATAAGTATCAGTCATTTCTTCTACCTCACTTTTGATTTTTTGTCTTGCTGAAAATAGTCTCTGACGAACAGCGCCTTCGCTCGTTCCTTGCTTCTTCGCTATCTGCGCGGTGGAAAGACCGTCTATGTAGAACATGATCATTACTTCGCGATATGCTTTTGTCAGGAACGCCATTCTGCGATATACAGAGGATAAAAGCCCGGTCGTATCATCTGAATAATCTTCTTCTGCAAGACCGAGCAGAATTTCCTCGGAATCTCCCTCATATATCGTTTCTGTGCGCTTTCTGCGATTATTTGAAAAGTCGGCGTAAACATTACGCGCTACTCTCCAGATGAACGGATAAACATTTTCTATCTCTCCGTTACGATGTGCGGCTTTTAAGAGTGCATAAACAATATCTGAGCAAAGCTCTTCCGCTTCGTGGCTGTCACTTGTTCTTGCATAACAAAAGCCGAACAGCTTGTCAAGCAAGTCATCATCAAAATATTTCAGCAAGTCTTATTTTTTCATTAGTTTCTCCAAGCGATTGATCAATGCTTTCACTTATATAGTCTGTGTATATTGAAAAATGTTAGGTCGGATTATAATATTATATCACATTTTTCAGAAAAGTGTGAATTCAAAGGGCAAGAACAACCCGGAGACAAATGAAAACAGAAAAACGACACGGCAGAATAAATCTGCCATGACGTCTCCATAAGTACTGCCGAACGGCTGCCCGCTTTACACAGATTCGCTCCAACAGGTTTTTTGGTATGTTCAGCCGCGGTTTCTTGCCTCGGTCGGTGTCATTCCGCGCGATTTTGCGTAGACGCGGGAGAAATATCCTGCGTCGGTGAAGCCGCACTCGGCTGCTATGTTCTTTACCGGCATATCGCTTTCTGAAAGCAGTTTGTCGGCATTTTTAAGACGGATGCCGTTGAGCGCGTCGGACACCGTGCAGCCGTATTTTGCGCGGAAGGTTTCAAGGATGTGTGTCCGGGAGCAGAGAAATTCTCCGCTGAGCCTTTCGAGCGTGATTTTTTCGGCAAAATGTGTCAGAAGGAAGTCGTATATCCGAGCCGGAAGCTCGGCGGTCTTTACGTTTATCAGGTTAGAGACCGTCATGTAGTCGGCAAACACCGACATTATGTCGGCATATGCCCGCATCATCTCGTGACTGACATGGGGAATGCTCCTTGCCGCTTCGGACAGAGCGTCTCTGTCGGGACAGAATTCTCCCGCGCGTCTTGCGGCATCGGCGGCATCTGCATTGCTTTCCGTGACCTGTCCCATCATGAGATATCCCACCGGTGCTCCGTAGCGGTAGAGCGGGCAGACTGCCTCGAACAGTCCGAACGGGCATTTGTAGATGTGAAGTCCCTTTTTGCCGTCGGCGCACCGGAATGCGTCGGCATCGCTTTTAAAGCAGATGCGCGCGGAGTTTTCGTTTGCGTGGAGTATGCGGCAGAAGGCAAGGTGATTTTCCGGATATGCGGCGATTTCGTGCATTTCGCGGTCGTGGATTGATATTCTGAACCCCGTTGCATCGTGAAGCCGGCGGAGAAGGTCGGGAATATCGGGCTGTTTCAAGGCTTTTCCTCCTTGGACAATAATCTGTGTACTATTTTACTGTATATTATACTTTTTTTTATTGAAAAATCAAGAGGGACGGTGTATAATATTTATATAACAGCAAAAAAAGTTCCGAAAGGTAGGATTATTATGAAACTGTCTGAAGCACTTTCCGAAAGATCCGACATTGCAAAGCGTATCGACCGTCTTTACGACCGGCTTGTAAACAATGCAAAGGTTCAGGAGGGAGAAAACCCTGCAGAGGATCCCGAGGCTCTCATTGCCGAGCTTAACGGGCTGACGGAGCGCATGACGGAGCTTGTCACGAGGATTAATCTCACAAACGCCGCAACGGTCAGCGACGGTGAAACCGTGACGGCTCTCATTGCAAGGCGCGACTGCATGACGAAAAAGATCAACATCCTCCGCGGCTTTCTTGACGAGGCAAGCTCGACCGTTTCCCGCGGAATGCGGAGCGAGATAAAGATAAAGAGCACCGTCAATGTGAGGGAATACCAGAAGCTGCTCGATGAGCTTTCGAAGGAGCTCCGCACGCTTGACGTGAGGCTTCAGGGGCTAAACTTCACGACAGAGCTTTTGTAAAAAATATGTTGTAAGCGGATAAGAGCGGGCACAAACTCCTTCTCCGGAGTATATCGGAGGAAACATATGCT
This sequence comes from Candidatus Colimorpha enterica, assembly GCA_000433515.1. GTDB lineage: Bacteria > Bacillota > Clostridia > Oscillospirales > CAG-272 > Colimorpha_A. Next base: position 2,405 of record FR891143.1, on the reverse strand, counting down.
GAAGATGAACCGAGCTTCATCATACCTTTATTCTTATGCTCCGCACAAAGCACATGAGCAAAGGGCACTATGCATTTTTACTACCGCAGTGCCGGCTTATCCGTCAGGGTGGGAACGGGGAAAAACAGAAAATCACATTCTCTCCGGCATCCGGGGAGAGACAGGAGACTATATGGAAAAAGCAACACTTGTAGTTATGGCGGCGGGAATGGGAAGCCGCTTCGGCGGGCTGAAACAGCTTGAGCCGGTCGGAGAGCACGGAGAGGTGCTTCTTGACTATTCGGTATACGACGCAAAGCGCGCGGGCTTTGACAAGGTCGTATTCATCATCAAAAAGAGCATCGAAAAGGATTTCCGTGAAACGGCGGGCGACCGCATTTCGCGCGGAATGGAGGTGGAGTACGTCTTTCAGGAGATTCCGGAGCACAGAAAGAAGCCCTATGGGACGGGAGATGCGATCCTCCGTGCGGCTGACGCGGTAAGCACGCCGTTTGCCGTCATCAACGCCGACGATTTCTACGGCGCCGACGCGTTCATGAAGATAAGGGAAGGGCTCCGCGATCCGGACGATTACTGCATGGTCGGCTACCGGCTGGCAAACACGCTGTCAGACAACGGCTCGGTCTCGCGCGGGGTCTGCGACATAAAGGACGGCTGCCTTGCCGACATAAACGAGCATACCGCGCTGACAAAGGACTCCGGGCTTGATCCCGACACGGTCGTGTCGATGAATATGTGGGGGCTGAAGCCCGATATTTTTCCGGTGCTGAGAAAGAAATTCGATGAATTCCTTGCGACATCCGACATCACAAAGGACGAATTTCAGATCCCGAAGGTCATTGACAGCGTGATAAAGAGCGGGCTTCACAGGGTCAGGGTATATCATACCGACTCCGTCTGGTACGGAATGACCTATCACGAGGACAAGAAGCAGGTCGCCGACGCGATAAAGAAAATGACCGACGAGGGCATCTACCCGGAGGAGCTCTGGAAATGAGTGACGGAATGATACCTTCGGATGAGACAGAGGTCATGAGGGAAGCCGCCTCACATTTCGCGTTTGAGGGTCGCCTTATCCACGCCGAGCCTTACGGGTGCGGGCATATAAACGACACGCACTGCCTGTGGTTCGACCGCGGCAACTTTCCTCCGGTCAGATACATACTTCAGAAGATAAATACCGGCATCTTCCGCGACGTTGACGGGCTTATGAACAACATAACCCTTGTGACCGACCACATAAGAAAAAAACTCGCCGCAGAGGGCGGAGATTACGGGCGCGGAACGCTGACGGTCATTCCGACAACTGAAGGGGAGCCGTATTACCGCGCTCCGGACGGCGGCTGCTTCAGGGCTTACAGGTTTGTCGAGAACACCGTGTCGCTTCAGTCGGCGGAGAATCCCGCGCAGTTCGGGAGCCTTGCCGCAGCGTTCGGAAAATTCCAGAATCAGCTTGCCGATTTCGATGCGTCGCTGCTTGCCGAGACGATACCGGATTTCCACAACACCGTAAAGCGGTTTGAGAATTTCGCCTCCTCCGTAAAAGCCGACCGCGCACACCGCAGAACGGCGGCGGAGAAAGAGATAGAATTCGCCATGAGCCGCGAAGCCGACGCCGGCGTTCTTGTCGGAATGCTGGCAAAGGGCGAGCTTCCGCTGAGGGTGACTCACAACGACACCAAGCTGAACAACGTGCTTTTCGACGCGGTGACGGGAGAGGCGGTTTGCGTCATCGACCTTGATACCGTTATGCCGGGGCTGGTTCACTACGATTTCGGCGACAGCATACGCTTCGGCGCAAGCACGGCTGCCGAGGATGAGAAGGACCTTGACAGGGTATCGATGAGCCTTGAGCTGTTCGAGGCTTATACGCGCGGTTTTATAGCCTCCTGCGGGGGCAAGCTGACGGAAGCCGAGACGGAATATCTGCCGTTCAGCGCAAAGCTGCTGACATATGAGTGCGGTATCCGCTTCCTGTCGGATTACCTCGACGGCGACACGTATTTCAGGATACATTATCCGGAGCAGAATCTCGACCGCTGCCGCACACAGCTGAAGCTGGTTGCCGACATGGAAAAGAAAATGCCGGAGATGAAGAGCATTACCGAAAAGATCGTTAAAGAATACAGGTGAACCTAAGCCTTGGTGTTAAAAGCTCTGAACGGGTTTTTAACACCGGGGCTTTTTTGCTTGCCCGGTGAGCGCGGCTTCTGCAGGGTAAAAAACCGGAAGCGGGAAGGCATGGTCAAAGGGAAGGGCAGCGGGAGTTGAAATTTCCGGTTGAACAGCAAAAAACCCCGATACAATCGGGGCTTTCGCAGGAGACATCTTTTTGTCTCCGGATTATGGCAAATAACCCTAACTTCAATAGAGTTTCAAGGGGGTGCATTTTCGGCGCAAAAGGG
>FR891142.1:14446-15660 GCA_000433515.1 Candidatus Colimorpha enterica | reverse complement strand
CGGCGGGAGAGGGAAAAACGACGACGACGATAGGGCTTGCCGACGGACTCCGCAGAATCGGAAAAAACTCCGTTGTGGCTCTCCGTGAGCCGTCTCTCGGTCCGGTGTTCGGAATTAAGGGAGGAGCGGCGGGCGGCGGCTATGCCCAGGTCGTTCCGATGGAGGACATCAACCTTCATTTCACCGGCGATTTTCACGCGATAGGCGCGGCGAACAACCTGCTTGCCGCAATGCTTGACAACCATATCTATCAGGGCAACAGCCTGAACATCGACCCGCGCAGGATCACGTGGAGGCGCTGTGTCGATATGAACGACCGTCAGCTCCGCTTCATCACAGACGGACTCGGCGGCAGAGTGAACGGCGTTCCGAGAGAGGACGGGTACGATATAACCGTTGCCTCGGAGATAATGGCGGTGCTCTGCCTTGCCGATTCGCTTGATGACCTGAAGGCGCGGCTCTCACGTATCATCGTCGGATATACCTATGCCGACGAGCCTGTCACGGCGGGCGACCTGAAGGCGGCGGGAGCAATGACCGCGCTTCTCCGCGATGCACTCAAGCCTAACCTTGTCCAGACGCTTGAGGGCACCCCGGCAATAGTTCACGGCGGACCGTTTGCCAACATCGCGCACGGCTGCAATTCGGTTATAGCGACAAGGACCGCAATGAAGCTCGGTGACTATGCGGTTACCGAAGCCGGCTTCGGAGCCGACCTCGGAGCCGAGAAATTCCTTGACATAAAGTGCCGCGCAGCCGGGCTTGTTCCCTCGGCTGTGGTGGTTGTCGCAACCGTCCGTGCGCTGAAGATGCACGGCGGAGTTCCGAAGACAGAGCTCGGGGCAGAGAATCTTACGGCGCTTGAAAAAGGGCTTCCCAACCTTCTGCGCCACGTCTCGAACATCGTTGACGTTTATCATCTCCCCGCAGTCGTAGCCGTCAACCGTTTCCCGACCGACACCGATGCCGAGATCGCGCTTGTCATCGAAAAGTGCGCGGGGCTCGGCGTGAAGGCTGTCCTTTCCGATGTCTGGGCAAAGGGCGGCGAGGGCGGAACCGGGCTTGCACACGAGGTCGTCCGTCTCTGCGAAAAGGACAATTCCGCCTTCTCGTTCAGCTACGGGCTTGAGGGAAGCATAGAGGACAAAATCGAAGCTGTCGTAAAACGCGTCTACCGCGGCGACGGGATAACAGTCCTGCCGCAGGCGAAGAAG
>FR891142.1:0-14440 GCA_000433515.1 Candidatus Colimorpha enterica | reverse complement strand
ACAGTCCTGCCGCAGGCGAAGAAGCAGATAGACAGGCTGACATCTCTCGGTTTCGACCGTCTTCCGGTCTGCATTGCAAAGACCCAGTATTCATTTTCGGACGATCCGGCAAAGACGGGCGCGCCGACAGGATTCACCGTTACCGTGAAAAACGTGAAGATATCCGCGGGAGCCGGCTTTGTCGTTGTCCTGACCGGAGATATCATGACCATGCCGGGGCTTCCGAAATCCCCCGCGGCAGAGCGCATTGACGTCACATCCGACGGAAAGATCACCGGTCTTTTCTGAAAAGCGGAAAAAAACCGGAATTTTCGTAAAAAAGTCCGCGAAAGCTATTGCAATCGGGGATGAGTTGTGATATAATATATAAGCATTATTAAGATCAGGAGTATTAAGAGTAGGTTCGCGCCTACTCTTAAACTTTTGTTCGGAGACTGTATATCTGAAAGGACAGGTTTGACCGATGGCAAATAACCGTAAAAATATTGCGGAAACAGTCAGTGAAATTATTAAGCCGTATGTTGAGGCGCAGGGCTGCCGGCTCTGGGATGTCGAATATGTAAGGGAGGGAGCAAGGCAGATCCTTCGTGTGACGATCGACAGCGACGACGGCGTTGATATCGACGACTGCGAGGCGGTTCACCGCGCCATCGATCCGGTTCTCGATGAAGCCGACCCGATACCGGTGCAGTATTACCTTGAGGTGTCCTCTCCCGGTGTGGAAAGGGAGCTGCGCACCTGTGCACATTTTGAATACGCGGTCGGACGGGAGATCGACCTGAAATTCTTCACAGCCATTGACGGCTCAAAGCAGCTGACCGGTGTGCTGAACAGCTTCGATCCCGACGGAAAAACGCTCACCGTCGGCGAAAGGCTGATCCCGCTTGATGCCGTTTCAAAGGCAAATATACATTTCGATTTTGATGATAACTGAGGGAACGCCGCATAGGGGCACCCGCATAACCACTTAAACCGGAGGAAATTTAAAAACAAAATGAATACCGAATTTTTTGAGGCGCTCGACCTGCTTGAAAAGCAGAAGGGTATACCGAAGGAGTATATGCTCGAGAGAGTAGAGGCGGCGCTTATCAGCGCGTTCAAGAGAGATCAGGGCGGCAATGCAAACGTAAGAGTCGTCCTTGACCCAGTGAAGAAGGACGTCAGAATGTTCAGACAGTACGACATCGTCGAGACTGTCGAGGATCCCGAGACGCAGATAAGCGTTGAGGACGCAAAGAAAATGAACCGCCATTACAAGCTCGGCGGCATTGCCGAGGAAGAGCTTAAGATGAAGAATTTCCGCCGTCTCAGCGCCCAGACCGCAAAGCAGGTCATTATTCAGGGCATAAGAGAAGCAGAGCGCGGAATGATGATCAAGGAGTATGAGGACAAGAAGGAAGAGATAATCACCGCAACCGTTCTCCGTACCGACGAGGCGACCGGAAACGTAACCGTTGATACCGGAACAAGCATCGCAACGCTTCTCAAAAGCGAGCAGATCCCCGGCGACCGTTTCAACGATAACGACAGAATAAAGGTCTTTGTCACCGAGGTCAGAAAAGAATCGCGCGGACCGCTCGTCACCCTTTCAAGAACCCACCCCGGACTTGTCAGAAGACTCTTCGAGCTTGAAATTCCGGAAATCCAGGACGGAACCGTCGTTATAAAGGGCGTTACAAGAGAGGCAGGCTCAAGAAGCAAGGTCGCGGTCATGTCGAACGACGAGAGCGTTGATCCGGTCGGCGCCTGCATCGGCTCGAGAAGCATGAGGATATCAAATATCCTGAAGGAGCTCGGCGGAGAAAAGATCGATATTGTCAGGTACAGCGACGTGCCGGAGGAATTCATAGCCTCCGCACTCTCCCCGGCAAAGATAAACCGCGTCGTGATCGAGGAGGAGAAGGTGTGCCGCGTTTTCGTTGACGCCGACCAGCTCTCCCTTGCGATCGGCAAGGAGGGACAGAATGCCCGCCTCGCCGCACGTCTCACCGGCTTCAAGATCGATATAAAGGTCGATCAGTAAGGAGCATATCACCCGATGAAAGAAAAGAAGATCCCCGAACGCAGATGCGTAGGGTGCGGGATATCTTTTCCCAAGAAGGACCTGATCAGGGTGGTCAGACTTCCCGACGGCGGCGCGGAGCTTGATCCGACCGGCAAAAAAGCAGGAAGAGGCGCGTATATCTGCCGCAGTGCCGAGTGCCTGAAAAAGGCAAGAAAGGCAAAGCGGCTGGAGAGAAATCTCGAGGTCACGATCTCCGATGAGGTTTACGAAGAACTTGAGAGGGGGCTTTCGGAAAAGTGACGGAAAAAGACAGAATGGTGCAGGAGCTTCCGGAAGAGGCACGGGAAAAGATACTGAACGGCAAGCTGCTTTCGCTTCTCGGTTTTGCCATGAGGGCGGGAAAGCTCTCATGCGGCACCGACAGGGTCTGCGATGACATAAGGCGTCACGGCATTCCCGACGACGGGGACGGAAAAACGAAGCACCCGCTCGGGATAGTGCTTATCGCCGCCGATGCCTCGGCGAACACGAAGAAGAGAATAATCAATGCCTGCACATACTATAACATGAGTTATTATGTTACCGGTATTCCCGCCGACGAGATTGGACAGCGGACGGGTAAAAGCCCGTCAGCTGCCGTATGCGCGGTGTTCGACCGTGATTTTACGGCCGGGATATCGAAAGCCGTCTCCGCTTTTGACGGTATGAGGACCGACAGGTCTGAACGATCATGAAAGGATTGGTCACAGAATGATAAATAACCAGAAATATAAGATCAACACGATGGCAAAAGACCTGAACATGAAGAGCAAGGATCTTCTTGATCTGTTCACGAAGCTCGGAATGACCGGCAGAAAGCATTCCTCAGTCGTCGAGACAGAGGAGTTCAACGTCGTTATGGAGGCGCTGACTTCAAAGAAGCAGGTCGCAAACTTCGACGACTATCTTGCCGGAAAGGTCACCATAGCCCGGAAGGACGATGCTTCCGCGCCAAAGCCGGAGCCGGCAAAGCAGGAAAGCGCAGGCTCCGCGCAGAACGCTCCGGCAAAACAGCCCGCGAAGAAGGACGCTGTCAGACCGGCAAATGACAGGCAGCAGCCCCCCGCGCCGGCAAGAAAGCCTGCGGAGATGAAGAAGCCCGACGGCACAAAGAAACCGTCCGACAATAAGCCGGCTCAGGACGCGAAGAACGATCCGCGCGGCAATCAGGCAAACAGATTCGGCAGATTCGAGAAAAAGCCGGAGTTCAGCCGTCAGAAGGAGCAGAAGCCCCGCGACCAGAAGAAGCCGCAGCCCCAGCAGGAAAAACCGGCATTCACGATCGGCGGAAAGGCAGAAAAGCCCGAAAAAAGCGGCAGCGTTATCGTTTCCTCCGGCGACAGCAGGGTGGGAAAGACAAGAACCGTCGATACAAGGGCAAACGATGTCGATCTTTCCAAGTACGACGAAAAGCTCGAAAGCTTCGTTGCCGCCGACGGCAACGGCAAGAGAAACAGCTTTGCTCCGGAAAAACAGAAGCTCAAGAAGCAGAACAACAATCAGAACCAGCGCACCCCCTTCCGCGGAAAGAACGACAGGGAAAAGCGCGCCGCGGACAAGATCAAGCAGATGGAGCTTGAAAAGGCGCGCAAGCAGCAGCTTGCCGTCTCCATCCCCGACGAAATAACCGTGGGAGAGCTTGCATCAAGGCTCAAGGTCACGGCTTCCGAGGTCATAAAGAGACTCATGCTCCTCGGTGTCATGGCAAATGTCAATCAGGTCATTGATTACGATACCGCATATCTCATCGCGGACGAACTCGGCGCAAAGGTCAGCCGCGAGATCAGGGTCACGATCGAGGAAAAGCTCTTCGACGAGGCAGAGGATACCGAGGAAAATCTCGTTCCGAGAGCGCCTGTCGTCGTTGTCATGGGTCATGTTGACCACGGAAAGACCTCCATACTCGATGCTATCCGCCATGCGAATGTTACCGCAGGCGAGGCGGGCGGCATCACACAGCACATCGGCGCGTACAGAGTCAATATCGACGGTCAGCCGATAACCTTCCTTGACACCCCCGGACACGAAGCATTCACCGCAATGCGCGCAAGAGGTGCAAAGGCTACCGATATCGCGATCCTCGTCGTCGCGGCTGACGACGGAATCATGCCGCAGACGGTTGAGGCGATCAACCACGCAAAGGCTGCCGGACTTGATATAGTCGTTGCGATAAACAAAATGGATAAGCAGGGCGCAAATCCCGACAACATCAAGCAGGAGCTTACAAAGTACGACCTTGTTCCGGAAGAATGGGGCGGCGACGTCATCTGCGTTCCTGTCTCGGCTCTGAAGAAGCAGGGAATCGACAAGCTGCTTGAAAGCGTGCTTATCGTTGCCGAAATGAAGGAGCTCAAGGCTAACCCCAACCGCCGTGCAAAGGGTATCGTCATCGAGGCAAAGCTCGACAAGGGAAGAGGCCCCGTTGCAACGGTTCTCGTCCAGAACGGTACGCTCCGCAACGGCGACACGATAATCGCGGGAACCGCGGTTGGACGCGTCCGTGCCATGAAGGACGACAAGGGTGTCAGTGTTTCCGAGGCAGGTCCTTCGGTGCCGGTCGAGATCATCGGTCTTTCCGATGTTCCGACCTCCGGAGACGAGTTCAATGCCGTCGAGGACGAAAGAATGGCAAGAGAGCTTGCCGACAAGCGCAGACAGAAGATACGCGAGGAGGAGCTCGGCGCAAACGCAAAGGTCAGCCTCGACGACCTCTTCGCTCAGATCTCCGACGGAGCAAAGGAACTCAAAATCATCGTCAAGGCAGACGTTGTCGGCTCCGCAGAGGCTGTCAGATCCTCGCTTGAAAAGCTGTCGAACAGCGAGGTCAAGGTCAGAATCATCCACTCCGCGGTCGGCGGAATCACAGAGGGCGACGTAATGCTTGCGGCGGCATCGAACGCCATTATAGTCGGCTTCAATGTCCGCCCCGACAAGAATGCGCTTGACACGGCAGACAGACAGAAGGTCGATATCCGCACTTACAGGATCATCTATCAGTGCATAGAGGAGATCACTGCGGCAATGAAGGGAATGCTGGCTCCGGTATTCAAAGAGGAGCTTCTCGGTCACGCCGAGGTCAGACAGACCATCCGTGTTCCGAACGTCGGAACTATTGCCGGATGCTATATCCTTGACGGCAAGGTCACAAGGAAGGGCATGGTCAGGGTTCTCCGCGACAGCGTCGTCATATTCGAGGACAAGATCGCATCTCTCCGCCGCTTCAAGGACGACGTCAAAGAAGTCGCCGAGGGCTACGAGTGCGGTATCGGGCTTGAAAAGTTCAACGATATCAAGGAAGGCGATATCCTTGAAGTCTACGAAATGGTCGAGCAGAAGGCTTAACCCGTATGGAACCGAACGGTTTTCTGCCGGTCAACAGAGAAGAAATGCTTGAGCGCGGCTGGGACGCCCCCGATTTCGTCTACGTTTCGGGGGACGCCTACGTCGATCATCCGTCATTCGGTCCGGCGATAATCTCAAGGGTGCTTGAGAACGCCGGATTCCGGGTGGCGATGCTTGCACAGCCCGACTATAAGAGCGCCGATGCAATGAAGACCTTCGGAAAACCGCGGCTCGGCTTTCTCGTTTCAAGCGGCAATATAGATTCGATGGTGGCACACTACACCGTCGCAAAGAAAAAGAGAAACTATGACTATTACACTCCCGGAGGAAAGACAGGTGTGCGTCCCGACCGGGCAGTAATCGTCTACTGCAACCGCATAAGGGAGGCATACGGTGATGTCCCGATAATCATCGGCGGGCTTGAAGCGTCCCTGCGCCGTTTTGCGCATTACGATTACTGGGACAATAAAGTCAGACGCAGCATACTTGTTGACAGCCGCGCCGACATTCTGACCTACGGAATGGGCGAGAACATAATTCTCCGCGTGGCAGAGCTTCTTTCAAGAGGCATTCCGGTAAAAAAGATCCACGACGTCAGGGGAACCGTATATCTCACGGCTCCCGGCGACAGGATCCATTACGAAAGCGTCGGCGGATGGAATTACGACGATCTCAAGACCGATAAAAAGCTCTATGCCGAGGCATATAAGGTTCAGTACCTCAATCAGGATTCGATAACCGGCAAGGCGATAACCGAGATATACGACAATAAAATGCTTGTCCAGAACCCGCCGATGCCGCCGCTTGAAAGGGAAGAGCTTGACCGCGTCTATGCGCTTCCGTATATGAGGACATATCACCCTTCGTACGAAAAGGACGGCGGCATTCCGGCTATCGAGGAGGTGCGCTTTTCGATAACCCACAACCGCGGATGCTTCGGCGGGTGCAATTTCTGTGCCATCACCTTCCATCAGGGAAGAACACTGCGGTCAAGAAGCATTGAGTCCTGCGTCGAAGAGGCGAAGAAGATTGCCGCGATGCCGGATTTCAAGGGATATATCCACGACGTCGGCGGACCGACTGCCAATTTCAGATACCCCGCCTGCGACAAACAGCTGAAGCACGGGGTGTGCCTGAACCGCAGATGTCTCGCGCCTGAACCGTGTAAAAATCTCAAAGCCGACCACTCCGAGTATATAGAGCTGCTCAATGCCATTGCCGCCGTACCGAAGGTGAAAAAGGTGTTCATCCGCTCCGGCATACGGTATGACTATATGCTTGCCGACAAAAGCCCGGACTTTTTCAGAAAGCTCGTCCGCGACCACGTCAGCGGCCAGCTCAAGGTCGCGCCGGAGCATATCTGCGACAGCGTCCTGCGGCTGATGGGCAAGCCGTCGGTCGATAAGTACGAGGAATTCAGAAGAAGATATTTTAAGTACAGTAAGGAGTGCGGCAAGGAGCAGTATATCGTGCCGTATCTCATGTCAAGCCATCCCGGAAGCACGCTGAACGATGCGGTGGAGCTTGCGCTGTACCTTAAAAGGAACGGTGTAAGACCGGAGCAGGTGCAGGATTTCTATCCCACTCCCGGAACCGTTTCAACCGTCATGTACTACACGGGGATCGACCCGCTTACCGGCAAAAACGTGTACTGTACCGACGACTACCGCGAAAAGCTGATGCAGAGAGCACTTCTGCAGTATAACCGGAAGGAAAACGCGCCCCTTATCAGAGAGGCGCTTGTAAAGTGCGGCAGAGAAGAGCTTATCGGCAGCGGAAAGGACTGTCTTGTCGGTTACGGACGGCAGGAAAGCACCGGGCACCAGCAGGTGACAGGCAGACCGCCGCACAAGGCCGGCGCGAAAAAGGTCGCTGAAAGTCATTCCGGAGCAGGAACACGCGAAAAAAACGGCGGGTCAGACCGCAAGCCAAAGGAACGCAGAGGAAACAAGACAAATCAGGACAACAACAGAAGGAATAAACGGAAATGAACGATTCTAATTCCATGCTGAGATTCAGGGAATCTTTCAGAGGTTATAATAAAGACGACGTAAACGCTTATATCGAACAGGTCAATACCAGATTTTCGCGCCGCGAGTCGGATCTCCGCGCACAGATCGCCGATCTTCAGAACCGTATGCCGGCGCCTGCGGCAAACACTGCTGACGACGGAACAAAAAAGCGGCTTGAGGCTGCCGAGACCGAGAATGCAAAGCTGAAAGCCGAGCTTGAGGAGCTTAAGAACAGCGCCGCGGGCAACAGCGAAAAGGACGAAAAGTCAAGGCTTTACGATTCAATGAGCTCGCAGGTCGGAAACATCCTTATCGTTGCCAACAGCAATGCCGATAAGATAAGAAACGACGCCGAAGAGGATGCAAAGCGGATAAAGGCAGAGGCGGAGCTTGAAGCCGAAAAGATCCGCCGTGATGCTGAGACGAAGATGAATGCCATGATCGACGAGCTTGAAGGAAAGCTGAAATCGGTGTCCGATAGCTATCTCGACAGCTATGCAAAGCTGATCGCCGAGGCAAAGGACAGGTTCAGCGACATAACCGACTCCATGAAGGCACGCTCCGAGCAGCTTCTTGCCGATGCGGACAATGCCGGACGCGAGATCGGACGTAAAATCGCCGACGGATATTGCGGGGCGGGACAGGAAAACTGACCGCCGGGAGGACTATGAGCTATTCCGCACTTGGACAGAAGATCAAAAATGCCCGGCTTGAGATGGGGTTGACCCAGAAGGAGCTCTGCGGCGGGGATATCACAAGAAATATGCTGAGCAGGATCGAAACGGGGGATGCTTATCCCTCGCTTGAGACCCTGTGCTGTCTTGCGTCCCGGCTCGGACTGCCGCCGGGCTACTTTATTGACGACAGCGACGACGGTGAGAGCCTGCGCAACAGAAGACTCCTTTCGATGATTAAAAACGAATACGGAAAGGGCAGCTATGCGCTCTGTCTCGATTACGCAAGGGGGCTGACCGGATCGGACGAAGAATTCCGGATGATCTCTTCCGTATGCTCGTTCCGCTGCGGCGTGGAGGGGCTTATGGCAGGGGAACTGCGGCTGGCTGCAGAGTACTTTGACGGAGTTACCGGAGAGCTTTCCGAGGGGGACGTGATCTTTCCCGGATACCTTGCCGATGCGAAGATGTATTCGGTTTATATCAGATCGTTTCTTGCCCACAGCGCGCCGGGAGAGGATGCGGAAGCAATTGCCCCGGTACTTAAGTGCGGCGGATGCGGGAACGACATTGTGAAGATTGCCGCAATATCAGAGATGCTGAAAAACGGTGCCGACTATGCCGCAAAGCTGTTCTCCGTCACAACCTTTTCCGAAAGGAAACACCGTGCGGTCTGCGAGGGAATGATCCTCTGCGCAAAGGGCGAGTTCCGGCAGGCAAAGATCCGGCTGATAGAAGCCACCGGCAGTCAGCTTGTGCCGATGCTCTCGGTATGGTGTTTGTCTTTACTCGAAAAATGCTCCGCCGGCCTGAAGGATTTTGAAAATGCCTATGCCTACTCAATAAGGCGCCGCGAAGCGGTTGACGGGTTGAAGTGAGTTTTTTCCTTCCGGGCTCTGCCCGGACCCGCCAAGAAAACTTTTTGAAAAAAAGTTTTCTTGGAACTTTCAAAAACTTTTAAACTGATAAATAATTTTATTGGGGCTGCGGCTCCGGATCAGGACGGTAAAGACTGATGAACATCGATACCCTCGTGAAGACCGGCAGGCGCAGTGCTTTTCGCGATACTCTCCGAAGAAACTGCGGAATGAACCGACAGCAATCAGAAAGCGCCGCTCCCAAATCAACGGGAGCGGCGCTTTTTTCATGTTTGCTTATGTTACGGGCGTTCCTTCACCCACCGCCTGATATACTCAAACGTCTCATCCTCCCCTTTCCCGGCAAGCATTCTGAGCAGAAACTCGATCTCGTCAGAGGTTTCGGGATGAATGAACCGCTTGGCCTTTCCGGGAAGAAAGTAGGACAGAGGGTGTGAGTCGGTGTAGTTTTTTCCCTGATATATCTTGCTCGCGGCAACGCGGTCGCAGAACATCTCGGCAACGTACTTCCGCGGCATCTTCACCGGCATAACGCTGCGCTCGACCGGGTTGTAGTCGCTCCAGTACTCGAAATGATGCCTGTTCCGACCCTTATGATGGAGCCACGCGGCGGAATAGCCGTACTTTTCGCGCTCTGCCTCGTTCGGACTGCGCGTCCCCTGCCAGAACCTCGCGCCGGGAATGAACTCGGTCGGCGAATACTTCGACAGGTCGTGCAGCAGCCCCTGAAGCGGTATCCCTGCCCTGAAGCAGTGCCTTATGACCGCGTGACGGTGTTTTGTTATGGTTCTGAAATGCTTTATTATGTGCATTGCCGTTGTCCTTCTGTCGTTCCCGCTCACTGATTTTTCAGGCTGAAAAGTCCTGTCACCGTGTTCTTCTTGTCGAACAGCAGATTGTACTGGAGCTTTGCGTAAAGCGAAAGCATATCTTCGGAGTAAATGTCCTTGACACTGTGGAAAACCAGATCCGACGTGACATAGCAGTTCGCATTGATCACAGGATAGTTCGGCAGAAGCTCCGTCAGCTGCCAGTTCTGGAACGGTGTCAGCGTAATCCCGGCGGTTTTCATCAGCATCATACCAAGATAATTGAGGCTTGTCGTTGTCACGAAATGCTCATTTTCCCCGGCAACACCGTAGTTCGCCCAGACGATATACGGCGTCTGCCAGCGGAGCTGCTGTGTCTCAAGGTCTTCAGCCGAAATGTCCTTGATGCCGTTCATCGAGAGTATCGGTCTTACGACATAATCGTTCGGCTGATGGTCGCCGAACATGAGGATTATCGTCGGCTCGTCAATGCTGTTGAAATAATTTATCAGCTCAGAAAGCGCCTCGTCTGACCTCTTTATCAGAGAGAGATACGATGCAAGCTCATAATAGGTTGACGACGAGTTTATGTCCAGCCCGTCAACCGTGACATCCGGAGTGAAGCCGGTGACCTTTTTGTAACTTCCGTGATTCTGCATGGTGACACCGAAGAAAAACTGCGGGTCGGTATCGCCCGATGCGCGCTTCTCCTCATACAGCGATATCAGCTTTTTGTACATCCCGCTGTCGCTGACATAGCTTCTCACCCGCTCCGCACCCTTGAAATCGGAATAGAAGTACATACCGTCAAAGCCGAGACGGGGGTAGACCTCATCGCGCTCCCAACCGCTTCCGGGATAGGGGTGCATTGCAGTCGCATCATATCCGGCGTCCTTCAGCTGAGAGACGATCGAAAGCTGAGAGGAATTTATATACTGCTGAAACGGAATCGAGCCGGTCGGCAGATATGCCATCGACGTTCCGGTCAGAAACTCAAATTCCGAGTTCGGGGTGTTTCCGCCCTTGACCGAAACGTAAACACTGCCGGTGCGGAAGAATTTGTACATCTCCGGATTCCTCTCCGCCGCATGGATGAACGGCAGATAATCCTGATTCGTGCTGAATTTACCCTCTTTTGCAAGCACCGACAGGTCAGAGAACGCTTCGTTCATTATTACAATGATGTTCGGTTTTATATCCTGCTCCGGCTGCTTCGGTTCTTTGTACTTTTCGTACAGAGCCCTCAGCTCGTCGGTCGAATACCCCTTGGGGGCGTTGAGCTTCAGATATTTTGTCGTCCAGACGAAGCTGAGCGCGGTTCCGTTGTATTTGTAGAGATATTTCGAGGAAAAAAGATAAGGATAGTAGCCGTACCGGCTCTCGGCTTCGTCCGACCTTGCGTATGCCATAAATCCGATGAACGATGACAAAGCAACGACCGCGGCGACTATATTGACCCAGATCAGCTTCTTTTTCATCCTGAACCTGAATCCGGTGAGAAACGCAAAGCCGATCATAAATACATAAGTGAAAATGATGAACCACAGCTTGCTCGTCATTTCGATCCTGTAGTTGTCAAGCACCGACATAGCCGTCCCGAGCGAGAGCACATCCCACGGGAAAACCGGCGCGTCGCGGAAGGCTACGGCAAGATAATTTGCGAATCCGAATATCATCGGAACCGCCGCCGTCACGGCAAGCGCCACATCCGACCGCGTCGTCAGAAAAAGCAGGGTAACTGCCAGCAGATAGAACAGGATCACGTTCAGCATGACGATATCCTGCTTCATTACCGGACTTTCCCTGAAAGGATTCCGGCTGTAATACTCAAGCAGATAGAAGCAGACAAACGGGAAGCCGGCAAAAGCGGCTCCGCCGGCAATATACTTTGCAACGCCGTCGCCGAGCAGCGGAACAATCACCGAAAGCCCGAGCATGACTATCATCAGTATCAGATATGTCGGATCATAGCTCTTTGCTCCCGACGTTCCGGCATCCGACAGAACAAAATGCACGTCTGTCAGCGCAATTATCATTAGGACCGCAAGAATGAGCGCGGGAATGAACCGGCAGGCATATTTAAGCGCGGCGGTTATCCTGTCTCTTCTTTCGGTTTTTGCTGTGGAATTATCCATTGGTATCCTCCGGGATTTTTGAGCCGAAAATACGGCTGCCGCGAATACAGCCGGCAGTTGGCATACGGCAACTTACTGTTTATTATACCATGAAAGGCAGAGTAAATCAATAACATAATTATGAATTCTGCCTGCTGCCGTTTTTGTAAACTTGCCGCGAAACGGCAGCCGGCTCCCCGGTAGTCGGAGCAATTTATGAACAGCGTTTTCCGGACTTTTTCACCCCGCTTCAGCATCATCGTCGGTTTGAGATCGGTTTTATATGTGCTGCCCGAAAAAAATTCCGTCAAAACCGGTGACAACGCGTCGATTGTGTGTTATAATCAGTATGCCGCAGGCTTCCCCGCACCTTGTGCCGTGAAGGCTGTGCGCCGAAATCTTATGCCGCACTCCGCGGCGAAAGGAATACTGTCATGGTAAAACACATAATTCTCTGGAAGCTCAAAGAAGGTTATTCTGCCGAAGAGGTGAAAGGCATAAAGGAAAACGCAAAGCGGGAGCTTGAAGGTCTTGTCGGGAAGATCGACGGACTTGAAAAGCTGACGCTTGAGATCTCCGGACTGCCGTCGTCAACTGCGGACATGATGCTGAATTCGGAATTTGTCTCCGCAGAAGCGCTTGCGGGGTATTCGAAGAATCCGATACACTGCGCGGTTGCCGACACTTTTGTCCGTCCTTATACCGCTCTGAGGCTTTGCCTCGATTTTGAGGCGTAAAGACAGAGCCTGACCCTATTTTCCGAAATACCATTCGATAAGCCGGCTTTTTTCGTTTGCGACATTTCCGTCGATGACGGCGTTCAGCATGGAATCAAGCGCCGTGCCGATATCCCTGCCGGAAAGCCCGAGAGCGAGGAGATCGCTGCCGTTCACTGATAGGTTTTTCAGCGACAGGCAGTCCTTGCGGCTTATTATGTCGTGCGCGATCGCTTTTAAATGCTCCGCGTAATCGTGCCTGAAATCCGGGTCGGCGGTCTGGGCGGCATTGTCGGCTCTTTTCAGGTCAACAAGGCGGAAAAACTGCTTCTCACCGAGCTGTGCCAGACGCCTTTTCACCGCTTTTTCGGTCTCGTCAATGACGCCGTCGTGGTATCTGACAAGCTCCGTGACGGCGCGGATGTCGGCGGTGCCGTAACGCAGGCGGTGCATTATCGCGTCTGCCATTTCCGTGCTGACCCTTGCGTGTCCGATGTAGTGCGACACTCCGTCACTGCCGACCGTCACGGTTGAGGGCTTTCCGAGGTCGTGGAACAGCGCGGCGAGTCTGACGATCCTGTCATCCGGGCAGGCATCGACGGCTTTTGCGGTGTGGGTCAGCAGGTCATGGATGTGATGCGGATTGTTCTGATCATATCCGATGCAGGGTGCAAGCTCCGGGATGAATACAGCGAAAACCTCCGGATATTCCGTCAGCACCTTTCCGAAATTTATTCCCATGACTGCCTTGTCAAGCTCTGCGGCGATCCGTTCCGGCGACACGGTGACAAGGCTGTCCTTCAGCTTCATGACCGCCGCCGAGGTTCTTTCTTCGATATTGTATCCGAGCACCGCGGAGAAGCGTATCGCCCGGAGAATTCTCAGATGATCCTCCGAAAACCGCTTTTCCGGGTCTCCGACACAGCGGATGATGCGGTTTTCAAGATCGTCTCTGCCGCCGGAAATGTCGATAAGCCCGGTTTTTCCGGAATAAGCCATTGCGTTCACGGTGAAATCCCGGCGCGACAGGTCGCCCTCAAGCGAGGAGGTGAAGCTGACTGAGTCGGGGTGCCTGCCGTCGGAATAGCCGGATTCGGTGCGGAAGGTCGTGATCTCGACCGGATGCCCGTCAGATATCACCGTGACCGTGCCGTGCTTTATTCCGGTATCGATGGTGATTCTGTCGGGAAAGGCGTTTTTTGTCTGCTCCGGAAGCGCATCGGTGCAGACATCATAGTCATGCGGAACCCGTCCCATAAGCATATCGCGGACGCACCCGCCGACGGCATATGCGGAATGACCGTTTTCCTCCAGCCGCCGGATAACGTCGGCTACGTATCCGGGAAGTGTCATGTCAGCTTTCATTTCCGGCTTTGTACCCGTTTCCGTGGGAGCATGGCGAGGTGAACAGCCCGACAAGAGAGATTCTGTACTCCTCTCCGACCTTGCGGAAGCCGACCAGCTTAGCCAGCTTTTCGGAGTGTTCATCGGTGACTCTGTAAACCGCCTCCTTCACGCCGCAGAGGTCAAGAAAATTCAGAACGGCTCTGCCGAGTATGAACATCCCCTCAAAATCGTCGGCGCTGCCGGTCACCTGACTCATCTCGTATATCACGGCATATCCGCCGCATATGTCGAACTGAGCGGCGGCAAACAGCTTTCCGTCCTCATATGCCTTGTAGGCGAATAATTCCTCCCGGTATTCAATACCGCAGAGACGGCAGAGCGTTTCCTGCTCGTTTTTGTCTTCGATCGGTTTTATTTCAAGCATTTTTTCTCCTTATCCGCCGTCGGACGGCGATGAACGGCAGTGTCTGCCGAAAACAATATTATTTTAACAGAAAACCGCCG
>FR891141.1 GCA_000433515.1 Candidatus Colimorpha enterica | reverse complement strand
GGCATACGGCTCCTTCGGACAGCCGTTCGGATGACCGATGCCGGTGAATCCGTCGAAAAGCCGCTCAAATGCCTTTTCAAATGCCTCGTCCTTGTTTCTGAAGTAGTAGTAGATCAGCCCCGGCTCGCACCCGACCCCGGAGGCTATCATGCGCATGGACGTTGCCTCATAGCCGTTTTCGAGAAACAGCTTCAGCGCCGTGTCGGCGATCTCGGAGTATTTCCTCCGCCCGTCCTGTGCCTTGTTTTTCACACTCTCACCCCTGCCTGACAGAAATATACCTTAAAAAATTATATCACCGTCTGACCGGACTGTCAACCGTTTTTCTGAATATCGTTCAAAAAGCGAATTTTAATCACCGAAATCGGTTTTTTTGCAAATTTGATATTGATTTTTTTCCGGAACAGTGGTATAATAGACCACGTACTGATGTTTCAGTCTGTTTCCGTAGCTCAGCAGGATAGAGCAACCGCCTCCTAAGAATATGTTATAACGACCGCCTTTCGGGCAAATGCGATTGACATTGAGTAAGTTTAAGACTAAAATTGAATAGATTTTAAAGATGTTTCCGTAGCTCAGCTGGATAGAGCGACCGCCTCCTAAGCGGTAGGTCGGGTGTTCGAATCACCTCGGGAACGCCAAAAACTCCGCCGGAAAACCCAGTAAAATCAAGGGCTTCCGGCGTTTTTTCATTTTTACGGAAAAAGTGAAAAATCGTAAAAGTCACAGATTTTCATTAGCAAAATCTCCGTCAGCTAATGGAAATTAGGACTAATGTCGTCCGCCTTTCAGGTGGACGGCTTGCTAATAAAAATTAGCAGGATTTTCGCTATTTTGCTACCGTCAGCTAATGGAATTTAGGACAAATGTCGTCCGCCTTTTAGGTGTACGGCTTGCTAATAAAAATTAGCAAAAAAATCATTATTTTGCTAATGAAAATGCCCTCTCTGCTAATTGAAGAAAAAAACGGAAAAAATTTTTGCTAATGGACAAGGCGGTTGTTACCCTGTTAATTCGTTCATTTAGGGGTGGTCAAGCGACAATCGCACACTACCTCTATGTCCTTTATTATTATATAATTGCGGTAAAGTGTTGCAATCACTTATCCGTTTGAAGAACAGCCTGATAGCACAAGGCAGATACACGGACGCAGTAGATGATATTCTTTGCAAGGTGCTTTCAGCCAAGAAAAGAAAGTTCAAAATCAAATATATCTGAACACGAATAAAGACCGCCTACACTTTTGTAAGCGGTCTTTGCTAATTTTAGAGTAAATCCGACAAACTGAAATTTGAGTCTCTGTAAAACTGGAATTAACCCATACAATTATTTTAATTTAGATATTCACAATATTACTTGCCACAGTATCTCGAAAAACATTATCATGTTCTACCAGGAGCATGGTCGGGGCAAACTCCGTTATGAGTTGTTCAATCTGCATACGTGAGTACACATCAATAAAGTTGAGCGGTTCATCCCATACATACAAGTGTGCCTTTTCACAAAGGCTTTTCGCAATTAGGACTT
>FR891140.1:5839-9062 GCA_000433515.1 Candidatus Colimorpha enterica | reverse complement strand
ACTGAGCTACAAGCCCGTTTACCCTGCTATTATAACTCACGCGGGCGGGTTTGTCAAGATGATTTTTTGATTTTTTCGTCTCTGCCGTCCGATTTTGCCGCCGGGGAAAAAAGATGATATGTAAATTTTTTGTGCCGGGCAAAAAAATGATATGCCGCGATTGAAATATTCCGGCAAATGTGATAGAATTAATAAGAGAAACATCTGCGGCATCCGCGGAAAAGAGCATATTTCGGGCAGCTGCCCGCGGAATCGGGCGAGGGAGGAGCTTTTTCATGGAAGAGACAACCGCCTTTACATGGTCATATTTCGTCAGTCAGATAAAATCGATCGGTATTCTTGATGTAATGGATATCCTTGTCGTCACGCTTCTTCTGTACCTTGTCTACACGTTCATACGCGACAGAAGGGCGGAAAAGCTGATACTCGGCGTCGGGCTTCTTCTGCTGATAATGATAATCAGCAACCTGCTGGGACTCAGTGCGATGAGCTTTATAATGACTAACCTCTTCCAGGTCGGATTTGTGGCGCTTGCCGTCGTGTTTCAGCCTGAACTCCGGTCGGTGCTTGAAAAGGTCGGGGGAGAGCCTATACGAAGCCTGAAGAGCATCGGATCCGCGGCAAAGGAGCAGGCAGGCGCCGTCTCGACCGGTATAAACGAGATCGCCCGCACGGCGGAGGAGCTTTCGGCTTCAAGAACCGGCGCGCTGATTGTTCTTGAACGGACGACAAAGCTGGGAGATATAATCAAAGCCGGCGTCACGGTGAATGCCGATCTGAATAACTTCCTCCTCCGCAATATCTTCTATGAGGGCGCGCCGCTTCACGACGGGGCGGTGATCATCCGCGACTGGCGCATTGCCGCGGCGGGGTGTTTTCTGCCGCTTTCGCACAACGAGAACATCATAATGGATCTCGGTACCCGTCACCGTGCAGGAATCGGAATGAGCGAGGAGAGCGACGCCGTCGTTGTCATCGTATCGGAGGAGACCGGAAACATTTCCGTTGCCGTCGGCGGACAGCTGAAGCGCGGATTTACCTACAATTCGCTGAAAAGGGAGCTTGAAATGCTCTTCGGTGTATCTAACCAGAAGAATGTATCAAAGATAATCCCCCACATAAAGAAGGAGCAGAAATGAAAGAAAACGCCGGAATGCAAGAAAAGAACACCGGGAGCGCGAATGATGAACTTTCGCAGGTCGGCAACCTCTCGGTAAAGCGGACAAGGACAGAGAAGATCCTTGCCTTCATAGCCTGCTTTATCGCGGCGTTTTTCATATGGTACTATGCCGCCGACCATGATACCGCAATATTCGAAGAGTCGTTTTCGTCCGTCCCGGTCGAGATCGTCAACGGAAGCGGCTTTTCGGTGCTTTCGGGGAGCGGGGTCACGGTGGATGTCACGGTCTCCGGAAAGCGCAACGTGCTGAAAAAGCTGAAAAAACAGGATATCCGCGCATTTATCGATATGTCATCGGTCACGGCGGCGGGAAGATATAAATTCGATCTCCAGTATGAGCTTCCGAACGGGGTCACGCTTGCCAAATCGTCCTCCGATTCGGTATCGGTCTACTGCGACAATACCTCGACAGTCACCGTCCCGGTAAAGGTCGAGCTCAAAAATTACCGGTTCGAGCACGGCTATGAGATCGGGACAGACGATATAACCACCGATGTTTCCGGAGTGATAGTTACCGGCCCCGAGTCGGTTGTTTCGACTGTAGAAGCCGCCCTTCTGAAGATAGATTTTGAATACAGCGTCATGACAAACAGCGTCACGTACAAGGGCGGGATAATCCTTGTGAATAAAGACGGCACTGAGGTGACAAATGCCTTTATAAAGACCAACATAACCGATGTGACCGCCAATATCCCCGTCTACAAATACCGTGACGTACCGATTACGGTGAAATACCGCTACGGATATTTCAACTCCGAAAACGTGACCGTCAAAGCCGAGCCTGCGACAGTCAGGGTCAGGGGAGAGGCGGATGCCGTCGATGCGGTCACTCTTGAATTCGAGCTTGATGAGAAAAAGACAGATTCCGATACTTCATATACGATGAGCATATCTCTGCCGGACGGCGTAAAGAACGTTGATTCGGTAAAGACCGCTGTCGTGTCGGTGGAGCTGCGCGGAATTTCGACGAAAAACATCAGCGTGTACAATATCAGCGTCACGAATCCCGACGGACTGACTTATGAGCCGGTCACGGGACCGATAAACATTCAGGTGCGCGGCGATTCCGTGCTTCTCGGAAGGCTGTCGCCGGTGCACGTGACGGCGGTCGTTGATCTGTCCTTCAGCGGAGAGGTCAGCGGGACGGTAATGGTTCCGGTCTCCTTCATTTTCTCAGCCCCGTTTGAGGGAAAGGTGTACGAGGTCGGTACATATTCCGTGTCGGTCAGGATAGGAGCCTCTGACTGACGGACAGACTGTTTTGCGGAAACTCCGACATAATCCGATATTTTTCATCTCATCCCGCCCGCAAAAAGGACGGGATGGGAATCATATTTTTACCGAAAGACAAGAATCACAATGCAGATAACAGTAAGGGATCTCCGCGCGCCGCTTTCTGCGCACGACGGAGAGATATTGGAGCAGGCCGCCGTCCGGCTTGCTCCGCTGCTTGATAAAAAGGACATAAAGGAGAGGTACATTTTCCGCCGTTCCGTCGATACAAGGCACAAAACCGTAACCGTGGTGTGCTCCGTCGCGGTCGTCACCGATAAGGTCATTCCGGCGGAAAAGCTCGCTGCGCTCGGCTGTGCGGTGCTTGACGAGGGCGACCCTATGGACGGACTTGTTCCGGGCGGCGAAATATCAGACGGCAGACCGGTCATCGTCGGCTTCGGCCCCTGCGGTATGTTCGCGGCACTTATCCTTGCCGAGATGGGATACCGTCCGATAGTCATCGAGCGCGGAGACCATGTCCTTGCAAGGGCGGCAAAGGTGCGGCATTTCCTTTCGACAGGGGAGCTTGATACAGAAACGAACATTCAGTTCGGCGCCGGAGGCGCGGGAACCTTTTCCGACGGAAAGCTGGTCACGCGGATAAACGACCGCAGATGCCGGTATGTACTTGAAAGATTTGCGCAGTTCGGCGCTCCGCGTGAGATACTGATGAACGCAAAGCCGCATATCGGAACCGACAGGCTTCTCGGCGTGGTCGCCGGGATAGATTCGAGAATACGTGAGCTCGGCGGGGAGATACGGTACAAC
>FR891140.1:0-5716 GCA_000433515.1 Candidatus Colimorpha enterica | reverse complement strand
AGCGCGCGTGATACCTATGCATATCTTATGAACAGCGGTTTTGCTGTTGTGCCGAAGCCTTTTTCGGTCGGCGTCAGAATCGAGCATCTGAGAAAGGACATCGAGAGGGCGATATTCCGCGGCGAAGCCGGAAATCCGAAGCTCGGTCATGCCGAATACGCGCTTTCAAAGCGTGTCGGAAGCGAGTGTGTTTACACATTCTGTATGTGCCCCGGAGGCGAGGTCATCGCGGCGGCTTCCGAGGAGGGCGGCGTTGTCACAAACGGAATGAGCCGTTTCCGCCGCGACGGAGTCAACTCAAACGCCGCGATCGCGGTGTCGGTCGCTCCCGACGACCCGATCGGGTTTCAGAGAAGACTTGAAAGAGCCGCATTTGAAACGGGAGGCGGCGGTTACGCGGCACCCGTGCAGACGGTCGGGGATTTTCTTTCCGGAAAGCACGGCACCGAGCCGTCGCGTATAAGACCGACATACATGAACGGAAACGTAAAGACCGCAGACCTTGCCGCGCTGTTTCCGGAGAACATAACGAAAATGCTGAAGCTCGGGATAAAATCCTTCGATGCAAATATAGCCGGATTTTCGGTGCCGGACGCGGTGCTGACCGGTGTCGAGACAAGAACCTCCGCTCCCGTCAGAGTGCTGAGGGGCGAAAACATGACGGCTGTCGGTTATGACAACATCTACCCCTGCGGAGAGGGCGCGGGCTATGCCGGCGGGATAACCTCTGCGGCGGTTGACGGGATAAAATGCGCCGAAACGGTAATTTCAAGATTCAGACCCTGTGAAGACAGGTGAGGCAATGATAAAGAACAGAAAATGGAATGTCGGGGACAGGGACACCGACAGGGAAGCGGCAGAGAAGATCGCCGCGGCTCTCGGAATCGAATATATAACGGCAAAGCTCCTCTGCGCACGCGGTTACAGGACTCCGGAGGATGCAAATTCCTTCATCCGGCTTGAGACCGAGCTGTTCCCCGATCCGTTTCTCATGAAGGATATGGATCTTGCGACGGACAGGATACTTTCCGCGATAAATAACGGCGAAAAAATGACCGTTTACGGCGATTACGACGTTGACGGCGTTACCTCCACCGCGCTTCTGCGGCTCTGGCTTACCGAAAACGGCGGAGATGCGGACTATTACATCCCCAGCCGCGCGGGCGAGGGGTACGGAGTCAACCGCGAGGCTGTCGGAAAGCTGGCGGAGCGCGGCACAAAGCTGATAATCACGGTCGATACCGGAATAACCGCTGTTTCCGAGACGGAATATGCAAAGGAGCTCGGATGCGATGTTGTCATAACCGACCATCACGAGTGCCACGGTCCTCTTCCGTCTGCCTGCGCGGTGGTCAATCCGAAAAGGAGCGACTGTTCTTATCCTTTCAAAGAGCTTGCCGGAGTCGGCGTTGCCTTCAAGCTGGTGACCGCGCTTGAATATACAAAGCGCAGAAGAGCCGGGCAGGATACCGATGGCTTCCTTCAGAGTATATGCAGAAAATACATCGACCTTGCCGCGATTGGCACCGTTGCCGACGTGATGCCGCTGAGGGAAGAGAACCGGCTGATAGTCAGCATGGGGCTTTCGTACATGAACCGCTCGGCAAGACCCGGCGTCAGGGCGATAATCGATGCGGCGGACGGCGGAAAGGGGCGGCAGAAAAAGGCGGCGACCTCGTCGCTTATCGGCTATACCGTTGCGCCGAGGATAAATGCCGCGGGAAGAATGGGAAGCGCGTCGCTTGCGGCGGAGCTGTTCTTCACGCAGTCGGAGACCCGCGCGGCGGAGATCGCCGAAGAGCTGTGTGCCGTGAACCGGCAGAGGCAGCTTGAGGAAAACCGCATCATCGGAGAGATACGCGAAAGGATCACCGCCGACCCGTCGATAGGAGAGGACAGGGTCATCGTCCTTGCCGACGACAGCTGGCATCACGGCGTCATCGGGATCGTCGCGTCGCGGGTAACGGAAAAATACAGCCGCCCGTCGGTACTTATTTCCTTCGAGGGCGGCACCGGAAAGGGCTCCGGACGGAGCGTGAGGGGACTGAACCTTGTCGATGCTCTCGGCTGCTGCTCTGATCTGCTTCTTAAATACGGCGGGCATGAGCTTGCCGCGGGGCTTTCGATCGAGCGCGAAAAGCTGCCGGAATTCCGGAAGAGAATAAACGAATATGCCGCGGAGCATCTTGCCGCGGACGATCTTGTCACCGATATCGACATCGACACCGAGCTTTTCCCGTCGGAGGCGACCCTGAAGCAGGCGGAGGAGCTTTCGCTTCTTGAGCCGTTCGGAGCGTCGAATCCGGTCCCGGTATTCCTCATGCGCGGTCTTTCGGTGGTAAGTGCCGTGCCGATAGGGGACGGAAAGCACACAAAGCTGACGCTTGAGCGCGACGGGATAAAATTCAGTGCCGTCCGCTTCGGCGCAACGGTTGACGAGACGGGGTTTGCCGCCGGAGATACGGCGGATGTGGTTTTCAACCTCAGCGTGAACGAGTTCATGGGAAACCGTTCGGTGCAGCTTCTCGTCCGTGACTGCCGTATGTCGGAGGACGAGGAGAACGGAAAGAAAGCCGCCGTTTCGGAGTATGAAGCGGCAATGCGGGGAGAGGAGTGGGCGTGCCGCGGCAACATCCCCGGAAGAGAAGATTTTGTCGGGATATATCTCAGGCTGAAACGCGCCTTCCCCGGCGGAAAGGGAATTATCTGCCTCAATACCTTCCTCGGTGAGCTTAATGCCACGCCGTCCCAGTCGGGGCCGACGGGATATGTGAAGCTGCGTCTGGCTCTTGCGATACTTGACGAGGGCGGGGTAATAACGCTTGAATACACCGACACGTCGCGTCCGGGAGCCGAGCTTGCGGGTGTTACGCTGAACAATCCGGAAAAAAAGGCGGAACTTGAAAAGACATGTTTATACAGACAACTGACGAATCCGGCAAGGACATCTATGCCGGTATAGATAAGCTGCTTCTCACACTTGAAAAGACCGGGAAGCACTATGATATCGAGAAAATCAAGAAGGCGTATCTTTACGCGAAGGAGCTTCATGCC
This sequence comes from Candidatus Colimorpha enterica, assembly GCA_000433515.1. Lineage (GTDB taxonomy): Bacteria > Bacillota > Clostridia > Oscillospirales > CAG-272 > Colimorpha_A. Next base: position 2,662 of record FR891140.1, on the reverse strand, counting down.
GGGCAGTACCGGTGCAGCGGGGAGGAATATATCAGTCATCCGGTCGCCGTTGCCGAGATAGTTGCGGGGCTTGAGCTTGATACCGATTCGATATGCGCCGCGCTTCTTCACGATACCGTCGAGGACTGCGTCGGAAAGACCGACCTGCCGACTATCAGAAAAGAATTCGGAGATGACGTCGCCTCACTTGTCGACGGGCTGACCAAAATGGTGCAGATCCCGTTCGAGGACAAGGAGGAGCAGCACATCGAGAACCTCCGCAAGATGTTTCTTGCCATGTCGAAGGACGTAAGGGTCATTTTCATAAAGCTCAGCGACAGGCTCCACAATATGCGCACCCTCGGTGTCAAGAAGGATGCAAAGCGCAGGATGACCGCGCTTGAAACGATGCAGGTCTTTGCGCCGCTTGCTCACCGTCTCGGTATGCAGAGGATGAAGCAGGAGCTTGAAAATCTCTCTCTTGAATACCTTGATCCTATCGGATATGAGGAAATACGGAAGGATATCGAGAAGCGCTACGGCGAAAGCCGCGATTTCATCGAAAAGGCGCGCGCTCAGGTCGCGGACAAGCTGACCGAGGCGGGGATAAACTTCATTCTTGAAGGACGCGTGAAATCGGTATACAGCATATACCGGAAAATGTATCAGCAGAACAAGAGCTTTGATGAGATATTCGACTTCTACGCTCTCCGGGTCATCGTGAATACCGAGGAGGAGTGTTATGTCGTCCTCGGACTCATACACGAGATGTTCAGCATGATCCCCGGACGGTTCAAGGATTATATCTCCACGCCGAAACCGAATATGTACCGCTCGCTCCATACCACCGTAATGGGCAGGAACGCGATACCGTTCGAGGTGCAGATAAGGACATGGGAAATGCACCAGATAGCCGAATACGGTGTCGCCGCTCACTGGAAATACAAATCCGGCGAGGAGAGCAGGGAGGATATCGACAGAAAGCTCAGCTGGATCGCAAAGCTCATAGAAACAGAAGACGACACGCGCGACCCGGAGGAATTTCTTCAGGCTCTCAAGATCGACATAATGCACGACGAGGTCTTTGTCTTCACCCCTAAGGGCGACATAATCACCCTTCCGCAGGGTGCGACCGTCATCGATTTTGCCTATGCCATACACTCCGCGGTGGGGAACAAGATGGTCGGCGCGAAGATAAACGGAATGATAGTCCCGATAGACCGGGCGCCGCAGAACGGCGAGATTGTCGAGATAATCACCTCGTCCGCTTCAAAGGGACCCTCCCGTGACTGGATGAAGATAGTCAGAACCGGTGAGGCGCGCAACAAGATACGCCAGTGGTTCAAGAAGGAGCGCAGAACCGAGAACATAGCTGTCGGAAAATCCGATGTCGACCGCGAATTCAGAAGATACGGCAGACCGTTTACCGAGGCGCAGAAGACCGAGATCCTTACAAACGTCAGCAGACGTCTCGGCATGACCGACCCGGATGACCTGTTCAATACGATAGGCTACGGCGGAATCACGGTTCAGAAGATCTCCGCAAAGCTCCGCGACGAGTTTGACCGCGTGGTCAAACCGGAGGAAGAGGCTCTTCCCCAGACCGCAGAGCAGGTGGTTACCCAGAAGAGAAAGAAGTCAAGCGGCGGGGTCGTGATCGACGGAGTCGAGGGGCTTGCCGTAAAGTTCGCAAAATGCTGCAATCCTCTCCCCGGCGACCCGGTCATCGGCTTCATTACAAAGGGATACGGGATATCGATACACAAGCAGGACTGCCCGAACGTCATTTCCGGGCTGAACAATCCGATATATGCCAACCGCTGGCTGAATGCAAGATGGGAGACTGCCGTTTCCGCGTCGAACGAGTTCGAGGCGCAGATCAGGATAGTCGCCCAGCCGGATATCAGGCTCATTGCCGATATCACGATGGCTCTTGCCGACATGAAGGTCTCGCTGCTCGGCATAACGACAAGAAACCGCGACGACTGTACGATCGTCGAGCTTGCCGTGACCTGCCGTAATCTTGACCATTTCAGATCGATAATGTCGAGGCTCCGCTCGGTTCCCAAGGTCGAAAGCGTAAGCAGGGGGTACACGGCATGAGAGCGGTCGTACAGAGAGTGTCGGGAGCGTCGGTCGCCGTCTCCGGAGAGACTGTCGGGAAATGCGGAAGAGGGTTTCTCATCCTTCTCGGGGTGGCAAAGGGAGATACCGAAGCCGATGCCGATGTTCTTGCCGCAAAGCTGTCAAAGCTCCGCGTTTTTGAGGACGGAAACGGGAAGATGAATCTTTCGCTTTCCGACATCGGCGGGGAGCTGCTGATAATATCGAATTTCACGCTTTATGCCGACTGCCGTCACGGCAACCGTCCGGATTTTCTTATGGCGGAAGCTCCGGCGGAGGCAAATCGGCTGTATGAATATTTCACCGACAGAATGAAAATTCTGTCCGGCTGTCCGACAGAAACGGGAGTTTTCGGCGCGGACATGAAGGTGTCGATAGAAAACGACGGTCCGGTGACGCTTGTCATCGACAGCCCGGAGCTTATGAAGAAAAAGGGCGGTGCCGGATGAAGCTGAATATAAACGGCGACGTCAACCGCACCTTCTGTCAGAACCTGTGCCTGATATTCTTTCCCGGCGCAAAATTCCCGGAAAACGAGCCGGAGAACAGCGGACTGCCG
>FR891139.1:1022-5991 GCA_000433515.1 Candidatus Colimorpha enterica | reverse complement strand
AAATGTGATGTTCAGCCATTCCGGAAAAGGAGAAGATGCCCGTTTTCCGGTCTTTATGTAGCTCCCTGCCGATGAGACGGAAACCGCCGCTACGTACCCGGCTATGGCAGGCATGAAGGGGTTGCATCTCATTGCGCCGGCGAAGTCAAGCCGCAGAAGTGCGCGGCAGGCTCCAGAAAAACCGCAGCCGGGGCATTTCAGTCCGGTCAGCCGCTTTACCGGGCATACGGTGAAGCCCAGCCGGAACGGCAGCCACATGAGAAGGAGAAAGAGCAGCAACGCTCCGAATGCGAAAACTCCGGTTGTCACTGCTCTTTTTCCGGTCCCGTTACGCCTTGTTGATTTCGTTCTGGACAATTCCGATGAGAACGATCGGTATGAACAGACCGAGGATGATGTAGAGAACGTTATTGTCGGAGGTGATTCCGCGGCGGGCATTGAGGCTGTCGATGCACTTTGCCGAATCATATCCGAACAGCGCGTACCCGACCGTTCCGAGGAAGATGGAGAGGAGCAGGATCGCCATCGGGGAGAGCTGGCTCTGTCCGCTTTCCTTCTGGAGCTCGTTTGAAGTGGTGTACATCCAGTACCAGCCGTAGATACCGCAGGTCACGAGTGTGAGGATGATTACCGTTGCAACGCTTCTTTTTGTCATTGTTCTGTACCTCTGAATATAAAATATGGTGCTTTAATTATATCAGTAATTGACCTGTATGTCAATAGACTGTTAAATTTTTTTTGCGGGAATCCTGGGGCAAAGATATTTCGGAATATACTCTCAGCAATCGGATGAGCGCGGAAAGCCGACGGAATGTGCATAAGAAGATAAACGAATTAAGAAGGTGTAACACCGTTGGTGATGAGAGAGGAGTATTATATTTCGCAAGGGCTATTTCTTCCGAAAAAGGCGTAAAAAAGAATCTGTGAGGAATATTTGCTCTTTCGTAAATGACATAAAGTTGATCTTTTGTGCAAGTGCTGCAACCCGGTTGCAAAGATCTATCGCCATCACAAAAAGAACTCTGCCTCTTACTGCTCGGACAACCGTCTTATTTGTTATTTCAATAGGGACGTCGTTGAGATTAAAAGCATACATAGCCAATGGAAACTTGTGGCGAACGATGAGGGGAGCATAGATCTGTATTATAAGAACACACGCTTCAAGAAGAAAGATGTTGACAGCCCGGTATGGGGTTACCACCTTCAGAAAGCCTTTTACAAGGATATGACCTCATTTTCGAAGTATATCGTTGACCACGATAAATATCGCTTCTCATATCTCGATAAACCTTTGAAGCCAAAGGGCGGCAAGAAGCCCCCGGTTAAGGGAACAAAGCGTTGGAGAGCCGAGCAAGAAAGACAGAAAAAACGTGACCGCCGTGCTGCGATCAAGAATGTTTACTATATTTTTGAGGAGTTGGATGCTGCGAGAGCTTCGGATGAGGTAAACTAATATGCCGGATAAAGAGCTTTCGCTTCTGGAGTGCGGTTACACTGAAGCTGATATTGAAACTGCTTCGCCCGACGATATGAACGTGTACTATTCAAAAGATAATCAGCAGAAATACGGAGTTGTAGGAATCAGAATAGCTTTGCTATAGGTTCATATTTTGAGGTAGTAGCGTTCATGGTTCGTACCTCCTTAGTGTGGGAAGCTCAATATACCACATTTCTTTTACGATAAATACGCAAAAGAAGAAAATCGGTGCGGAAATATATTTTTCTAACGATAAAGAAATGTTTGAGCGATTTAGTGCACACTCGGAGGAGATCGAGCAGGAGCTTGGAGTAAAAGCCGAATGGCGTACTGCAACAAAGGATTGTCGAATACTAATTCTGAACGATGGAGACGCGAAAAAAGGCCCCGATGCTTGGAGTACATATTTTGATTGGTTTTGTGATATTGGTGTACGCCTTCTGCCTTTCCTGAATGCTGCGGTGCAATTCGAGATTTGGTGCCGTTTACAGAAATGACACCGGAGGTCGTTCGTTCATACGATGATGATGTCGAAGATGAATAAAAAAGTGGCAATGACACAAATCCTTGCCACTTTATTATCTGAAAAATTACCCGGTTTTTACCTCAAAAAACCAATTGTGGTCAAACATGTAGTCGGACCTAAAAAACGATGAAAAAAGCCCCCAATATGGATAAATAAAGGCAAACGCAAAACCACGAAAAAACGAGCATTTGCGAGAAAACAAGAGAAAACAAAAGAAAATCGGAGGTTCGATTGAACCTCCGATTTTGGTACGAGTGTTCATAACGGATTTGAATAAACACATGAAAAGCAAGCCGTAACACACATATTCGGCACTCAAACCGCATATTTTCGTTCCTTCAAACAAAAAAGGGAGGAATTTATCATGAAAAACGAAATCACTTACACCGAAATCAACGGCATCAACTATCCGAACCTTGCATTACCAGATCAACCGAAAGTCAATATCGGCAAATACGGTCAAATGAGGCTCGACTAAGGGCTTTATCCTGTCGAGAGTCAATGAACGGCTGACAAACGACTATTTCGATATCACGCTTCTTGGTTCTGAAGGGCTGGCGGTTTCTGGAAGAGGCAATAATGTATGGAATGCCTATGTTGCATCGTTGAATATTTTGAATGCTAAAATTCTGTTCTCTAAGAGCAACTTGCTTGTTTCAAAGCTGTTTGAGCCGGGAACGGACGGAAATAGAAAGTCTCTCGAAAAACATCATCTATTCCCGAAGGCGTATTTAAAGTCGCTTGGTTACCCGGATTCTAAAATCAATCAGATGGCTAACCATACCTTCATCGATTGGAAGGACAACATGGATATCCTTGATGACGCTCCTTCGGTCTATTACCCGATTGTCTGCGAGGGTAAGTCCGAAGATGAGATTCGCCGTATGGAGGAAGAAAATGCTCTGCCTCACGGTTGGGAGAACATGGTCTATGAAAATTTCCTCGAGGCGCGCAGAAAGTTAATGGCTGCAAAGATCAAGGCGGCATTTGAACAGTTGAAGAAGAATGTGGAATAAGGAAAATACTTGTATTTGAAACCTTTTAATTTTCCTCGAACCTTGTAATTATTCTATGAAAAATTAAAAAGTTAGGATGAATGGGTTCACTTTCTCCGGTGGCAGCAGTTGCCCGGAAACTCAATAAACGAAAAAAGCGAGATCGGTAGGTTCGCATTTGAACCCACTAACCTCGCTTTTAGCTTTATATCAAGGGATTTTCAATGGGGAAAATTAAAAAGTACGGTAGCAATTTGTATCATTGCTACCGTACCTTTGTGGTACGGATGTTCTTAACCAACCTAAAATTTCACACTTAAAATCCGGCTAAAGACTCACATGTTTCCCCGTACATTTGCCGACACTCTGCCTCTTTGATATGATGATAGCACAAGATTTTAAGGAGGTCAAGATAATATGGAAAAGTACAAATATAACGAAAGCAACGGGCTATGGTATGAGCTACAGGGCGATTATTACCTGCCGTGTTTGAAACTACCGGAGGAAGAACAGGTGCATATCGGTATATGGGGGCAGCGGCACTTGAATTATCTGCGAGAAAACAAGCGGGTTCTTCTCTCCGGCTTGCAGCTCAGTGGCAAATTGAATAGTTACCTTGCTGATATTGACAAACAGGCAGCAGAAATGTGTTCCCGGCTGGTTAAGCAGATGGCAGAGCGTGAGGGTATAACAGAACAGCTCAAAGCAGAGAATCAAATGGAATGGGTTCGCCAAATGAATAACATACGAAACAGAGCAAACGAAATGGTATTACGTGAACTTATATATAATGCATAGATGAACTTGGGGACAGTTTTACTGCCGTTCCCATTGTTATTGCTTATTCTGCGTATAACAATGCAGAAATAACCGTCCCATTTTTTATCCTTTCTTGGTCCAACTTTTTGTCCGCATCCCCAGGTGTTCAATTTGACCGCTATATTCACCCCGGCTTTGAAAAAGCAAGAGCCGACCCGAATTGCAAGCTTTTGTTAGCCGATTTTGTCAACGATATCCTTGATGATACGGATATCCGCTGATGAAATCGGCTCGTCAAACTCCGCAAAGGTATTGGACGCTACTGCCCGTCCCATCAGTTTATGATACCACAAAAGCCCCAACGCATACCGACCGAGTCCCAGCAATACATGGTATGTATCGCGATGCACCTTGGGTATCCCGTTCTCTAACAGGGCCTCCATCAACTCGCCCGACGGAATCAGCCCATCCGCTGAAATCGCTTCGGCGGCCTTGGCATACGCCGCCTTGACATCGTCGAGCATCTCCTGCGGGCGTGCATACTTCAATTCTTCGCAAAGCCGTGCGCTGTTCTCCTCATACGCCCAAGTCTGATGAATGTATAGCTTGGATTCAGGACGATACCGCCGGACGTATGCTGCCAACTCATCGAGATAAGGCTGATAGGTATCATATCGCGGTGCCTCTTGGCTCACCTGCTGCAAGGTAACCACATCCCATGTGTCGCTTTCGAGTGCTTCGCGGATCGAAACAAAAAACCCGGTCACTTCTCCGTTGAATTCCAACGAATATGCCCTCTTATCCTCCAGCATATTCTGATAATGGGTGCTTAAAGAACAACCACCGATATACAGATTTACCACTTTCAGGTCGACATCGTCCGCCTTGGCAATTTGATGCAGATATCGTGTGGCATCCTGTGAAAAGCTGTTGCCGATCGCTAATACTTTCAAGTTCATTTAATCCTTTCTTAACTCGTACCGCACGTCCGCATCAAAACGGCCGCCGGATTTTGATCCTGAGCTTACCATGTGTGTTGTCCCATAGGCAATCCAATCGTGCCCGCTTTGTGTGTAATCAGATAATCATCTGTGCCTGCTCGGTGAGAGTGTCGCCGGTCAGCAGCAGGGTCTTCACCTCGAATTTACCGAAATGCAGATCGGCGGTGGCGCCGCCGCAGGTGAAGGTGGCATCCGCCTCGTCCTCGCTGCC
>FR891139.1:0-1009 GCA_000433515.1 Candidatus Colimorpha enterica | reverse complement strand
TCCGCCTCGTCCTCGCTGCCGTTGTAGAGCCGCACCACGAAGCCGTCAGCGGTTTCCGCCTTTTTCAGCGCTTCCAGCGTCACATCGGGGTTGCTGATGCAGACGGCGCATGGAGTGGGCGCGGCAGAGCCGTCGGGGAAGATGTTGAGAGCATAGGGCGGCTGGTTGAATGCCTCCGCCAGCCGGTGCCACTCGTTCTCCGCCGCCGGGATCAGCCGGAAGTCATAGGTGAGCCAGCCCTGATCGATGCGCTTGATGAAGCGATCGGTAGGGATCAGCGGGCGGTCATTGATGGGGTGGGCACAATAGGCAGCGCCCCGCAGCAGGGAGAGATAAATCGTGTCATCCTCGAAGGAGGAGCCGTACTGACAGTTGTTGAGGATCGCCAGCCCCTGCTTGCCGTCCTTCACCGCCACAAAGCGCTGGGCGGTGCACTCCCGGCCGTCCATGAACAGCGGCTCGGTACCGAAGGCGGTGCCGCCCACATAGTCACCCTTCACCGCCAGCGGGATCTGCAATTTCACAAAGCGGTCGGCATCATTGAAGAACACATCGGCATGGATGTCCACCGCTGGGGAGTGCTTATAGATGCGGTATTCCATGCGGATACGGTTGTTATCCTTGGCGAAGAAGGCCTCAATGGCGCGGTAGACCGGGCCGTCCTCGATCACCTGCACGGATTGCATATACCGGAATACGCCGTCCGGCTTCTCCTGCAGGGTAAAGGGCTCGCCGTCGGTGCCGATGCGCTCCAACTGAAAATCAGACATGCCCCACGGGTCGGCATTGTCCTTCTGAAGGATGGGGGTGATACCGCCCCGCAGATAGTCCACCCCGTCCACCTGATAGGTGGTGAGCAGACCGGTGTCGGAGTCGACTACGGAAAAGCCCGCAGAAAGCTCGTTTCCGACACTGTAGGGGCATTATTCAGAATATGACGCAAAAAGCCTTACGGACGTAGGTTCGTAAGGCTTTGTCACGTTGGTCTGAGTGACAAGACTTGAACTTG
>FR891138.1:15840-16771 GCA_000433515.1 Candidatus Colimorpha enterica | reverse complement strand
CCTCCGGAGCTGCCTGCTCCGGAGGCTCCGCCATTTGAGCACGATGTCAGGGTTATCTGCATAATAACAAGTATAAGCAATATGACCTTCCGGAGGCCATATCCGGTTCCGTCCATCGTCATCCGGTTTCAGCCGTTCAGACGGACTTTTTTCTGTTTCTCAGCGCGAGGTATATTCCCGCCGCGGCAACACCGGCAAGCGCCAGCATTGCCGAACCGAAATCCGAGGTGTTTGCCGACGGCTTCTTCTCGGTTACCGTCAGGTTGTCGAACTGGAAGAACCCGTTAAGCGCGTTTATCTTCTGCTCAAGCATCGCAAGCGCGGTATAGTCCCCGTCGGCGGTTACGGAGAGCTTCACTTCCGTCCATTCCTTCGACTTGAGTTCAACAGTCTTTATATCCTGTTTGCCGGTACCGTTTGTGAGGTAGAAATCGAGCTTTGTTGAGGGAGTAGCATCGGAGCCTATGTAACGGAGTCTGAAGTTCACGTTATAGGTCTTTCCCTTTGCCGGGCTGAAGGGCACGGTCAGCTCGCGGTTGTCCGTCCAGCCGAGTTCGTCATCCTCTGATTTCCTCTTCATCTGAACGCAGCCGTTTCCGTCGTAATCCTTGACGTTGTACTGGCGGTAGCCACCGGCAACCTCATTCTTATCGCCGTCGGGACGGTTGATAACGCCGACACCGGAGAAATCGCAGGAAAGATATCCGTCCGGAGCGTTTGCCTTGCCGCTGCGCTCCTTGAAATTATTCTTAATCTCCTGATATTCGCTGCCCTTGCAGACAACGAGGTTATCGATGTAATACTCCGCATTCACGTTCTTGTTGTCGCCCTCGGTCCAGTCGGAGAAGCCGAACGCGGTAAAATCAAGACCGTGACGGAAGGTGAGCTCAACGTGCTTCCAGGTTCCGACCGGGACATCGACCCTGCCGAT
>FR891138.1:0-15833 GCA_000433515.1 Candidatus Colimorpha enterica | reverse complement strand
GGGACATCGACCCTGCCGATATCGGCTCTCGGTGTATCGCCACTTGTGAACTTGTCCGCACCCGCGCCGGTGATCACGTTCCAGTACATTTTCACCGATCCGGTCTTTGTTCCGTCGGAAAGCTGGGGAACTGCCACGTCAAACGCAAAAACATAGTCGGTCTCTTTTTCGAGGGTCTGCGGCACCGGGAAGCCGAGCCAGTTGTTTGCACCGGTGTTTCTGGTGGCAATGTAAAGACACTCGTTCCCGTCGACCGTAACTATATTTGCCGACGCAAGATTCAGATCAAGCGGAACAAAATACGCCTTACGGTCCTTGAAATCGGTTGCGATAAGCACGCCGCTGTTGTCTGCCGCGCATACAGGCACGCAGAACGAGAGTGCCGTAAGCAGGACAAGTGCGAAGGAAAGTAACTTTTTCATGGTTTTAATCCTTTCGGTTTTGTATAGTTTTTTGTTCGGACAACCTGTTTTGTTTGTCCCTTTATTTATATTATACAGTTCCTTTGCACGACAATCAATCACACAAGCAAGGATTAAATATCAATTTTCAACAGTATGCAATGAAGAGGAAACACCGGACAGGCAAAAAAACCGCTCCTTCATCCTCTGCAAAAAGGGATAAAGGGGCGGTTTTCGGTATCTTCCGTCGGCCGGAAGCTTAAGACTCAGCGGCGCTTTTTGCGGGAAACTGCGAATGCAAGAGCCGAAGCCGAAAGCAGTCCGGTAAATATCATGCCGCCAAAAGCTGAATTTCCGGTATCCGGGATGTCTCCGTCGCCAGAGGGCGCCGCCGGAGCAAGCTCGGGGATAATTTTTACCGCGCCGTCGATAATCTTCGGATAGTGGCAGTCATAAGGCTCTTTGCACCATTCAAGCCGGAGAGCGTAATATGCCCCGTCGAACGATGCCTTCCACTCGTTCCAGCCCTTTCCGCCGAACGCAGTGTTGGTGCCGTCGTAAAAATCGGTGATCTTTGCGTTGTGACCGGCATGAAGCGTGAAGGAAGCCACGGATTTCGGCTCGTTCCACGAAAGGTCGCCGGATGCCTGAAGCGGCGTATCGGCATTGCCCCAGAGGAGCTCGTCTCCGCCGTCAGCCTTGTCCTGAGCAAGGCAGAGCGCCGAGAAGGTTATTGTATCCGACCATCCGGGTCTGACCGCTTCAAGTTTGCCGTCCGAACCGTATGCTGCGCCGGTGAGGAGCGTAACGGTGTTACCCTCTCTTATTGCGACCGGGTAATCCACCTTTGCCGCAGAGTCGTAGATCGGGAGGTAATGACAGCTGTAATCAATAACTCCGTCTATTGCCGCGCAGTCAACGCGGAGCGTGATCGCAGAGCCGGGCTTTTCGCTGACCCACTGCGGGAAAGTTTTGCCCTCAAAGGTCTTGCTTCCGTTGAAGAATTCCTCAACAGTCGCGCCGTGACCGCCGTGAAGTGCAAAGACGGCAAGAGTCTTTTCCTCGTTGAGCCATGTAAGGACGCCCGACGCCTGAAGATGACCGGAATTTCCGTCGGCTCCCGCAGTGCAGAGCGTATCGCCGACAGAGACCGCAAGTGCGACGAAGTTCGCGTGCACCGCCCAGTCGTACTGCTGACCGAAGTTGACGAACAGATACGGTCCGCTGCGGACGGCAAACGGGGTCTGCCTTGTTTCACCTGCCGCAAGGACAGCCGTCCCGGACAGTGCAAATACCATGCACAGGACAAGAATTACCGATGCGATTTTTTTCATGATTTGTTTCCTTCCTTTGATCCGTACTTTCCGCACGGTTATTTTTTCGAAAAGAATATTACAAGCGACATACGCGGCTGATTCATGGAAACGGTAAGCCCGTCATCGGAAAGCACCTTTCCGGAAGCGGTTATTTCCTCGCCGTTGTCGGAGACTCTGAGCGTATATACCGCGTCAGGGTCAAGCCCTTTGAGATAAAACGTCTGTTTTTCCGCAAGAGAACCCTCCGGACGGAAAAGAATGAGACAGCCCTCCCTGCTTTCGGGGTCGATATATTCATAGCAGGCGTTCTTTTTCGTGTAATTCGTGACATTCCCCTGGGAGAGGATATAGTAATCTCCGCTCATAAGCTTTCGTATGCGGAAATACTCGTCAACCCTTCTGCTCCACCAGCCGAAATCCGACACCGGAATGTCAACAGTCATCCCGGACCCCATCGCGCACCTGAAGTCGTACGACGTACCCAGCCCGTCGGTCGTGGAGCCTCCGCAGGACAGCGGGAGCCAGTATGACAGGTTATAGCCTATCGACCTTGCCGAATCGGAATCCGTCACATTTCCGCTGACGTAATAATCGGATCTCCAGAGCGGCACTGAGCGCTTCATCATCTCGATATCCAGCCGTCTTCCGCCGGAAGCGCAGTTGTCGATGAGCAGTCCCGGATTCTGTCCGATAAGAGTGTCAAGATAGCGGTACAGGTTGGTGATGTACTTTATCTCAGTTATCCCCTCGCGGTGAAAGCCCTGTCTGTCGTCCTCAAGCTGCCAGAACAGAAGCGGGTCGCAGTTGAAGTCCTGCCGGTACCAGTCGATCCCGTTGTTTTTTATGAACGTGCTGATAAGCGCGGTCATATATTCCGCCGCATCGCTGTCGGCAAAATTCCACAGACAGGTGTCACCCATTGCGGGAGTTTCAAGGACGAACCTTCCGTACTTCCGGTACGTTTCGGTGTCCTTCCTGACCCGCTCCGGCTCAAACCAGAGAAGCAACCCCTTGCCGTCGCCGTGAAGCACGTCCGAAACCGGCGAAAAACCGTTGGGATAGAGGTTTTCGTTGATGAACCAGTCCCCGACCTGCTGCGACCATGCGTCGTCATAGGTGTCGGCAGAGGCGCGATGTCCGTACCATCCCGCGTCCACCCACAGAACGTCAAACTCAACCCCGAACCGTTTTGCCGTCTCAACGGTCGCAAGGAGCTTTTCGGTTCCGGAAGAACCCCAGTTGTTTATGGTGAGGGGAAGATATCTCAGCTTTTTCCCGTCTCCGTCCGAGGGAGTGTATTCGTTGAGTATCAGCCTTCTAAAGGCATTGTGACCGGCATCGGCATCGCCCTCAAAGAACGTGAGGACAAACGACGGCGTGCGTATCGACTCCCCGGCATGAAGAGCAATGTCGGTCTTTGTCATCCCGGCACGTATTCTTACCGAATCGCCCTCGCGCTTCACGGAGGCTGTCCACTGCCCCGTCCATCCGACGGCGGCGATCACACCGGAATCACTGCCCAGAATGTCGAAATACGGCATATGCCCCTGAGAGGAGCGTCCCCCGGTGCTTGAAAGTTCAAGAGCCGCGTCCCCGGTCAGCTTTTTCGACATAAGCGAAAAATCATCGGCTCTGCCGTTGCTGCCGTTTGCGTAGTTCACCTCCGCGTCGGTTATATCGACAACGGTATCTGCGGCATATATCCCGGTTATCGGCTGAGAATCGGCATTCCCGGTGTTCTCAAATCCGCATACCCAGTCAACCGCCGCGGAATTTCCGTACAGAAGCGCGGTGCAGGTCGCCTTCACACCGTCGAAAAGGTATTCAACGGTATAAACCGTGTTCCCGTTGCCGTCCTCCGACTTTCCTGTTTTCTTTTCCGCGCGGGACACAATCTCGCCGAAGGACAGAGAACCGTATCTGAAGGAAAACAAAGCGTCGTTTCCGATCCTGTCCTCGATCCAGAGCCTTGCGGTTTCCGCAGCCGCGTTGTCAGCCGCTTTCCCGTCATCCCGCCCGGTCTCTCCCGACGGCACACCGGAGGTGCGTCCGCATGAGCATAAACCAAACAGCATAATTACCACCATTGCAAGGGAGAAAAGCCGTTTTTTCATTTCCGCTCTCCCCCGTTATGTTTTTTTCTGCCCGAAAGAGCCAGACCCACAAGCAGAGCCGAAAAAACCGCGCATCCCGCAAGCACCGCGACCGGCAGAATGCTGTTTTTCTTTGTTCCGTCCGGTGTGACTGCGGTATCGGACGCGGATCCGCTTCCGTTACCGCTCTTCACGGAGAGGACCTTTCCGTAATCAAACCCGTCGGGGTCGGTTATGTCCTCAAAAGAGCCCGAGTCAACGCTGATGCTCCTGTCCTCTTTTATTTCGCAGTACTGTCCGTCCCAGTTCCCGACGAGGTTTGCCGAGAGCTTTGTTTTCCCGTCGGCTGTCGTTATATTGTCGATAAGACCGTCGCGGCTTGGGGATGACTGATCGAACGGGACTTCCTCGATTGCGAGTTTAAGCTCATATCCCCGCCCGGCAAACGGCGCAAGATCGCCCTCAAACCGAAGAAGGGAGACAATGTCGTTCACGCCGTCGTCATAGGTGAACAGCACCGTATCATGCGCACTGTCGGTAAAGCACAGCCTTCCGCGGTACTGAAGCGGTACCGTGCCGCCCGCATACTGAAGGCGGTTGTTTGCATCAACTACGCGGAGCGCGATATACGGACCGCGGTTCTTTCCGAGAAGATTGAAGGCGACCGGCTCCGAAAAACGTATGATAAGCTGACTGTCGTTTATCATCAGAACATCGGTCACGGTCAACAGAGCGGGCGTATTATCGGCAGCGGAAACGCCGGTCATCACAGCGGTACACAGGATCATAACAGAAAGAAATACGCTTATTGCGGTTCTCATCATTTTTTCTTTCTGACGATGATGACCGCTGCGGCAATGCCGGCTATGACTATCACCGCGGCTGCGATATAGATCCACGTATTGCCGTTTTCCGATCCGGCAGGCGTTTTTCCGGTATCGGAAGCATCCGCGGAGATGTTGCCGGAAGCTGCCGATGTGTTCTTTGTCTCATCGGTATCAGCCTTTGTTCCGGAAGTATCATCGGATGAACTCTCCGGTTCGGCAGAAGTATCGTCGGAAACGAAGGTGTCGGTCATCTCGACATACGCGCCGTCAAGGATGCCTTCCTTTGCGGGCTTGTTGGCATACAGCTTCTTTGAGAAATCCGTTTGATCGAAAAGCGAATCGACATAACCGTTTCCGGCAGTAACGGTTCCGCACTCCTCAATGCAGAAGGCAACGACGCAGCCCTCGAATGCCCCGCCGGGACGGACGAGCTTGAAAATATCCTCGATCGTCTGACAGGAAAGCGTTGTATCTGTCATTGTCCACGACATCGTTTCGCCCATCGCGAAGCCGAGAGGATAGTCGCAGTAGCCGCCCCACTGGATCGGAACGTCTCCCATGTACTGAAGCTCCCAGTCGGTCGTGTTGTTGACGATGCGGATGGCGGCATAATAGTAGAACCCGACCATTCCCATGTCCTCCGTTCTCTTGGACTCCGGATCGAACACGTTGTCCATTTTCACGGTGAAGTTCATGTAAAGCGTCTTGGGCGAACGTATCTCGACCTCATAAAACGAAACCTCGTCGCCCTCCGCACCGGCAGCTGCCGGGAAGCAGAATGCAAGCATCAGTACCGCGGCAATAACAGCGAAAACACTCTTTGTCTTTTTCATGATAGTATACTCCTTTGTATCTTTACCCTTTCGGGCAGTGTTCCGGTTCGGTTTATTTTGCAAGCTCGTCAAGATAAATTCCGATCATAAGATCGACATACGATTTTATCGACGAAAGAGCCGAATTGAATGCAAGATCCTTTTTCCATACGGCATCCTGAATCTTGTTTCTGATATCCGCCTGCCAGACCGTATCGCCGAGGTCGATCGTGCGGGTGCTGCTTATCAGGTCAAGCATTTCCTTGGCATTCGGGTCGTTGGTATAGCGGTTTTTGAGGGACTGCTCGTAATATGCGTCAAAAACATAATTCCTGCTCTCAATCGCAAGCGCCTCAAGAATCACCGATGTCATATCAAGACGGGTGTTTGTGTTGGGAACGACGTAAAGCCAGCCGTCGATCACGCGGGAGTGATATCCGTCCTGCTCCTCGTTCAGCTTCGGATTCGGCACTATTCCGAAATCATCTGTCATGTCGCCGAGAACGGTAAGCTCGTTGATTATCGCAACTCTGTAAAGCGCACTGCCGCTTCTGAATACCGCTGTCGCCTCGTCGCGGAAGGTGCCGTGACCGAAATACTGTTCCGTCGGGCGGTACTGCGTATCGTATATGACCCTGTCCTCGTTGAAATATCCGCCGATAAGGGTGAGAAAATCAATGAAGCCCTCGTTGGAAGGTGCGGTATAGACCGGATAGTCGTCGCCGTCCTTTTCAACCGTCAAATAGCCCGCGCCGATCCAGAGCGACGGATAGATCATGTCGCTCTCTCCGACTATGCCGAGCTGGTCGTAATCGTTGAAAACGCCGTCTGCATTGAGATCCCTTGTGACCGCCTTGGCGGAAGAGAGCATTTTATCAAGCGTCCATGTCCCGGCTTTTACAAGCTCATACGGATCCTCAACGCCGTTGTCTCCGGCGATCCTCTTATTGAAAACCGTGCAGTTCGTCTGCGCGAACATATTCAGACACTCGGAGCTGTACGAGAAGAACTGAATGCCGTTTACCGTCAGCGCCCTGTTCACGTCCTGGACATACCACGGCTGCGTCGTATCGCAGTAGCGAAGCTTATCGGTTCTTGTTATGTACCCGTCAACTCCGTAGGCAAATGCCTCGCGCTGTATCAGCATATTCAGCTCATACTCGTCGCTGACGGAGGAGACATAGTTCACAAATGTTGACGAAAGCTCTTCCCACCCGGTCACGTCGTCCTCGGAAAACACGATATTGTACCGCGATTCTATTTTCCTGTTTCTTTTGTACTGCGCCGCAAGGACGAGGTCGGTCGTATCAGCCTCGGAATCGAACCCGGTATATATCCCGCTGTTCTCGTTTGCGATCGACAGTATGCGGAATCTGTACCCGCCGTAATCGGCATCGGGAAGATAACCGGCTCCGTCATCGCCGCTTCCGGTATCTCCGCTGCTCTTTCCGGTGGGGGCGTCCTTCCGCGTATTGTCCCGGCACGACACGGCAGCCGCCGCCGTGATAAGCAGCGCCAGAAGCAGCGATATGATTTTTACTGTTTTCATAAAACCCTTTCCCGGCAGCCGTCCCGGAATCACAAAGACTCCGCCGATACAGTGCCGCTTTTTATGTTTGCAAGAAAAATTTGTGAAGTATCAATAAGAAGTCCGGCGTTATTATCCGCGCGTCAACCATTGTTTACAAATATATGATAAAACAAAATCCCGCGTTTGTCGATAGTATAACATACTGATTTTTTTGATTTATTCTACTGTCAAGATGCCGGCAGAGCGTAAAACAGCCTCCCGAAAATAAGTCCGGAAGGCTGTTTTCGCGTTGTCGTATTCCCGCATTACCTGATATCCTTCGGAACCGTGCGGTTGAGGTCGGTCAGCTGCATTCTTCTCTTGTCATGCTGATCCTTCCGGTACGACGCGGGAGACATACCGACGATACCGTGAAACTGTCTGATAAAATGCGGGAGGTTGTTGTATCCGAGCGACTCGGCTATTTCGCTTATCGATTTTCCGGTATTCTCAAGTGCATTGACCGCGGCGTTCACCCTTGCGCGGATCAGGTCGTTTATCGGGGAAATGCCGTAAAAGTTCTTGTACAGACCGGCAAACCTCGATTCGCTGAGTCCGACCATTGATGCCATCTCTCCGATAGTCCACTGGTGCGACAGGTCGGAGAAGATAGTGTTTCTCAGGTTATAAAACCGCCCCTCTGTTGACGAATTCACCGATATGACAAACTTTTTCCGGCAAGCGCGGGACAGTTTCAGAAACAGCTCCTCGGTCTTGAGCGAAAGAAGCTGCTCCCACTGCGGGTGATGCGAAAAGTATTCGTTCTCCATCTCGGAAATAATATCGGTTATGAATGCCGGGCTTGAGGGATAGTAAAGCGTATCGACAGCCAGCCCGTACGCGGCAAACAGCGGTGCAGCCTCGCCTCCGAAATGCATCCAGTCATGTGTCAGCGGCATAGGGCTGATAAAATACTGCGGTGTGCCGATATTATAGATTATGCAGGCGTGCGGTTCGGTTGTAACCATAGCCCCGTCGACAAGTATCTCAACGCTGTTATTGAAGTGAAGAAAGGTATACTTGGGATATCCGACCGGACGGTCGATAAAAAATCCGGCTTTTTCCGGCCATTCATGGCGCAGCGACACTATTTCGATCATAGTAACTCCTTATTTTTTTCCGGGCTCCGCCCGGACCCGCTTAAGGAACTTCTTGAAAGAAGTTCCTTAAGGATCTTCAAGAACTTTTGAACTGATAATTATTTCGGGGTATACAAGCAGTATTATACATCAAAAATCCCGCGGCTGCAACAGCGGTATGAGGTTTTCATTTCTTCCCCCGCAAATTATTGACCTTTTCCCGCTTCTGTGATAGAATATACAGATGATGACTCATCGAAAGGACAGACAGGCATGGAAAAGAGTTTTCCTTCAGCATACATAACCGAAAAAGGCGAGAAGGCGCTGCGCGGGGGGCACCCGTGGGTATTCTCCGACGAGGTGACGGAGGTCAGGGGAGGATATTCAAACGGCGACCTTGTGAACGTTTTCTCGAAAAAGGAGCGTTATCTCGGCACCGGGTTCATAAACGACTTCTCGAAAATAAGAATAAGGCTGATATCGCGGAACGCAAACGACCGTTTTGACGATGAATTCTGGAAGCGGCGCGTGAGGTACGCGATAGATTACCGTAAAACCGTCATGCCGGGGGAGGATTTCCTCTGCTGCCGGCTGATATTTGGGGAAGCGGACTTCTTTCCGGGACTGACGGTTGACCGTTTCGGCGACATTCTGTCGGTTCAGAGCCTTTCCCTCGGTATCGAGAGACGGAAGGACGTGATAATTCCGGCGATCGTGTCCTGCCTGCGCTCGATGGGCGAGACAATAACCGCGGTATACGAGCGGAACGACGTTAAGATACGCGGGCTTGAGGGTATGCCATGCTTCACCGGCTTTTACTCTGCCGACGGGCTTGCGGATAATGCGCCCGGAGAGGTCATCATACGCGAGAACGGCATAAAGTACGCGGTCGATTACATAAACGGACAGAAAACCGGGTTTTTCCTCGACCAGAAATACAACCGCCTTGCCGCCGCACGCATTGCTAAGGGAAAACGTGTCCTCGACTGCTTCACTCACACCGGTGCGTTTGCGCTGAACGCGGTAATGGGAGGTGCGGAGCACGTCACCGCCGTCGATATCTCGGAGGACGCGGTGGCAATGGCAAAGCGCAACGCGGAGATAAACGGGCTGACCGACAGGATGTCGTTTGTCTGCCGCGACGTTTTCGACCTGCTCACCGAAATGGCGCGGAGCGGAAAATGCGATTACGACTTCATAATCCTTGACCCGCCGGCATTCACGAAGAGCCGCGCTACGGTAAAGGACGCGATACGCGGGTACAGGGAGATAAACATGAAGGCTATGAAGCTCCTTCCGCGCGGCGGCTATCTTGCGACCTGCTCCTGCTCTCATTTCATGACAGAAACGCTTTTCAAGACAATGCTCCACAACGCGGCGGAGGATGCCGGGGTGTCGCTCAGGCAGATTGAGGCGCGTCAGCAGTCTCCCGACCATCCGGTCCTCTGGAACGTTCCGGAGACGGAATACCTCAAATTCTTCATATTTCAGGTGGTCTGATGAAAAGAAAGATAATCGACTCCCATACTCACACCTATCCCGATGCAATAGCAGCGCGGGCGGCGGAGAACCTCGGGAATTTCTATAACTTCACCGTCGCGGAGAGCGGGACATTCTCCGACCTTGAGCGGTGCGAAAGAGAAGCCGGGATAACCGGATTTCTCCTGCTCCCGGTAGCGACCTCGGCAAAAAACGTCGATAAGATAAACGAAGCGGCGGCACATCAGGCGGAAGCCGCACGCGCCGACGGCTTCGAGGCGTTCGCCTTCGGGTCGATGCACCGGGACTGTCCGGATTTCCGCGCCGGGCTTGAGCACTGCCGGAAGCTGGGGCTTCGCGGGATAAAGCTGCACCCCGACCTTCAGGGCTCTGACCTTGACTGCGTGGAGCTTATGCCGCTTTATGAGGCAATGCAGGAGATGAAAATGATACTGTGGCTCCACGTCGGGGACGCGAGGGAGCAGATAAACGCCTCCTCCCCGGAGCGTGTCGCAAGGATCGCGGAGGGCTTCCCGGCTCTTAAGATCGTTGCCGCTCATTTCGGCGGCTACCGCGAGTGGGAAAAAGCCGAGGAGTGCCTTATCGGGCGGTTCGGCAACGTGTATTACGACTGCTCCAGCTCCCTCTGGGACATGACCCCGGAACGCGGGAAATACCTTATTGAAAAATGCGGCACCGACCGCGTCATGTTCGGAAGCGACTACCCGGCGATAACCCCTGCCGTATCGCTTGCCGAGTTCCTGCGCCTTGACCTGACGGAGGAGGTGCGGGATGCGGTGCTTTATAAAAACTTCATGCGCATTGTAGCGGGGAGTCCGGAATGACCGACGTATGGCAGTATTTAAGAGGCATCGACCGCCCGATAGTCATGTACGGTACGGGAAACGGTGCGGACAGGATATTTTCGGTTTTCGACAGACTGGGGATAACGGTCTCCGCAATATTCGCAAGCGACGGATTTGTCCGCTCGCGCACCTTTCACGGGATACCGGTTGTCTCATATACCGATGTCCTGAAAAAATACGGCGGGGATTTTATAATCGTCCTTGCGTTCGGCTCTGACCGGCAGGAGGTAGTGGAGCGGTTTTATCAGCTTGACGGCAGGCACGAGCTTTACGCTCCCGACGTGCCTGTCGCCGGGGAGGAGCTTTTCGACGCGGACTTTTTTGAGAAAAACCGTGAAAAAATCGAAGCGGCAAGAGAGCTTTTCTCCGACAGCGAATCGCTTGCGGTCTACGACGACGTGATAAACTACCGTCTTACCGGAAAAATCGGATATCTCAAAAATCACGGAACCGGGACGGCGGAGATAATGACAGATATACTTAAGCCCGAAGGTTATCGGACAGCCCTTGACCTCGGCGCGTACACCGGTGACACGGCAAGGGAGCTTATCGCCTTTGCCCCGTCGCTTGAAACCGTCATAGCACTTGAGCCCGACCCGCGGAATTTTGCAAAGCTGGCGGTGTCGTCGGAGCTGACCGGGAAGATCGAGCCTCACCTTGCCGCAGCATGGAACAGGCGTGATGTCCTCACCTTCACAAAGGGCGGCGGCAGAGGCATTCACCGCACAGGCGGCGGAAAAACTGTCGAGATCGCCGCCGCACCGGCAGATTCCTTCCTCTGCGGCAGGATCCCGGACTACATAAAAATCGACGTCGAGGGTGCGGAGAACGAGGCGATCGACGGCTGCCGCGAGGCAATGTCCCACTCCCCTGACCTTAAGATCGCCGTTTATCACCGCAGTCGGGATATATTTGACATTCCGATGAAAATTCATGGGATCAATCCGGATTACAGGATGTTTTTGAGAAAAGCGCCTTCCGTTCCGGGGTGGGATGTGGATCTTGTGTGTACTGTCAGATAGTGTCGGATTTTGATTTTGCCGACAGTGAGCCTTCCCCTCCGAGGGCTGCGAAGCAGGGGCGCGGTATTGAATTGGTTCCCAGTGGGAACCAAGACCCGCAGTTCCGCAAGCGGAACTGCTACTGACACGAGCCGCAGCGAGACAGGTGNNNGAGCCGCAGCGAGACAGGTGTCGGGTAGTTCCGCTTGCGGAACTACTACGAATTGAGGTGTAGCGCGATAGCGCGTTACGCAGCCTAAAGTTACTTTTCGTCATGAAAACGGTTCCGCAAGCGGAACCTACACCTCATCCGCCCTTCGGGCACCTTCCCCTCAAGGGGAAGGCAAAGTCGGGTCGTTCCGCGCGGCTCGCAGACTAACACTTTTCGCCCGAATACGGAAACTTTCTCCGCTGTGCACAACATCTCTGTTGTTTGGCTCTCCCGGCTTGCCCGTTCCCCGGGGTCTCGGGGGCGGAGCCGCATTGAGCCCCGGTTTTTGATTTCATCTCTGTTCGCCGGAGTAAATCGGGGCTCACTCAGCGGCGCAGCTCCCTGAGCGGTCTTTCTTTTTCTGAGTTTTTCTTTCTGCGGAGAAAGAAAAACGGATTGGCTCTGACGCAGTCGTGAAATCTCTGTCAGAAATCAAAACCCGACAGTGAGCCTTCCCCTCGAGGGGAAGGTGGCGGGTAGTTCCGCTTGCGGAACTACTACGGATTGAGGTGTAGCGCCAACGGCGCGTCTTTGAGGCATAAAGATACATTTCCACCGGGAAAACGGTTCCGCAAGCGGAACTGCCTGACAGCTCCCCCTCAAGGGGAAGCCTGAGTTGGCTCTGACGCAGTCAGGAAATCTCTGTCCGCAAAACAAAATCCGACCCCAAAAAACAAAAAAGGAGAACTCCCATGTCCGCATTTGAAAAATACTCCCCCTTCATCCGGGACTACATCTACTCCCGCAACTGGGACAGTCTCCGCGAGGTGCAGATCGGCGCGGCGGAGGTGCTTTTCGGCACGGAAAACAACCTGCTTCTGACCTCCTCCACCGCGTCCGGAAAAACAGAGGCTGCCTTTTTCCCGATAATCTCCCGGCTGTACGATGACCCGCCGCAGACCTTCGGGGCGCTGTATATCGCTCCGCTGAAAAGCCTTATCAACGACCAGTTTTCGCGGCTTGACGAGCTTCTTGACATGAGCGGCATCCCGGTGTTTCACTGGCACGGGGACGTTGCAATGTCCCACAAGAACAAGGCTCTGCGCGACCCGAAGGGAATACTTCAGATAACCCCGGAATCGCTTGAAAGTATGCTGATGAACCGGAACAACGACATTGTCAGGCTGTTCGGGGATTTACGGTATGTCGTCCTTGACGAGATCCACACCCTTACCGGGACAGACAGGGGAAACCAGATTATCTGCCAGCTCTGCCGGATATCGAGGCTTATCGGGCGCGACCCGGTCAGAGTAGGGCTTTCCGCCACGATAGGCGACACGGATATCGCGGCGAAATGGCTCGGCGCCGGCTCCGAACGCGGCGTTTCGGTCGTCGGAATGAAGGAGACCCGCACGTCATGGCGGCTCGGAATGGAGCATTTCTACATCCAGAGCGACTCCCCCGACCAGTCGGAAAGCGGGAACAAATACCTCACCGCCGTCGGAGAAGCTACCCCCGGCGAAAATGAACCTGCCCGACCCGAAGCATCTGATAATTCCGTCGGCTACACCCCGCTCGACCCCGGATTTGAGTATATATACGACTGTACGGCCGACAAAAAGTGCCTTGTTTTCTCCAATTCCCGCGAGGAGACGGAGTACCTGACAGCCACCCTCCGGCAGATAGCCGACCGGCGCGGCGATCCGGACGTGTTTCTTATCCATCACGGGAACCTCTCGGCATCGCTCCGGGAAGAGGCGGAAATGAAGCTGAAGGACGACGGGCTCCGCACCGTCACCTGCGCGACCGTCACGCTTGAGCTCGGCATCGATATCGGCAGGCTTGAAAGGATAGTTCAGCTTGACGCGCCGACCACCGTGTCAAGCCTGCTCCAGAGGCTCGGACGCTCCGGCAGGCGCGGCACTCCTCCGGAAATGATGATGGTGTTCCGCGAGGAAAACCCGCTTCCGAACACCCCTCTCCCGCAGCTTATGCCGTGGGGACTGCTCCGAGCCATTGCAATAGTTCAGCTTTATCTTGAGGAACGGTTCATCGAGCCGCCGAATGTAAAGAAACTGCCGTTCAGCCTTCTGTTCCAGCAGACGCTCAGCACCCTTGCCGCCTCCGGGGAGCTGACGGCGAAAAGGCTTGCCGAAAAGGTTCTCTCCCTCCCGCCCTTTGCCGGGGTCACAAAGGAGGAGTACCGCACGCTGCTTCTGTCGATGATAAAGAACGATTTCATCGAAATGACCGAGGAAAAGGGACTGATAGTCGGGCTAAAGGGCGAGCGGCTGATAAACAGCTTCAAATTCTATGCCGTTTTCAAGGACAGCGAGGACTACACCGTCCGCGCCGGCTCCGACGAGATCGGCACGATAACGACCCCCCCTCCGGTCGGAGACAGGTTTGCCCTTGCCGGAAGGGTCTGGGAGGTCGAGGAGCTTGACGTTGCGCGGAAGCTGATATACGTCAAAGAGGTCAAGGGCAAGATGGAGATCTCCTGGCCCGGCGACTACGGCGAGATACACACGCGCATTCTTGAGCGCATGAAGCAGGTGCTTGAAGAGGACACCGTCTATCCGTATCTTAAAAAGAACGCAAGAAAGCGTCTTGACGTGGCAAGAAGGGTCGCGAGAAACACCGGGATGCTGAAAAAATCGATAGTTCACCTCGGCGGGTACACGTGGTGTCTCTTCCCGTGGCTCGGAACACGCTCCTTCCGCACTCTCAGAAAATTCATAGCGAAAAACGGCGCGAAATTCCGGATAAGCGGCATGGAATATGAGGGATGCTGTTACATGACCTTCAAAATGGAGCGCGGCGACGGGCGGGAGCTTATCTCGTACCTCAGCAAAAAGGCTTCGACGGAGGGCATTGACAAAAGCGCGCTTGTCGCGCCATCGGAATGCCCGGTGTTCGAAAAATACGACGACTTCATCCCCTCGGAGCTGCTGCGCGATGCGTATATGGCTGACCGTCTCCGCACCGACGAGGCGGTAAAAAGGCTTGCAGAGATCGCATGGGAGCTTGGAAAGCAGTAAAACACCCTCGGGCGGCGGGAACGGCGAAGACAACAGAGCTGTTGCCGGGTGTTTGTCCGGGGCTGATATGAAATAATGACCCCTTCCTTTTCCGGGCTTTCCGGGATAGGAAGGGGTATTTTTATGAAATAAATTGACGCTTACATCGTCATATTCATAAGCCGCTCGTTGAATTCCTTTGCGGTGTCATATCCCATCTTCTTCTGGCGGTTGTTCATCGCGGCGATCTCGAGGATGACGGCAAGGTTTCTTCCGGGGCGGACCGGGATAACGGTCGTCGGGATCTTTATGCCCATTATATCCGTGTACTCCGATTCAAGGCCGAAACGGTCGTACATCTTGCCCTGCACCCACTGCTCAAGGTTGATTATCATGTCGATCTTCTCGGTGTCCTTGACCGCGCCCATACCGAAAATGCGCTTTACGTCAACGATCCCGATGCCGCGCAGCTCAACGTAGTGCCGGATAAGCTCCGGAGCCGAGCCGACAAGCGACTTTGCCGAAACCTTTTTGATCTCGACCGCGTCGTCGGCGATAAGGCGGTGTCCGCGCTTGACAAGCTCTATCGCCGTCTCGCTTTTTCCTACGCCGCTGTCGCCGAGGATGAGAATGCCCTCGCCGTAGACCTCAACAAGCACACCGTGGCGCGTTATTCTCGGTGCAAGGCTTACACTGAGCGACCCGATAAGCGCCGCCATGAACTCCGATGTCTTTGACGCGGTTCTGAGTATCGGCACGCCGTAACGGTCTGCCGCCTCAATTATCGTTCCGTTCACAGGAAGCGACGTTGAGAACACGACCGCGACCGGGTTCATCGAGAAGAATTTATCGAATATCTCCCTCATTTTCGCGTCATCGAGCTTTGAGATGTAGTCGTTCTCGCTCAGCCCGATTATCTGTATGCGTCCCGGCTCAAAATATCCGAAAAAGCCTGCCAGCGCCAGCCCCGGACGGTTGACCTCGCTCCTGTTGACCGACCTGTCGCGGCTGCCCTCCGGTTTGTTTATCTCTTCAAGCTGAAATTCGTCGATAACGCTTCCCAGCGACACCGAGTATGTCATTTTGGATTTCATTTTTCGCTTTTCCTTTCGGTTTGGGTTGTCTGATTCTATTTTAGCACATCCGGAGGATTATTGCAAGATTAAATATATGAGAACGTTGGGGGGACTTTTTGAAAAAAGTCCCCCCAAACCCCTT
>FR891137.1:15322-17287 GCA_000433515.1 Candidatus Colimorpha enterica | reverse complement strand
GGATAGCTGCCGCAGTGATCGCGTCCTGCCTGATCATTGCTTCGGTATCTGCCGCGGCGCTGTTTTACACCGGGATCCTGAAGCCGGTTAACCCGCGCAAAGAGCTTTACCCGGTGCGCGGGGTCGATGTTTCGTCCTATCAGGGAAAAATCGACTGGAACGTGATAGCGTCGCAGGGGATTTCCTTCGCTTTTGTCAAGGCGACCGAGGGTTCTTCTCTCGTCGATCCGTGCTTTGCTTCAAATTACGGAAACGCGGCGGCAGCCGGACTCCGGGTCGGTGCATATCACTTTTTCAGCTTTGACAGTCCCGCGGAAACGCAGGCGTACAGCTTTATAAAAACCGTTTCCAAAACAGAAAATATGCTCCCGCCGGTCATCGACGTCGAGCTTTACGGAAAGTACCTGAAATCCCCGCCGGAAAACACCGCGGAGATAAAAAATCAGCTGAAAATTCTTATCTCCCGGCTGACCGAAGAGTACGGCATGACCCCGATAATCTACACCACCGGAAAATCGATGAGGGTGATACTTGAAAACGATACCCTCGGCTGTGACCTGTGGATAAGGGATATCCTGAAGAAGCCGGACTGCGATTTTGTTTTCTGGCAGTATTCGAGCAGGGGACGGCTGAAGGGCTTTGACGGCAGTGAACGGTATATCGACCTGAACGTTTTTCACGGCACGGCAGAAGAATTTTCCGAATACGGCATATAAAAAAATCTCCCTGAGCGTCATTACTCAGGGAGATTTTTTATCATTCGGTCGTGATCAAAAGCCGGCAGACCCCGTTTACCGTAAAGCCTCCGTAGCCGGCGGGGATGAAGTAAGAATCGCCCTTCACGAACTTTTCGCCGTCGATGTCGCCCTGACCCTCAAGGCAGATGACGCTTACAAATCCCGATGCTTCAGAGAAGTCTGCGCTTCCGTCAATGCCGGCAATTTCCGTCCTGAAATACCGGCAGTCGGCAAGCACTCCCGGCTCTTTTCTGCCGCGAGAGAACCGCTGTGCCTCAATTTCCTCCTCGGTGAAGTCGCGGATCGTTTTCATCGCCTGATCGACGTGAAGCTCGCGCGGGACACCGTCCTTCAGCCTGCCGTAGTCGTATACCCGGTAGGTGACGTTTGAGTTTTCCTGAATCTCGGCGATAAGGATCCCCGCGCCGATCGCGTGAACCAGTCCCTTCGGTATGAAAAACACGTCTCCCGCCTTCACCGGAACATAGTTCAGAAGGTCGGTGACAGTGCCGCTGTCAAGTGCCGC
Organism: Candidatus Colimorpha enterica; assembly: GCA_000433515.1. Lineage (GTDB taxonomy): Bacteria > Bacillota > Clostridia > Oscillospirales > CAG-272 > Colimorpha_A. Next base: position 16,024 of record FR891137.1, on the reverse strand, counting down.
ACGGAATTTTTCCCCGTCAAATCTGTCCTTCAGACCGTAAACCAGCTTTGCTCCCGGCTCGGCTTCGACTATGTACCACATTTCGGTTTTTATCGGATGTACCTGAACCGAAAGACTGTCCCGGGCGTCTATCAGCTTTATCATTATCGGGAATTTTTCGCTTCCGAGATACTCCGACAGAAGCATTCCCGCATATTCTCCGTTTTCGATGCGGCAGATGCCCTCCGGATGAACGGCAAGCTCCCATGCCTCGGCTGTCTTGCCGGCAGGCTTGTTGTATTTTTCTCCGAGAGTCGTTCCGCCCCAGATTATGTCCTTGTTGACGGAGATGAGTTTAAGCGGGTAGATTTTTTTCATGTTGTCCTCCGATGAAAATGTATCAGCAATTACGGGAAACGACCGATTCACGAATCGCCCCACAAAAACACGCACTTTCTATAACTTTTTTTCTTTTTCAGTACGCTTCTTTGCTTCTTTCTTTCAAAGAAAGAAGACGTTCTCCCCAAAATCCTCCACAGCCGTATCTGCGTTGCGGGTTATTTCGGCAACGAGGGCTTCGGGGGAGCTGAATTTAATCTCGCCGCGCTGACGGGAGATGAAGCCGACAGTCAGGGGAGCGCCGTAAAGATCGCCGGAGAAGCCGATTATGTGCGTCTCGATCCGCCGCTCACTGCCGGAAAACGTCGGGCGGACACCGATGTC
>FR891137.1:13871-15296 GCA_000433515.1 Candidatus Colimorpha enterica | reverse complement strand
GGACACCGATGTCGGTCACGGAGGGATAGCTTTTCCCGCCGATATGACAGAAGGTCGAATAGACCCCGTCCGGCGGGAGCACCGCGTGGGGCGGAGGGAGAATGTTTGCCGTCGGAAGCCCGACGGTCCTGCCGAACTGCCGCCCGTGGACAACCTCTCCGCATATTTCGAAAGCGTGACCGAGAAGCCGGTCGGCATCGGTTATCCTGCCTTCCGAGATCAGCCTTCTTATCACGGTAGAGCAGACCGGAATTTCTTCCCCGTCAAGCTCTGTCCGCACCTCTCCGACCGTGCGGCAGGGAATTTTGTATTTCCGGCAGAGCGCGGCAAGGCTGTCCGCACCCGCCTTTCCACCGGCACCGAAGTGATAATTGTACCCGCAGACGCAGGCGGCGGCGCCTGTATCCGATATAAGAATGTCGCGCACAAAGCTCTCCGGGTCAAGATCCTTCAGCCCGGAAAAGCTGTCGGAAATCACGGCATCAGCCCCGAAGCGCTTAAGCCACTTTTCGCGAAGCGGCGGCGGTGTCAGGTATTCCCGTCCGGGAAGCGTCTCAAACGTCCGCACGGCAACCGGACAGCCGATCCCGTCCGCCATTTCCCGCGCGGCTGAAAGAAGCGCCTGATGCCCGATGTGAACGCCGTCAAAGAACCCGAGAACAACGACATTTCCGCCGGCCTCAGAGACCAAGATAGTTCCTCACAAGCGCATTGAGTACGTCGTCGCGGTCAACCTTGCAGATAAGGCTTCTTGCGTTCTTGTAATTGGTGATGTAGGTCGGGTCCTCCGAGAGGATATATCCGACTATCTGGTTTATAGGATTGTAGCCCTTCTCGCTCAGCGCGGAATAGACCGCGTGAAGCACCCGCTTTATCTCCAGGTCCTTTTCGTCTTTTATCGAGAAGGTTATGGTTTTGTCTTTTTCGTTCATCATACTTTTTTTCCTCCGTTTATCGGATGTCATGCGCCGCCGGCGCGGATACATTGCCGCAGATGCTCCGCCGAAACCGCTGACTGCCGTTCAGACTGTCTCGCGGGGTGTCTGCCTCTTTCTGATTCTTACAAACTCGCAGATGAGTGCAAGGAGCGATATTCCCCCGACCGTCAGAAGCGTCTTTACGGTCACGGTCGGGACCTCCTCGCCGCCGTCCGGCGGGTTTATCTCGCTGTCAAGCGCGGGACTGCTTTTTGTCAGCGACATTGCGCGGACACTGCCGATAAGAAGCGTCGGCTCGCCGATGTCCTCTCCGTTTTCTCCGGATACAAACACCGAGATCCCGTCGCAGGACGACCGCCGCGGGAAATCCTTGATATCGGCAACCACCGTTGTCATCTCGCCGGCGCTGACACTGCATACCGACGACTGATAACTGCTTCCCGACCGCACAACAACGGTCACAAGCAGGCTGTCAACTCCCTCCGGA
>FR891137.1:5878-13803 GCA_000433515.1 Candidatus Colimorpha enterica | reverse complement strand
GGTCAAGCGCGCGCTCGAAGGTCTTTCCGACCCCGCGGTAGCCGCCGCCCGCCGCCGTGAACCGTACGCTGAGCAGTCCGTTTCTGTCGCCGAGCGATGCACCGCCCCTTAACGACGCGCAGTTTGCAACTGCATTCCACCCGTCGTCGCCGGATGCAAACCCGGATATGACGCTTTCGCCCTTGACGGCAGATGGAACCGACATTCCGGCCTTCCCCTCGGATATATACCGCGATGCGACTGATGCCGCGTCAAAAAGCGAAGAGTAAAGCTCTCCCGCAAGCTCGCTTGCGTATCCGGTCTTTTCGGCGGAAAGATTCGAATCGATGTATTTCAGGGTGTCGTTGTAATTCACCGGATGCGACGGGATAAGCGCCGTCACAGTGTCAAACTCCCTGCCGCAAAGGCGCAGATACGACAGCACATAGTCGGCGGAGAATTTTATCGTTTCGTTGGTGTCAGCCGCCGTGCGCACCCCGGTGCCGAGGAATATCATGCTCCGCTTCAGCCCGTTGTAAAGCATTCCGTCGCGCCCGAGGAACGATACAAGCACCTCTGCGTTAGGAATATTAATCCTTCCGGTCTCCTCCGTCATGTCGGGGTACCGGTTTTCCCAATAGAGCGAAATGCCGTCAGCCCACGGGTCATAGGACAGCCTCCAGCCGATGTCGCCGCCCTCCTTTATGCAGGCGGCTATCGCTTCAAGCGCAGTCCTTGCGTCGAACGATGCGCGCTGACCGATATTTACGGCAGAGTGCCATCTGCCCTCAAGAGGGATATAGACCGACACCTCGGACGATACCGACTTCACCGCCGCATACACCACCCGCAGTGCCGCGGAATAGTTTCTTGCGAACCGGACAAGGTCGGTTTCTCCCATATTATAGTTTTCCGCCGCACGGTTTATTCCGGCGCCGACGGTGTATCCCCCGGCATTGGAGGTTATCCCTCCCGCCGTCGAGTACCTGACGGCAAGAAAATCGCAGACCGCACGGAGGGTGTTTATCCCCTCGTCGGTTGCGGTGTTGAACGCCGGACGGTTCCCGCCGGATGACGAGGGATGATTTATCAGCGACGCCACCGAAATGTCGTCGGAATACCCGGCTGTCAGTATGAACGTGACGTTTATCCCGCAGTTTTCGTACAGCCTCATCTTTTCGTCAAGCGCCGTTACGTATTTTCCGTCAAGAGTGCAGGTAACGTCTCCCGTCGTGTGCGTCATCGTGCCTTCCGTGCCGAGAGAAATAATCTCGTCAAGCCGTATTTCGACCGCCGTATGGCTTATCGCGTCAAGCACCGGGACACCGGTTATCGGGTAAACGCCCTTTTTCGTGGCTTTTGAAAAGCTGATCCTGTCGGCGGACAGTATCTCCGGATTCGTCACCGAAAGCGCGTCTCCGATCCTGACAAGCGTTCCGGAATAGTATGCCATGACCGCGTATTTCGCATAAAGCTCCGAGCCGTTGCCCGAAAGCCCGACGGTGAAGGCAAATCCGCTGCCGGACAGCCTTGTTTCAGCCGTCGCCGCCCGATCGGTGGTTATTGCCGAAGCATCCCCGTAAAGCGGCAGGCGGTAGAGGTAAAGCGGGCAGTCAGCATATTTTTCCGCTTCCTCCGCAGAAAGCGTGCCGCGCACCGTCAGATTCTTTTTGTCGGAGCTTATCTCGCAGGCATCGACCGAGCCGACGCCGGTCTGCGACGTGTAGCAGAGCGCGGGTGTCACCGAGAGGATCTCCATCTCTCCGGTGCAGCTGCCGTCAAAGACTATCCTGAACCGCCCGGTGTATGCGTCGGGGATCGGGAAGGTGACGGAAACGACTCCGCTCCCCTCCGGTATTCTGCAGGTCAGGGCGCGGCTGTCGCTGTACTCCGACGAGCTTATCGTTGTGTAGTAAAGCGTGAGCGAGCGGCAGGACGAGCTGTTTTTCAGCCGTACGCGAAGCCCCGTTCCTCCGCTGAAATCGTTCACGACCGGCGAAAGCGCCTCGATATACTGTCCCTCGCCGCTGAGCGTCACCGCCATCACGCCGCCGCGGTAGTCCGTTCTGCATCCGGAAGCTGTGTAGTCAACGGCAAGATACCGCGTGCGCTGAACGGCGTCGGCGTATGACGATGCGCCTGCCATGTCGGTAAGAAAGCTGAAATCTCCGCTTTCGGATGCGCTGACCGAGAGCTTAAGCGTCCGTCCGGCACCCGAAAGCCCGCTTTCGGAAAGGTCGAAAAACACCGTCTGCCATCCTCCGGTCGGAACCGGTGCCGAGGTGGAGTAGGTGCCGCCCCTTCTTGCCGACAGGGAGAGCGAAACGATGACCTCGCCCATCTCCTCCGGGAACCAGAAGGTGGCGGAGTAATAATTCATGTCGGCTGCATCGGGAAATGAGGCGGCTTTTTTTGTCAGCACTACAGAAGCTCCCGCCGTGTAGCCGCCTGCGGTGACGAGCAGGGAACGGCTTCCCTCGAATACCGAGAACGGAGTTCTGTCAGGCGACTGAACAGCCTCCGCAGTCCCTCCGGAAACCTCCCAGTCGACCGTTGCGTGGTTGAAATCGTCGTCAACATGATCGAGACAGGAGGCAAGCACCCGGCTGTCAGCCCCGGCAATGACCTCGTTCATGACCGCCGCCGAAACCCGCGCCGCGGGAATTATCCCGAAAATCAGCGCCGCAGCGATCAGCACCGATGAAATTCTGTTTTTTCTCCCGGTCATGTGCCATTTCCTCCCGTGTTTTTACGGACAGACTTATCCACAGTCTATTGTAACACGAAATTATTAATTTTTCCACAGGGAACAAAGATTTTTACAAATATTTCTGAAAAANNNAGGGAACAAAGATTTGTACAAATATTGCTGAAAAAGCAGGAGCGCGCCGCGGCGCTCTCCTGCTTTAAGTAAGTATAAGTAAAAGGTGTCAGACACGATATGCGTCAGTGTCTTACAGCTTTGCAAGCAAATCGGCTTTCTTGCTGTCGAACTCCTCCTGTGTAAGTATCCCGGCATCCTTCAGCTCGGACAGCTTTTTTATCGTTCCGGGGATATCGTCCGGCTGTTCCGCTTCGCTCCTGTTCCTTCTGAACATACCGCCGATTTTGTTTCCGGCGCCTTTTATCTTCCCGGCGATACTGTCCTTTATCCCGCTCTTTGCCTCCTGAACATTTCCGGACGAAATATTCTCCATTTCGGAGATATCCGCCTCAAGCTCTTCGTCCGAGTAATCGAAGCAGGCTTTGTCAAGCGAAATATACAGCCTTTTTGCCATCGGCAGCATGGATGCGAAATTGAGCCCGCCGGATATCACGCCGCCGATCACCGGAATGGCTTTTGATATTCCCTGCGCCGCCGTGGACTTTGTGACCCTGATGCCGACCGCCTTGCCGATCTGCTTGATTATCGGGTACCAGAATGTCTTGGTAAGCGCCTTCTGGGGCAGCTTTTTGAGGGCGACCTTTGCGACCTGCGACGACAGCACCCGAACTCCGGAAATCGCGCCGGAAACGCCGAACATGACTCCGCAGTAGAGTATCAGCCGGTTTCTGACGCTTTCGTCGTCGAAATCCCCGTCCTTTGTCATGTCCTCCGCGCCGTAAAGGTATGCCAGCTCCTGCGCCAGCCGCAGTGACATTCCGAAAAACTGCATAACGTCGGCAGGAATTGTCGCCGCCATTGCAAAGCCTCCGGGAATTCCCGCCGCAAAGGACGCGACAGAGGACTGACTTGTACGGGCGAGTATCAGCTTGTTCGCGTGCTTTGACAGCATTTCGCGCGGTATTCCCGCCTGAACCGGTCCGGCTTCCAGTATCGCGTCAAGCCGTTCCGGGCTGTCGGCAAACTCCTTTTTCAGAAATCCGCTTCTCGACACCCTGACAAACGGGAGCTTTACTGCCGAGCCGATTACTGTCTCAAGCGCCACTTCCTTTGCCGCTTCTTTCCGATGATCTGTCTGTTCATTCATGATGATAGACCTACTGTGATATTGACTTCTAAGTATAACGTGTAATTTTGCTAACCAAGTGCGGAAATTGATTAAAATATGTTTATAATCAAAAAGACATGAGATGATTATAGCATTAATATGCATTATTGTCAATACGGCATAGTAAACACTCCGGCGGCTTTCCGGCGTTATCTGTTCCGGGGTGTTCGCGGGCATTGTGCGGATTATGTTCCGAAAAAACTTCAAAAACGCATTTTTGTTCCGCTTGACAAACGGTTTTGTATGCGTTATACTGTTGCCGGCGGCATAGCTGTCGGTTCTTCTGCTGCGAACGGAAAAACTGCCGATAAATCTGACTGCCGCATCGGAAGGAGAGCCGCGGAATGACAATTGCAGAGCATCTGCCGGTGACCGGGTATGATAAAAAAACGCTCCGGCAGCCTGTCTCCGGGCTGAGCGGTGCTGCGGCACCGAAGCCGGAAAAGGGTGAGCGGTTCCCGGACCCGGTTAGAAGGTCATGAGGATCAATAAAACTGCGGCGGTCATGTGCCTTGTCTGCCTCTTTTCAGCCTGCACCGGCCGCACGGACAATAACAGCGAAGGGATAACTTCAGAAATAACAATGGAAACCACAAAAAACACAGATACGGCTGAGCCGGAAATATTCGACCGCTTTGACGGAGTCAGGGCGATGACACCTTTTTATCAGGGAAATACCGTTTACGGCGAAACAGTCATGTTTATCGACCGGAAGGACAGAAAACAGCTTCTTTTCGACCCGGACGAAATACTCTCGGTGCGCTCGTATGACCTGAAAATCGAGTATGTGCGGGGGAAGGACTATGACCTCGATAAAGACGGCAGGCTTATACTGACCGAAGGCTCGTCGATACCCTGCATAACTCAGGAGGTTTTCTACGGTGCCGGAGAGGACTCGATACTTGTCACGAAAAACCGCGAAGGAAAGCCCGTAAAAACCTACTGGGGCGAGGGCGAGATGATGACAAAGTGGCAGGTTTCGGTCACATATATCCACAGCGGGGAATGGAGCGGCTTCAGGCAGGAGAATTCCGGGGAATTTGCCGCGTTTCTGAAAAAGCTCAAAAACGGTGAGAATGTGACGGTCGTGTTCTACGGTGACAGCATCACATACGGCGCAAGCGCATCGTTCATAGACGGCTACGCGCCGCATCAGCTGTCGTGGTCACAGTTTGCGGTTCAGAAGCTGGCTGCGGAATACGGTTACTCGGTGCATTACGTTGACCCGGCTCTCGGAAACACCGCAAGGGTGCCGGAGGATGTGAAATACGGTGCCCGCGGGGTGATAACCTATATCAATCCGTCTGTCGGCGGCTGGACCGTCGCTGACGGAATCTCGAATTTCGACCGCCATGTGAAGGATTTTATCGGGAAATACGGCTGTGACCTCTTTGTCACGGCATTCGGAATGAACGATGCCGGGAGAGCCCCGGATGACGAGCGCGCGATGATACGCGGGATCGCCGACAGGGTGCTTGCGGAAAAACCGGGCGCATCGGTCATGCTCGTTTCGACGATGGTGCCGAATCCCGCCGCGGAAAACGGCTGGTGCGGCAATCAGGCGCTGTTCGAAAAGGGGTTTATGTCGCTTGCGGAGGATTACCGGAGAGCCGGCGTGCCCTGCGGGGTGACGCGGATGACCTCCGTGTCGCTTGCCCTGCTTGAAAGAAAGGATTTCTGCGATTATTCCGGCAACAACATCAATCACCCGAACGACTTTATGGTAAGGATCTATGCGCAGAGCTTCTATGAGGCGCTTGCCGGGTATGAAAACGCGAAAAACAGCTGAAACAACCTGCTTTTGCGCAGTGCTTCGGCAGACGTGCTTCCTGAAACGAAAAAACGGAAATATTGATCCCCGCCGGAACGGACAGCTTTGAAAAAAACGCCTCCCGCGGCAGAACGGATATACCCGTACCTGCCGCAGGAGGCTTATTTTGCGTAAAGAGGATGCCGCCGAATGGCTCAAAGCAAAACCGACACCGCCCGAAAAGAGATGTCAGCCCGCTGCTCCGGCAAAGCACGGCATTTTTCCTCCGCGGCATTCCGGAATGACAATACGGCGTATCGGGTTAACCCTTGCCGGTTATCCTTTTTTCCAGTCCCCTGACACAGTCCGCAAGCTCTCCGCAACGCGCGGTGTCAAGGGCATAGGCTCTGCCGAGGAGGGAGAGCTTCTGCCCTCTCTGACAGGGTGTGACGGTGACGATCCCGAGCAGTATCGCCGCAGCGGTGAGGCATAGAAAGATCTTCAGATGCATACAGAGTATTTTCATTTTGATATCCTTTCGCTTGAAACATAATTGACCGCCGCGGTTCAGCCGTCGGAGTTTATAAGCGCGGCGAGGGTTTCGCCCAGTATCTCCGCCGAGGTCTTTGCCTCGGCAAGCGTGTTTGCGCAGGTGCCGACCTCGATGAGAAGCGCACCGGGAGAGAGCTGCTGGTTGTAAGACGACTTTTTAATGCAGATGGGGCGCATGAGGTTTTCAAGCCGCTTTGTCAGCAGATACTGGGCATCTACGGCGAAAGAGAGGTTTTTCCTCCATCCCGGATGGGAAGCGCCGGCGGAATCGGTGCCGACGACCAGCATTATCTGTGCCGCCGGCGTGCTTTCGTCGTATGTAATGACCTTATAGACATTTTCGCTGTTGAGAAGCGCGTCGCGGTGGATATCAAAGACGTACTTTATCGACGGGTATTTTTTCAGATACTCCGCAACCGTTTTCCGCGAGCCGGTATAGGAGTTGTTGTATCCGTATACCGCGTCGTGCATTACCTCGCAGTGGATCGTCGGAACGCCGCTTTTTATAAGGGTGTCGGCAAGCACCGCGCCGACGGCGACGACGTTTTTCGTGATGTCCCGGGAGCGGGGAAGGGCGTTTGAGGCATACGAGCCTTTTCCCTCCTCGGCATAGCCCTCTGTTCCGTGGGTGTGGTAGATCAGCACCCTCGGCTGTGCGCTTTCCGGAGCCGGGGAGGCTGACGGGGTTATCGTCATGGTGTCGGCGCTGAGATAATCGGCGGGGGTTATGCCGTATGCCGTGTTGTTCTTGACATACACCGTTCCGGGAGAGGGATTGCGGCTTAAGTCGGTGCTGATTATCTTCAGCTCCCCGCGCACCGCCGGCGGCTCTTCACAGGAAAATATCCCGTCGTAGACGTCAAGTGCCGTCGGGCTTTCGTTTTCACACCCGATGAAGTCGTTTCCGTCCGGTATAAACAGCTCCTCCGGAGGCTCCGGGAGCGGCGCGCCGGTCTGCGTTTCCCCGGCGGCGGTGTCTCCCTCCGGAAACCTGTCCGCAACCGCGCCGAAGGCGACCGTCATCAGCACCGAGAGCGAGATCAGCCCCGCCGACAGCGCCTTTGCCGTTTTCTTTAAAATTGCCGTGGACACCGTTCACACACCTCTTTTTTCCGATACTGTACATTTTATATATGCGCATATCGCCGCCTTTATTCCGAAAGATCGACCGAAAACGCAAGATTTATCGCGCGGGCAATGAGCTTTGCATTCTCCCGCGACGCGGAATCGGCGTCCTTCAGGGTGACAAAGAAGCTCCTTCCGTTGTCAAGCGCGTTTTTCACGCAGTCGGGGATGTCGTCGGCGCCGGCAAGGTTCAGCATATCGTAAATAAGCGTCGAGGAGTCCACGACCGTCGGGACACCCACCGATATCACCGGTATGCCGAGGGTGGCACGGTCGATGGCTTTTCTTGCATTGCCGATGCCGGAGCCGGGCGCAATGCCGGTGTCGCTCAGCTGCACGGTAACGGCAAGCCGGTCAATGCTCTTTGCCGCAAGGGCATCTATCGCGATTATCAGCCCGGGAGACACGTTTTCCGCCGCGCCGCGGATTATCTCGACCGCCTCTATCCCCGTCTGCCCGATCACTCCGGGCGCGATCGCCGAGACGGTCGCAGAGCCGAGAGAGCCGAAAAGCGCCGGGTCAAGCTC
>FR891137.1:0-5836 GCA_000433515.1 Candidatus Colimorpha enterica | reverse complement strand
ATCCCTGACGGCGAGCGGTCCTATTGCGTCGGAGGCGATGTACCGGTTGCCGAGCCCCGCCACAAGCACGCTCTCCGCGCCCGGACAGAGGGATTCCGAAATCCCCTTCAGCTCGGCGGCAAGTGCTTCCGCAGTCCTTGCAAACGTCGCGCGGTCGGCAAGCCACAGCTTTCCCACATTCAGGGTGATGTAGCTTCCGACCGGCTTCCCGATAAGCCGCTCTCCCTCTCCGGACAATATCTCAAGCCGGGTGACCGGCACGCCGTGCGATCTGTATTCCTTGAAGCGTATGCCGTGTCCGCCCTGTTCAAGATCAATGCCGTCGCAGCATTCCTCGGCAATGTCGGTGCGGCTGTACTGCCCGCCGCTGCTGTTTTTCAGCGCCATAGTACCCTTCCTTTCGCGTTTGCCTGCCGGTTTTTATAAGATATTAAAGATTCCGGAGCTTCCGGCCTTATTGTTCCGCCGCCGGAGCAAAATATTATTGTAATATTTGCACAAAAAACCACCCCCGTAATTGTGCAATTGACCGAATCTGAAATTTATTCTGCCCCGATTCACAAGAAACTATTGATTAAAGCGAAAAAAAGTGATATAATCTAAAGAGTTATAGATTCCGTTTAATACGTAACGGCTCCGGAGCGATTTCTGCGTATCCGGTTTCATTAACCAAGTACCGAGGGGGATATTTCCGAATGAAAAAAATCATTGCTCTGCTGCTCTGCATCTCAGCCGTTCTCATGGCTTCGGCGGGCTGCACCAAAGACCTTACGAACGAAGACCCGGGCGCAATAATCCCGGTGTACCTTTCTACCGAGATCACGAATTTCGATCCGGCATACTCGAACCTTGACAAGGCAACGACAAAGGTGCTGGGACTTATCTACGAGGGGCTTTTCAGTGCCGATTCAAAGGGTAAGCCGGTAAAGAATCAGGCCAAAAGCGTAAAGGTCCTTGACAGGCCTTCCGATGATTACTATGCCATTGAGATCACGCTGAAAAATGCGTACTGGAGCGACGGCACGCAGGTTCAGGCTGCCGATTACATCTACGCATGGAAGCGCATCCTTGAGTCCGAGTTCCGCGGAGAAGCCGCAAGCATGCTCTTCGCAATAAAGAATGCACGCGACGTCAACAGGGGCGACCTGTCAATCGACGACCTCGGTGTCACCGACGTTGCCTCCAATGTCCTGAGAATCGAATTCGAGGGCAAGACGGATTATAATAAGTTCTACGAGTATCTTGCAAGCCCCATGCTTGTGCCGCTTCGCGAAAACGCGGTTGACAAGGTCAAGGCAGACTGGTCGTCAAGCTCCCAGATACTCGTCGGAAACGGTCCGTTCTTTGTAAGGACCTATACTCCCGGCGAAAAGCTTGTGCTTGAGCGCAACAGATATTACTACCGCAACATCGAAGAGGACAGCATAAAGAAGTCCGTCACTCCCTACCGTCTTGTCATCAACTACAAAAAGACCGCAGAGGAGAATCTTGCCGATTTCGAGTCCGGCGACCTTGTGTACCTCTCCGAGATCGCGCTTTCAAAGAGAGCCGATTACAGTAGCAAGGCATCGGTTTCCGGATCCATGTCGGTGCTTTCCTTCATATTCAATACAAAAACCGCGCCGTTTGACAACGCGGACGTAAGAAACGCGCTTTCTCTTGCTCTTGACAGAAGCAAGATCGCGGATACCCTTGTATTTGCAAAGCCTGCCGCGGGACTTATTTCCGACGGTGTGTTCGAAAAAAGCCCTTCATCAAAGAAGTCCTTCCGTTCCGGCGCGTCGGAGGAGCTGATCTCCGCATCGGCAAACGTTGATTCGGCAAAGGCTCTGCTTAAGAAGGCGGGCGTAAACGGCGGCGACATAAAGCTCACGATTCACGACAGGGACACCGACAAGGCTGTTGCCGAGTACGTAAAGACCGCCTGGGAAACCCTCGGCTTCAAGGTCACTGTCGAGGCGCTGGGATACAAGAAGTATACCAACGATCAGGAATACGATCTTGTCTCCAACCTCTACAACGAGGCTTACGACGCGGGGAACTTTGACGTTATCCTGACCGACAACCTCATGCTTTCAACCGATGCTTTCCCGAACCTTGCAATGTACGCAAAAGCCTTTGCAAGCGGAGTCATCGACAACGACGACTATGAGCTTACCCCCCACATAAGCGGGTATTACAGCGAGGAATACGACAAGAAGATCACTGAGGCATTCGCCGAGACCGATGCGGCAAAGAGAGCCGCTCTTCTCCATGAGGCGGAGGCTATGCTTATTAAGGATATGCCGGTCATGCCGCTTGTCCAGCTTCAGGATGCGTACCTCAAATCCTCTGACATTTCAAAGCTCGGCAGTTCTTATTACGGCTACAGCACCTTTACCAAGGCGGTTCTCAGGAATATAAGCAAATATCCCGACAACGTCGGCTACGAGACGGCTGCCGGAGACAAAAAGTAAAGGGACGGCGGGCAACAAAGACGTCATCCGTACCGGAACTTCCGGATCAAGCCACCGGGCTGCCGCACGATCTGCGGCAGCCCCGGTTTTTCCTGTGGGGGGAATTATATATGCCGGGCGCTGCCCGGAGCAATGCCTTGGCATTGCTCCCACCCGCCTTAAGGGACTTTTTGAAAAAAGTCCCTTAAGAATCTTCAAAAACTTCTGAAAAAAAGCAGGCTCTTGATGAATCCGGCAAGAGTGATTTGCTGCGCATCCGGGCGGTGTAAAAGCGAGTGAGGGCGTTATCATGCAGGCACAGCTTAAAGACAAGAACGATATAAAAATTTTTATACTCTATCTCATGCGCCACGTCGGGCGTCCGCTTGATTTTGTCAGCATAAACGACATTGTGGTTCAGGACGGTTATGTCGGGTACTTTGACTTTGTGGAGTGCTTTGCGGAGCTGCTTGAGGCCGGAAACATCGAGGAGATGGCGGGCGAAGGCAAGGAGGGCGACGAGATCTACCGGGTGACGGAGCAGGGCGCATATGTTGTCGATACGCTTGACAGCCGCATCATCAACAACATCAAGGAAAAGAGCCTGAAGAGCGCGCTGCGGCTTCTGTCCTTCAAGGAGCGCGGGGCGAAGGTGAAATTCGACTTCTGCACGCTTAAAAACGGCAGGTTCGAAGCCGACTGCGTCATCAGCGAGAAGGACGAGGAGATCATGCACGTGACCCTGACGCTTGAAAGTGCAAATCAGCTTGAGAAAATAAGGCACAATTTCTATGACAAGCCGGAGGTTGTTTACCGCGGCATCCTTGCGGTGCTGACCGGCGAGGTGAATTACCTTATCGATTGATTGTGCATCCTGCACGAAAATAGGGGCCGGTTTTTGTGCAACATTTCGCCCGGAAACCGGCAAAACCAAAAAAATGCCGGGTCAAATGTTACAAAAACAGGGGCGCGTTTTTGTGCAGTGTGTACAGCGTCGGATGGTGTCGTAAAATTAGTGTAAAAAAAGTGTTGACTTTTTTTAAATTAATGGTATAATTATGTTATCGGTCACGGAGGTAAGTGTGGACGCTGATCTGCTTCTTGCGGCAAAAAACGGCGACGGTCAGGCTTTTTCGGAGCTTGCGGCGAAATACAGTCCGCTTATCGGCGCGGCAGTCGAAAAGTACCGCCGGATGTGCGGCGAAAGCACCGACGATTTGCATCAGGAGGCGCTTCTTGCCTTTTACCGCGCGGTCAAGACATATGACACGGAGAAAAAAGGCGTCACCTTCGGACTTTACGCGAAGATATGCATAAACAACAGGATGATAAGCATCCTGCGCAGAGCAGGAGCCGAAAACCGGCGGAAAGCCGCGGCTTCGCTTATGAAAACCTCCGCACGCACGACCGACAGATACTTCCCGGCACTTGACGGGTTATCGGAGATGATGGACAGGCTTCTCACGAAATACGAGAAGAAGGTTCTCATCATGTATATTGAAGGAAAATCGTACAAGGATATCGCTTTAACCCTCGGCAGAAACGAAAAGTCTGTTGACAACGCTTTGTTCAGAGCCAGATCCAAGCTCAGAAGCGGGTACCATATGTGATTCTCAGCACGCAGTAATTCCGAAAAAAACACATATGCCCTGATAGCTTAACAAAAGCGTTGAATCCCGGTGGATACAAAGATAGCGGTTGCAATCCGCTTGGGGTAAAAATATATTTATACTTTTTTAAGCGAGGTAAAACAATGTACGAAGACAAGATTCTGAAGTGCAGGGACTGCGGACAGGAGTTCACCTTCACTGCAGGAGAACAGGAGTTCTACGCAGAGAGAGGCTTCAACAACGCGCCGTCAAGATGCAAGGCGTGCCGCGACGCGAAAAAGAGCGCCGCAAAGCCGGCAAGAAACCTTTTCTCCGCGGTATGTGCCGGATGCGGCAAAGAGGCGCTTGTTCCCTTTGAGCCGAAGAACGACAAGCCGGTATACTGCACCGAGTGCTTCAATGCCATGAGGCAGAGATAATCCCTTTCGGGAAAAAGCAAAAACGACCTCTTTTCCGGGTGACCGGAGAAGGGGTTTTGTCTGTTTGCGATAAAAACCGGGGCTTTGCGGGATGAATGCGGAATCTGTGATCATCACTGTCTTTTTGAGCCGAAAAAATGTGCAAAAATTGCATCAGGACAAATAGTTGCACTCCGGTGTCAAAAATTCCTCTTGATTTTTGACGAGGAAATTGATACACTGTTATCAGTGTATAAACACGAACGAAAGTAGCTTGTGCGTAATGCTGAATTATCCCATGAGTGAAAACGTTCTCAATGGGTTGCAAACGACAAAAACCGGCACAGTGCACAGCGCCGCGGGAGTTGTTTCGTGCGCAACGGCAAAAAATCGAAAAAACAAAAAGGAGACTGATCCATGAAGAAAAACAAGCTGATTCCGCTGCTTCTTGCCGCTCTTCTTGCCGTCGGTGCAGTCGCGTCGTCGTGTCAGAAGCGTGATCCGGGCAAGGACGATTCCTCCGGTACGACCGGCGGAAGCGAACAGACCTCCGGGCTGTACGTTGCCGATTATCTTCCGGACACCACGTACAACAACAGCGATTTCCGTATTCTGACGCTCCCCGACGATTACGCGAATATGTACACCGGCTTCCTTGCCGACTCGTCCTCGGCAGACAAGGTCATTGCCGCGCGGTATAAGAGAAACTCAATGATCGAGGAAAAGTACAAGATCAAGTTTGTCGAGGAGCTTGCCCAGAGCTGGGAGGAATGCTCAAGCATGCTTGAATCCTATGCCGGAAGCGGCGAGGACGCATACGAGCTGAATATGCTTATCCAGCGCGAGGCTTTCGTTCTTGCCATCGACGGCTACTGCGTAACGACCGCGGATCTGAAGTACAACGACCTCACACAGCCGTGGTACGTTCACGACGTAAACGATATGCTGCGCGTCAACAAAATTTATTATTTCGCATACAGCGCCGAGTGCCTCAATATGTTCGCGCAGACCAACTGCGTTTTCTACAACATAGACAAGGGCAAGGATGTCTCGCTTGAGGACCCGTATTCCGATGTAAAGAACGGAACCTGGACGTTCGACAAAATGCTCACCTACGCAAAGGCGGCAACGCGCGACCTTGACAACGACGGAACCATCACCGACAACGACTCTGTCGGAATGAACGGACGCGGAGACATGATACACCCGACCCTCTGGATCGGCGCGGGCTACAGGACGATGGACAAAAACTCGGATGACTATCCGATATTCACCGCGGCGGGCGATGAGAAATTCATAGATTTCCTCACGGTTCTCAGCGACAACGTGAAAACCGGCGTGATATTCGACACAACAAAGTATCCGTCGCAGAAATGGCCTTCCGAAGAGCACA
>FR891136.1:4915-6656 GCA_000433515.1 Candidatus Colimorpha enterica | reverse complement strand
GTGAGACAAACAACAGAGATGTTGTGCAAAGCGGAGAAAGTTTCTGTATTCGGGGCAAAAAATGTTTGTTTGCGATCCGCGCGGCACGATTCCGCCGCGCTGACTTAGCCTTCCCATCCGAGGGGAAGCCAAGTAAAAACCGCCTCATTCACGGCGACATGATATCGCGTGAATGAGGCGGTTTTGTTTTTTGGTTATCAGACTTCTTCGAAGGTCACAAGCTCGCTTGAGAGGGAGCCGGTGATTCTTACGTTTACGCCGTTATTGATAAGCTCGAAGCCGGAGACTGTGGCGGTCGTTCTTGTATTGTCAAAGGTGACGCGGTAGGTCTTTTCCGCCGAGAGACCGCGCGGGTATACTCTTGCCTGTGTGACTCCGCACTCGGTTACCGAGAAGATGCCGAGGGCGGCGCGGGATGCGTCGGGAGCGGCTGTCTCGATTGCCAACCAGCCCTGTTTCATGACCTCCTGATTATCGGGGGTATGGTGATAGATGAGGGCATCTGCAAGATAAGGACGGATGAAGCTCTTGTACAGGTCGGTGCTGTGACGGACGAACTCGAACACATCGGGGTTCATTTCAGCCATGCGCGGACCGAATACGTTGAGGGTGAGATGACCGAACATTGCGTTTCTCATGTGGAAATCGAGGGAAGCGCGCTTATGGCAGCCCATTCCGGCGACAAGGCGGTCTACCTTTTCCGGCGGGATCGCAAGGGTCATGCCGTTTGTGATGAGAAGGGAACGGGGGGCAAGCTGGTTGTCGGATACCCATGTGTGGTTGAAGTTCGACACCATTCCGGCGTCGCATCTTCCGCCGCCTCCGGCGCAGTTCTCGAAGATGACGTGCGGGAAGCGCTCCTTCAGCCTGCGGTACATACCGTAAACGCCCATGACGTGGCGGTATGCGCGGCACTCGGTTCGTCCGCTTTCGTCGCTGATATGGAACAGGTCGCTGCTGTCGGTGTTGTAGTCGACTCTGAACAGGTCGAGCTTATAGTCGGAGATGACGTGGATGACCTGCTGTTCCACCCAGTTCACCGCCTCGGGATTTGAGAAATCAAGGAAGCCGGACGAGAGGTGGTTGCCCTTTATGTACTCCGGGAACCAGTCGGGATGTTCCTTTGCGATCTGTTCGCCGGTGATGCGGGCGGGTTCCATCCACATACCGAACTTAAGTCCTTTGGAATGAGCGTACTCGCGTACTTCTTCGATCCCGTTCGGATAGCGGTCGGGGTCGTAATTCCAGTTTCCTGCGCGGAGCCACCACTCGTTTTCCTTATCCGGCGGGCAGTACCAGCCGGCATCGATGATGAACACCTCGGCTCCTGCCGCTGCCATCTGGTCGATATACTGCTTTGTGGTCTCTACGCTCATATCGTGCTCGGGACCCATTCCGGAGCCGACAAGGCAGGCGGAAGCGGTTCCGGGGACTGTAAAGACGGAGCGGCGCATATGCGCATTCATTGCGTTTACCGCGTCGTCGGTGTCTCCGAAGATCATGCCGATATGAGCCTCCGGGGACCTCATGGTCTCACCGGGCTTTATGACGTTCAGGGGATGGAAGGCGTCAAGCTCCATGCAGTATGAGAGCGAGGTATCGCCCTTTTCGCGGTGTGCATTGAGGTCGAAGGTGAATTTGTAACCGGTGCTCCATGCAAGCTGGGCGGTGAGTATGTTGCCGAGTATGTTGTTGCGGAGCATGAACATCGGGTAGCGGAAGCGGTTTCTTCTGAAGTTGC
>FR891136.1:4246-4859 GCA_000433515.1 Candidatus Colimorpha enterica | reverse complement strand
CTTATGCCACGAGAAGTCGCCCTCGGTCGCCCACAGATCGCTGTCCATATATCCGAGAGAATAGACCTCGGAGGGGTCAAGACCGCGCTCGAGCAGGAGCTGAGTCTGCTCTATGCCGCCGCCGATGATGCCGAGGCGGTTTACCGCAAGCAGGTTCTCCGACTTGTTTTCCACCTCGATATAACGGGTGATTATCGGTGTGCCGTCAAGTATGGTGTGAACCCTGATCTCTGCGTTCTTTCTGCGGCAGAGAAGGGTGACAACCGCGTGGGTGACGTTTCCTTCCTCTTTGCTTTCGAAAGAGACGTACTCAAGTCTGCGGTCGCAGTATTCGCCGTCGATCTCGAGGCTGAAGGAATTCGGCTCGGGAAAGACATCGGGATTGAGTCTTGTCGAGCAGTTTGTCAGGACGTTCAGCGGATATCCCGACGCGTTCCAGCCGGCGGTGTTCAGCGTTCCGGCGCTGAAGACCTCTTCATATACTGTAAGCCCGCTTCTGTAACAGAAAACGGGGGCGTCTCCCGGCTGGAAGAAAACGCTGTGATAGCCTTCGGTAAATTCTTTTTTCATGATGGAAATTCTCCGTTCGTTCCGTCAGTTTGTACCGGCAGGG
>FR891136.1:987-4162 GCA_000433515.1 Candidatus Colimorpha enterica | reverse complement strand
GACGAGGACAAATTTTTGTCCTGACAGGTGAAACAGGACAAAATAATACACGCAATATTTGCTGAAAAATTTGCATACACGAGTCGTTAAATACCCCGGAATGAGTTTTAACACAACTGTTTTTTACCGTACAGAAGACTTTCGACCGTACAGCCGAGAACACCTGCGAGACAGACGATTTCGATGTCGGTCACAAATCTTTTACCGCACTCGATTCTCTGAATTGCGTTTTTGTCAATATCAAGACCGGCAAGCTGCAGCCTGTCCGCAAGCTCACGCTGGGAAATGCGCAGCTCACTGCGGAAAAAGAAGTCAGATGGCGGACAGACAGTCTGAATTTCATAAAAAGGACTTCTCACATCTTCGTGGGAAGTCCTTTGATCATATTACCGGATCACTTCACGATCTCGCCGTAGCACTGACCGAACGCGCAGGTTGCGTTTGCTTCGTCGGTGTCAATGTGCATTGCGGTTGCGAACTTCGGGCTGACTCTGATAACGACGTCGCCGAGAAGTGCGCTTCTTTCGGAGTCGATTTTTACCGAAACGATCTCCTTGTCCTTTACGCCTGCCGCCTCTGCGTCCTCGGGGGTCATGTGGATGTGGCGCTTTGCGACGATAACGCCGGTTTCAAGGTCAACCTCTCCGCAGGGGCCGACCAGCTTACATCCGGGGGTTCCGGCAAGGTCGCCGCTCTCGCGGACGGGAGCCTGGATTCCGAGTGTGCGGGCATCGGTGAACGACACCTCGACCTGAGACGCGGGGCGAGCCGGTCCGAGGATTATGACGTTCGGAATGGATTTCTTCGGTCCGACGATGGTTGCACGCTCTTCGCAGGCGTACTGACCGGGCTGGCTGAGGTCCTTCTTCTTTGTGAGGGCTGCGCCCTTTCCGTAAAGGGCTTCGATATGCTCTTCGGTAAGGTGGATATGTCTTGCCGAGGTTTCGACCAGAACTTTCATTTTGAAAATCTCCTTGTCAAATAAAAAACTTATGATCTCTGCCGCACCGAGCGGTCATTCCGGGACGGTATAGCAGTCAACAAAAAGTATTATACTATACCGGAGTGAAAAAGTAAAGAAGTTTCGGCAAAAAAAGCAGCAGAAACAGTTATTATAACTGCATTTGCGGCATTGTTTGTGAAAGGACAGGTAAAATCACATGGATGAGAAAGAAAAAGCGAAGGAAAACGACAGGGAGGAGCATGACGGTGCGGCGGAAATCACAGACATCGGAGGGTTCCGGCTGAGGTGCATCACCGTTGTCGGTCAGGTCGAGGGGCATTACCTGCTTCCGGAGAATCAGAAGGTCACAAAGTATGAGCACATGATCCCGGCACTTACCGAGGCAGAGGACAGCCGTGAGGTTGACGGGCTTCTGATACTCCTCAACACCGTCGGAGGGGACGTTGAGGCGGGGCTTGCGATATCGGAGCTTATCGCAAGCATGACAAAACCGACGGTGTCGCTCGTCCTCGGCGGCGGGCATTCGATAGGCGTGCCGCTTGCGGTTGCGGCAAAGAAGTCGTTCATAGTTCCGTCGGCGACAATGACCCTGCATCCCGTGAGGATAAACGGTCTTGTCCTCGGTGTGCCGCAGAGCTTTGAATATATGCGGAAGATGCAGGACAGGATCATAGGATTCACCGTAAGAAACTCCCGGATCGACGAAAAGACGCTGAGACAGCTGATAATGCAGACGGATGAGCTTGCAAGCGACATCGGAACGATAATCGATGGCAGAGAGGCGGTGGAATACGGACTGATCGACGGGATCGGAGGACTTTCAACCGCGCTCCGGGCTTTGCGGAGCATGAAGAACGGCGGTAATTCCGACGGCTGAAGTGTGAAATAAAGGATTGATTTTTCCGTCCGGCGGTGTTATAATATAAGAGTATGCAGAATTATCCGCGCCATGCCGCGGATTACCGAAAGGATGACCATATGATCAACATTGCAGTTGACGGACCCGCCGGAGCGGGAAAAAGCTATCTTGCAAGACAGATAGCAAAGCGTCTCGGCTATATATATGTCGATACCGGAGCGCTTTACCGCTCGGTGGCGCTTTACATGACAGAGACAGGAGTGTCCCCCTCCGATGCAGAAGGGGTGAATGCCGCGCTTCCTCATGTCTCGGTCTCGCTTGATTACGGCGATGACGGTGAACAGCACGTATTTCTCAACGGAACAGATGTGAGCACTGAGATAAGGAAGCCGGAGATATCCCTTGCCGCTTCCTCCGTCTCGGCAATTCCGGAGGTCAGGGCATTCCTGCTCGGCATCCAGAGGGATATGGCAAGGACTCACAACGTGGTCATGGACGGGCGCGATATCGGAACCGTCATAATGCCCGACGCGCAGGTGAAGATATTCCTTTGCGCAAACGAAAAGGCACGGGCGAAGAGGCGCTATCTTGAGCTGACCGAAAAGGGAGTCGTCACCACCCTTGAGGCGGTCGAAAACGAGATGAATCAGCGCGACAGAAACGATTCGACAAGAAAGATCGCTCCGGCTGTCCCTGCGGAGGACGCCGTTATACTCGACAATTCCGACCTTGACCGTGAGGGAACGGTCGCGGCGGCGCTTGCGATAATTGCCGCAAAGCTGGCATGAGCTTCTATTCAAGGTCAAAAAGACGCTTCGCGTGGCTTATCCGGGCGCTGTTCCGGGTGAAGCTTATCGGAGCGGAAAACGAGCCGGAGGACGGAACGTTTCTTATCTGTGCAAATCATATTTCCGAAGCCGACCCGCTCATTCTCGGTGCCTGTCTGAAACACAATCCGCGGTACATGGCGAAGAAAGAGCTTATGAAGGTTCCGGTTATCGGAAAGCTGATAACCGCTCTCGGTGCTTATCCGATAGACAGGGGCGGAAACGATGTTGCGGCAATCAGAAAGACCGTCGATTTTCTGAAAAACGGCGAATCGGTGATAATGTTTCCTCAGGGTACAAGGTGCAGGGGAGTTGATCCGGCTGAAACCAGGTTCAGAAACGGCTGTGCTCTCATCGCGGCAAGGGCGGGTGTTCCGGTTCTGCCGATATATATCGGGACAAAGAATTTCCGCGTCAGACTTTTCCGCCGCGTCACGGTAAAGGTCGGTAAACCGATATCATGCGATGAAATAACCGGTGCCGAGACGGGAAGAGAAGATTTTGCGTCAGGTGCGTCGCTTGTTT
>FR891136.1:676-937 GCA_000433515.1 Candidatus Colimorpha enterica | reverse complement strand
CCGCGGGAAAGGACGAATGATATGGAGATAAAAGTCGCCGCAAGCGCCGGCTTCTGCTTCGGCGTGGAACGTGCGGTAAAAGAGGTTTACCGTCTTGCCGATTCCCCCGAAAACGGCAGGATCTTCACTGTCGGAAGTCTGATCCACAACCCGCATATAGTCAGGGAGCTTGAGGGCAAAGGCGTCAGGGTCATTTCAAAGGACGACTTTGAGTCCGTCGCCGCCTCGGCAGCGGAAGGATCACCGTGCACGGTCGTCATC
>FR891136.1:0-646 GCA_000433515.1 Candidatus Colimorpha enterica | reverse complement strand
ACTCACGGGGTGTCAAGAGAAATATCAGAGACGCTTGCCGGGTATGCCGCAGAGAATCCCGCGTTCCGCGTCTGCGACATGACCTGCCCGTATGTCAAGAAGATACACAGGATCGTCTCGGAGAACCGTGACAGGCAGCTGATCGTATTCGGAGATTCGCACCATCCGGAGGTCGAGGGGATAGTCAGCTATGCGGAAGGACCGGCGGTCATTATATCCTCTCCGGAGGAGGCGCTTTCGCTGAATTTCGGTGATACGCCGGTGATCGCGGTCGCGCAGACCACTCAGCAGACGCTGAAGTGGAAAAAATGTCAGGAAAATCTGAAAAAGGTATGTACAAACGCGCTGATTTCTGATACAATATGCAGAGTGACCGAAGAGAGGCAGGAGGAAGCGCGAAAACTCGCCGGAGAATCGGACATAATGTTCGTTATCGGCGGCAGGGAAAGCTCCAACACCGCAAAGCTGTGCGAAACGGCAAAAAAGGTTCTTGACCGCACGTATCTCATCGAAGAGCCGTCGGAGCTTGAAAATTTTGAATTCACATCCTTCCCGAAGGTTGGAATTACCGCAGGGGCATCGACGCCGCGCGGTATAATACAGGAGGTAGTTGGCTTTATGAGCGAACAAGAAACAAAAGTCACCG
>FR891135.1:3349-4141 GCA_000433515.1 Candidatus Colimorpha enterica | reverse complement strand
TGAACTTGCGGCCTCTACCACCCCAAGGTAGCGCGCTACCAACTGCGCCACACCCAGATGACAACATTCTGTATTATACCACAGAGCGGCACGTAAGTCAAGAGTTTTTTGAAAAAAATGCAGCCCGGTGCGAAAAAAACGGGCGGTTGGAGCCCACCGCACTCTCCGGAGCTTTTCCGTTCTGCGCTGCAGGGCTTAGGAAGACCGGGAAATCGCGTCTGCGTACAATCAGAGGTCTTCCTGCTGTCGGGGAGACTGAGCGGCTTACGTATCAAAGAACCTGCATTACGGCGCGGGCTTATCAATTCTTCCGGGAGTATTCCGGGAGCGGATTATTTCCCTCGCCCCCTTTACAACCTTCTCCGGATATGCTATACTTTTTATGAACTGTGAAAGGCGGTGACAGAATGTCGTCATTTGAAGGAATACTCGAAACCATTGCCGGAAGCGAAATCAGGGATAAAGTGCAGCTTGCCGATTATCTGCTGAACATTCTCGGAAAGATAAAGAATCTTCATCCGGAGGACCGGAAGGAGCTTGCGGAATTTGCCGACGAGCAGGTGGATCAGCTGCTCGGCAGGCTCCCGCACATCGGCGGATGCAAGGAGAAGGATATGTACTGCGCATACGGGATGGCTATGGCGGCGATATACTCCGCGGTTTTTAAAAACAAAGATGATATGCCGCCGGACTCTGTTGAAAACGCAAGAGAGCTTGTGCGGATGATCAGGGAGGCGCAGCCCATCGAGACTGCGGTGGAGAAGATATTCAGTCAGGACACGGTTGAGGAGG
>FR891135.1:2672-3254 GCA_000433515.1 Candidatus Colimorpha enterica | reverse complement strand
AAGGTGTTTCACTGCCTTCTTGACAGAAAAGACAGGCTGCCCGGGATCACCGGCGGGGCAAAAAAACGGCTGACGGCTTATTTTGAGGAGGAGCTTGAGAGATATCTGCGCATGGAGCACCCGGATAAGGACGCTCTTGACTCGTGGGAGGAAGCCGCGGATGCCGCGAGATATTTCCCGAGCGAAAAGATCCGGCAGCTGCTTACAGAGACACTTGAATCCGGGCATCACGGCATTGAGTATTATGCGGCGGAGACTTTGCTCGACCTCGGCGCAGAGGTTCCGCAGGAGTGCATATCTGCGCTTGCCGCCGACCTTGAGTATGCGGTCATGACCCGGGATATGCTGAACCGGTACGGGAAACTGTCCGTGTTCCCGCAGGAATACAGCGCACCGGAGTACCTTGCGAAAAGCGACATGGTTCACTGGCTCGTCTATCCGACCGAGCTCGGAAAAGCACCGGACGAGATCGAATTCGTCGGGACGGTCAGGTATGTTTTTCGCAGAGAAGAGTATTACATTTTCAGATTCCGCTCCGACAGTGCCAATCTCGGCGACGACGTCAGGGGAAAATGGCTGCTC
>FR891135.1:0-2620 GCA_000433515.1 Candidatus Colimorpha enterica | reverse complement strand
CTTCGAGCCGTTTGAAAAATACGAAAAGGGAAGCGTGAAAAAGACGCTTGCGAATATAAAAAGACACATTATCGGATAACGGATATAACCCCCTCGGAGCAGTGCCTGAAAAGCATAGATTTTTCATGCGGACTCTGAGGGGGTTATATCAGAATGCGGGTGAACTGAATTCAGTGATTTGCTGCCGGCAGGCTCCGTATCCGCTTTTCTGTCAGGCGGTGAAAAAACGTCCGGCGGTAAATTATTTATTGAATAATTTTTTTAGTGATGTTACAAACGCGGGTTTAAATTTCGGGCATTCATAATCCTCGTCATACTGCTTGATCTTATTTGAGTAAGATTGTATTATGGCTTTGGCATTTTTTGTATCGGTAATGTAATCAAGAATGCTGAAATGTATCTTTACACCGGATTTCCATAGGTCGGCAATCAGGGTTTCATAGTTAGCATTATCCGGGAAAACCGACTCAATTTTATTTCCCGTAACATATAACGTATTTATAACATACAGAACGGAGTTTGCCGAACTGTATGTGTCAACATCTGTGTTGAGCCTTTTTGTCAGATCAAAGATGTCCTGAGCAATCTCAAGTACGGCATTCTCCTGTTCGGTCTGATCGGGGACAGTGTCGCGGATAAGCGGAAGCGTCGTATCAAGTGCATTTGAAATGACAGAGTAGATAAGGGAAGCCTTTTTGCCGCTGAAGCCGACGACCCCGGAAAAATCTGCATAAAATGACGCTTCCCAGTTTTCGGAATCTTCGATCATAACCATTTCATAATATTGGGCGCATTTTTCCCAGTTGTTATTTCTTTTTGCCTGTCTGGCGAGCTTTAGAAGATTGTTGATCTTGTCGCTGTTGTCAATTCTGATTTTGTACAGATTAGATATTTCCTCCGGGGAATATTTCAGCCCGCAATACTGGCATTCATATAATCCGCCTTTTTTACAAAGTCCGAACTTCCGCATCCTTCACACTGTAATTTTTTTCATAATGCCTCTTTTGATTTTGCTTATTGGTTGTATCGATAAAAATGGTATAATTGCTGAATATTATTAAATGTACATCATGCATACAGTATAACGTTTTCCGATGACGGTGTCAAGAAAATCTGTCAAATTCATTTCGCCATGTGACAGATCCGCGGCAGATTTGAGTCTGAAATCCAATTCCGACGTCTCATCAGCGAGACTCCGGAATCACCCCCCCGCGAAGCCCCGTAATACAAGGAAAAACCCGCAATCCCAAGTGGGACGCGGGTTTGTGGGCTTGGTGCGGGTAACAGGGGTCGAACCTGCACGAATGAACACAAGATCCTAAATCTTGCGCGTCTGCCAATTCCGCCATACCCGCGCGCTGCGGTATTATTTTAACACAGATTCTCTCATATGTCAACACAAATATTCCCGCCGCGCGCTGACGTCGCGGCGGGAACCGAGAACGGCTCTTATCGGCAGGACACTTCAGCAGTAACCGCGGTTGAACGACGGATTCACAAAGTAGTAGTTCTTTGAGTCAAGGCTGTCGCGCACGATCCCGAGAGCCTCTCCGAATCTCTGAAAGTGGACTATCTCGCGCTGACGCAGAAAACGTATCGGTTCGATAACATCGGGGTCATCGACCAGCTTCAGAATGTTGTCGTAGGTGGTTCTTGCCTTCTGTTCCGCAGCCATATCCTCCATGAGGTCGGTTATCGGATCTCCGCAGGACTGGAATGTCGCGGCTGAGAAGGGCGTGCCGGCTGCTGACTGCGGATAGATCCCGAGGGTATGGTCGGTAAAATACGCATCAAAGCCGCCGGCTTTTATCTGTTCGACCGTGAGGTCCTTTGTGAGCTGATACACGATCGCACCGATCATCTCAAGATGGGCGAGCTCTTCCGTTCCGATATCAGTCAGCAGTCCCGCGACCTCCGGCTGATTCATGGTAAATCTCTGCGAAAGGTAGCGCAGTGACGCGCCGAGTTCGCCGTCGGGTCCTCCGTACTGGCTGATTATGACCGATGCCGCCCGCGCGTCGGGGTTCTTTATCTTAACGGGAAATTGCAGTCTCTTTTCGTAGCCCCACATATCAGTTTGCCTCCGCTTTCCACGGCATCGGCGGATTTGCCCAGCTCCACGTGCCGTCCGTATTTATGAAATATGAGTCTATCGGACCGTATTTCTCGGTATAATCCGCGATAAGCCTGTGGCGCATCTCCTGATTTGACAGGAACATCTCAAGCGCCTGACGGTCTTTCGGGTGGGTGTCAAGGAACAGGCGCAGTTCGTCCATGACGAAGCTGACCTGTCTTATCGCCTCAAACATTGCGCCCTGACTCATGTTTCCGTTCATGCCGTTCATGCTGTTTCCGTTCATCTTCTTTTCCCTCCCGCGCAGTACGGCTTGTCGAGGTCGGGGAAGAGCGTTCCGCGGCAGAGTGCCTCGCTCATTGAGTAGACCTCACCGAAGGGCTGGTCCTTTATATATGCCATTGCAAGGGTCTCCGCAATGCCGCAGTTTCCCTGAGGAACCGGTGCCGGCTGATTGCGGCAGGCTCCGCAGCTGCGGTACGGCGGCATGAACCCTCCGCGCCGGCTGAATCTTTCGTTTCTGTTCATCTGACGTTCTGATTCCTT
>FR891134.1:2214-9538 GCA_000433515.1 Candidatus Colimorpha enterica | reverse complement strand
ACGGCTCTTCCCAGAAATGCGGCGCGGCACGGGCAATGACCGGTCTGTCTCCGCAGCCGCAGAAGCCGGTCTGCCCGTACTGCCTGAGGACTCCGCAGACGTGCGGGCAGAGACAGCAGGGTGAAAAGTGAGGCATGGGATCTCAATCTCCTTTCGGAATGAAAAACGGGAGTGAAAAGAGAAAATTAAAACTCCCGCGGGAAATATCGCGGGAGTTCTGGCGCGCCTGGGAGGATTCGAACCTCTGACCAATCGGTTCGTAGCCGAGTACTCTATCCGCTGAGCTACAGGCGCATCATTTTCAGCGTTAGATATTGTACCACACGAGCCGGGATTTGTCAAGGGCTTTTGGAATTTTCTTTTCCGGAATTCTTCAGAGACGGCACATTTTCCGCCCGGATGTCAAGAATGACCCTATGCCGTCCGGAAAAGCAAAAAATCCGTGAATTATATTGAAAAAATCGCGCAAATGTATTTACAACCTCATGATAATGTGATAAAATATAGTTTGGCAAAGAATGCTGACATTCCACAGCCGCATATTGCATATCAAAATTTCACATACCGGAGGATATGAAATGGCAAGAAAAAAGATCTCGATGGACGGTAACACCGCCGCCGCACACGTTTCCTATGCGTTTACGGAAGTTGCCGCCATCTACCCCATCACGCCGTCCAGCGTTATGGCAGAGCTGACCGACTCCTGGTCTGCGACCGGGCTGAAGAACATTTTCGGCGACACCGTAAAGGTCATCGAAATGCAGTCCGAGGCGGGTGCCGCAGGCGCGGTTCACGGAAGCCTTGCAGCCGGCGCACTGACCACCACCTTCACGGCATCCCAGGGGCTTCTCCTCATGATCCCGAATATGTACAAGATCGCCGGAGAGCTTCTGCCCTGCGTTATCCACGTTTCGGCGCGCTGCGTGGCTTCCCATGCGCTCAACATCTTCGGTGACCATTCCGACGTTTATGCCTGCCGCCAGACCGGCTTTGCAATGATCGCCGGAACCAACCCTCAGGAGGTCATGGACCTCGGCGCGGTCGCTCACCTTTCCACCATCAAGGGAAGAGTTCCGTTCATCAACTTCTTCGACGGCTTCCGCACCTCTCACGAGATACAGAAGATCGAGGCGTGGGACTACGACGACCTGAAGGAAATGGTCGATAAGGACGCCATCGCCGCATTCCGTGCGCGCGCACTCAACCCCGAGCACCCGGTTCTCCGCGGCTCGGCTGAAAACGGCGACATCTTCTTCCAGCACCGCGAGGCCTGCAACCCCTACTACGACGCCCTTCCCGGCATCGTCGAGGATTACATGAACAAGGTCAATGAGAAGATCGGGACCGATTATAAGCTCTTCAACTACTACGGCGCGCCCGATGCCGACAGAGTCATCGTCGCCATGGGCTCGGTCTGCGACGTATGTGAAGAGGTCATCGATTACCTCAACGCATCCGGCGAAAAGGTCGGACTTGTAAAGGTGCGTCTCTACCGTCCGTTCGTTGCGGACAAGCTTGTCGAGGCTATCCCGGCAACCGCAAAGAAGATCGCCGTCCTTGACAGAACAAAGGAACCCGGCGCTCTCGGCGAGCCGCTTTATCTCGACGTTGTCGCCGCTCTCGCTTCAAAGGGCGTCAGCGCAAAGGTCGTCGGCGGACGCTACGGTCTCGGCTCCAAGGATACTCCTCCGCAGTCGATTTTCGCAGTCTACGAGAACCTGAAGAAGGACGAGCCGAAGGCTGATTTCACCATCGGGATCGTTGACGACGTCACCGGTCACTCCCTTGAGGAGAAGCCGGCTCCCGATACCTCCGCAAAGGGCACCATCTCCTGCAAGTTCTGGGGTCTCGGCGGCGACGGAACCGTCGGAGCCAACAAGAACTCCATCAAGATCATCGGCGACCACACCGACAAGTATATTCAGGCTTACTTCCAGTACGACAGTAAGAAGACCGGCGGCGTGACCATTTCCCACCTCCGTTTCGGCGATAGCAAGATCAAGTCCCCGTATTATATCACGAAGGCTGACTTCGTTGCCTGCCACAACCCGTCCTATATGCTCAAGGGCTATAAGATTGTTCAGGACGTCAAGCCCGGCGGAACCTTCCTTCTCAACTGCCAGTGGACAAAGGAAGAGGTCGATCACCATCTCCCGGCTGAGGTCAAGAGATATATAGCCGACAACAATATCGCTTTCTATACCGTCAACGCGATCGACAAGGCACGTGAGATCGGCATGGGCAAGCGCACCAACACCATCCTTCAGTCCGCATTCTTTGCTCTCGCAAACATCATGCCGATAGCAGAGGCTGTTGACTACATGAAGTATATGGCAAAGAAGTCCTACTCCAAGAAGGGCGACGCCGTTGTCGAGATGAACTACAAGGCTATCGACGCAGGCGTTGACGCTCTTGTGAAGTACGACGTTCCGGACAGCTGGAAGACCGCTTCGGCAGAGAAGACCGAGCCTGAGATCACCGGCGACCGTCCCGAGCTTGTCAAATTCGTCAGGACCATCGTTGAGCCTGTTTCAAAGATGCTCGGCGATACCCTCCCTGTTTCGGCATTCGGGGACAGCGCAGACGGTACCTATCCGCAGGGCGCATCCGCATACGAGAAGCGCGGAGTCGCGGTTGACGTTCCGGAATGGATCCCCGAAAACTGCATCCAGTGCAACCAGTGCGCATTTGTATGTCCTCATGCCACCATCCGTCCCTACCTCCTGAACGAGGAAGAGGCAAAGGCGGCTCCCGGAAACATCAGATACACCGCAAAGACCCTCGGCAAGGACGTTGCAGGGCTTAAGTTCACAATGGCTGTCAGCCCGCTTGACTGTATGGGCTGCGGACTCTGCGTGAACGTCTGCCCCGTCACTGCAAAGGCAAAGGCTGCCGGCACTCCCGAAAAGGCTGCTCTCGTAATGAAGCCCCAGGAGACCCAGTCGGCAGAGCAGGCTGTATTCGATTACTGCGTTGAAAACGTTTCGAAGAAGCCCACCTCCTTCCCGCTCCTCAAGAACAGCCAGTTCGAACAGCCGCTGCTTGAATTCTCCGGCTCCTGCGCAGGCTGTGCCGAGACCTCTTACGCACGTCTCATCACTCAGCTCTTCGGCGAGAGAATGTATATCTCGAACGCTACCGGATGCTCGTCCATCTGGGGCGGCTCGGCTCCCGCTACTCCTTATACCGTCAACCGTGTCACAAAGCGCGGTCCGGCATGGGGCAACTCCCTGTTCGAGGACAATGCCGAGCACGGTCTCGGTATCTATCTCGGACAGAAGACCATCAGAAACCGCCTCATCGGCTACGTCAAGGAGCTTGCCGGCATCGTCAAGGACGATGCTAAGCTCGCCGTTATCAACGAGTATCTCGATACCGTTGACGACGGAGCAAAGAACGACGCCGCTACAAAGAAGCTCGTTGCCATGCTTGAAAACTGCAGCTGCGAATGCTGCGGCGAGCTGAAAGCAAAGATCCTTGCCGAGAAGGATTACCTCTCCAAGAAGTCCATCTGGATCTTCGGCGGCGACGGCTGGGCATATGACATCGGCTTCGGCGGTCTTGACCACGTCATCGCTTCCGGCGAGGATGTCAACATCATGGTATTTGATACCGAGGTTTACTCCAACACCGGCGGACAGGCTTCAAAGGCCTCCAACATCGGTCAGGTTGCGCAGTTCGCGGCGGCAGGAAAGGCTATCGGCAAGAAGGATCTTGCGCAGATCGCCATGTCCTACGGCTACGTCTATGTCGCACAGATCGCCATGGGCGCCGACATGAACCAGACCCTCAAGGCTCTTACCGAGGCTGAGGCTTACCACGGTCCGTCCATCGTCATCGGCTACGCTCCCTGCGAAATGCACGGACTCAAGGGCGGCATGACCAACTGCCAGGGCGAAATGAAGAAGGCTGTCGAAGCCGGATACTGGCAGATGTTCCGCTACAACCCGGCGCTCAAGGCCGAGGGCAAGAATCCTCTTACCATCGACTGCAAGGAGCCGACCGCAAGCTATATCGACTTCATCAAGTCCGAAAACCGTTACAGCCGCCTCGCTCAGGCATTCCCGGAGAGAGCCGCAGAGCTGTTCGCAAAGGCTGAGAAGTCCGCAAAGGCCAAGTTCGAGCATCTGAAGAAGATGGAAGAGCTTTACAACTGAAGCAGAGCTTAATATCTGACGTCAGCTGACGGTCAGCAAAACTCCCGTCTGTACTTTTCACGGTACGGACGGGAGTATTTTTCGTTTTACGGTATCAGGCTCTCCGCGCGGCGGACGATCTCCTGAACCGTTATGCTTCCGATGCCGAAAAGACGGCGGAAATTATATCAAACTGACGCATTGACGCAAAAAAGCCGCTTTCCCCGTTACGGGGCAGAGCGGCTTTTGATTTTCCGGTGCGCCGACTTGCTGACTGCCTGTCACCCGCACCTCCCCGTCACCTGCTTACCGCACAGTAAAGCTCCCATCCGCGCGCTTCGGAATATGCGGAGACCGTGCCGGATGACGGGGCTGAGATATAGTCGAAATACATGGGGAGGACAAACTCTCCCTCTGTGTTGATAAGACCGAATTTTCCCTCGGAATTGCCGACGACCGACAGCCCGCTGACGAACGGGGTCGCCGAGGTATAGACAGCCGGGGTTATCCAGCCGCTGTCAAGGTCGATGAATCCGTACCTGCCGTTCTTTTCAAGCAGAATGGCACCGTCGGAGTAATTAACGAGCGAAAAGCCGTTCGGAAGCTCGAAATAGGTCCCGTTCCGGGCAAGGAGGCGGTTTTCGGTGAGAAACAGCTTTCTCGACTTTGTTCCGCGCATGATATACCGCACCATGACGTAACCGCGGTCAAAATAATACGAACCGAGGCTTTCGATGCCGTTGGAGATCGGCTCGCCGTAGACCTGATGCACCTTCATTCCGATATTTTTGTCATAATAAACGGTTTCGTTGTGCGCGAGCGTGATGACGATCTTTCCGGTGCGGTCGACAAAGATCATTCTGTCCTCAAAGTCAACTGCCGCCGCAAGTCCTTCCGGCGAAAAGCCGTAAGCGGTTTTGAACTGCGGTTCTATTACCGTTGTTCCCTCCGCGTCGCGGTAGCCCCACATCAGGATTGTTTCGACGGAATAGAGCTTTCCGTCGATCTCGGTGGTGACGGCATTGCCTGCCTTGTTCTTCTTTTCCGAGACAGGGATATCGACGTTATCGGTTTCGCTGCTGCCGTCGGTTTCGGGAGGGACTGATGTATCGTCCTCCGATGTTGCGGGGGGATCGGTTTCACTGCCTTCCGTTGTCTCTTCGGGGTCGGTGCCGGGGGCTGAGCCGGAGTCGGTCTCCGGCGGATCTGTCTCCGGAGGCTCTGATGTCGGCGGAGCCGTTGTAATTTCGGTCAACACGTCAACATACTGAGAGAACGGGTACAGACCGGTATCCGGGGCGAAATACGACGGGCTGTCGAATCTGAGCGCATTGAAATCTATCCTGTCCGCGCTGATCTCCCCGGTGCGGCCGGTTTTTTCGTTGATCCCGTAATATTTCCCGCCGATCATCACTGCCGGGTCGCCGTCGTCGGTTTTTGCATTGACAAGCGAGCCGGTGAAATTCTTTATCAGCTGTTTCCCGTCGGAGTTGTATACCGAAACGCTTTTGCCGTTGTCAAGCAGTATCAGCCCGAAATACAGTCTGACCGACGGAAGAGTTACCTTGTCCTTTACGGTCTTGATGATCCACGTGCCGTCTGCCTGACGGTAAAGAATATTTTTTGATTCCGTCACTTTCCGTGCGGCAAATTTGTTTTTCAGGTTTCCTGTGTCAAAGCCCAGCCTTGCAATTGACGATGACTGTCCGAAAACCCCGTCGGATATCTTCCAGCCGTCCTTTTTCATGTCCGCATAGGAGAGTATAAGGCCAAGGAGCTTTTCCGCATCCTCTCCGCTGACGGTTGTGTCGGTCGGCGGCTCGGTCTCCGGCGGCTCGGTCGTGCCGGGAGTGGTCGTGGTGTTGTCCGACGGGTCGGTGTCATCTCCGCTTCCGGTGGTGTCGGCGGTATCCGTGATATGCGGGGCAGGGCGCTTTATGAAGGAAATATCGTACGCCCCCGCCTGCCAGAGTATGACGGCGGAGATCATTGCGGCGAAAACAAGCAGTGCGGTTGCCCTGACTGCGGCATTTTTCAGAAATTTCATATGGTTTATCCTTTGCCGTGCCTTTCCTCCGGTTGACCGGATCTATTTGTGGTACTTTCCGTTGTTTGCGATGGAGAGTGCCCGGTATATCTGTTCAAGCAGTATCACCCGCATGAGCTGATGCGGGAAGGTCATTTTCGAAAACGACAGACGGAAGTCGCACGCCGCCTTCACGTCCTCTCCCATGCCGTCGGAGTCGCCTATCACGAACACGATGTCGGAATATCCGTTCACCGCCGCGTCCTGCATCTTCTCCGAAAGCTCTTCGGACGAAAGCTGTTTTCCCTCGACGCAGAGGGCGATCTTATACGCCCGCTTCGGCAGCTTCGGGATAAGCTCCCTGTCGTTCTGCGTCTCGGTTATGCTCAGCCTTGCATAGCCGCCGATGCGCTTTGAGTATTCCTTAACCGCGTCGCGGAGATACTGCTCCTTCAGCGTCCCGACGCAGAGCACCGTTATGTTAAGCATCCGATAAGCTCCCTCCCGGCTTCACATTCATGCCCGCACGGAGCGGCGGTTACTCTGTCTCCGCACACAGCGACAATGTCGGCGCCGCTTCCGGAAAGCGCCTTTCCGACGGCTTCGAGAGCGGCTTCGGGGGTATTGTTCTCCTCACTGAGATGCGCGAGAATTATGTGCTTTGTGCCGTCTGCGCAGAGCATCGATGCAAGTGCCGCGCAGTCGCTGTTGGACAGATGCCCGCCGCCGGAGAGTATTCTCTGCTTCAGTGCTTCGGGATAACTGCCTTTTCTGACCATTTCACTGTCGTGGTTTGCCTCTATCATCACGGTTTCACAGCCGGAGAGCATTGTACAGACCTTTTCGGTAACATACCCGATGTCGGTGACGATGCCGACGGAGCTTCCGGAATACGATACCCGGTACCCGACGCATTCGCGGCTGTCGTGCGGGACATCGAATGCCGTTACCTCCGCGCCGCAGGAAAGCTTCACGCTGAATTCTCCGTCGTGTGCGGTCAGGCAGCTTTTCAGCGGACAGCCGTCCGGCACCGTCATCGCCTTTGCCGATTTTTCCGTCATGTGGACGGGGATCCCGTATTTTTTTGTAAGCACCGGCAGGGCGCTGACGTGGTCGCAGTGCTCGTGCGTCACGAATATTGCGGATATTTCCTCTATCCCGC
>FR891134.1:0-2174 GCA_000433515.1 Candidatus Colimorpha enterica | reverse complement strand
AAGCGCGCGGACGACAGCCCTTGCCGTCCTTCCCGCGTCGATAAGTATCCGGTCGCCGCCTGCCGTGACAAGTGTGCAGTTGCCCTTTGACCCGGAAAACAGGCTGATAACAGACAGTTCATTCACGGGAGCTTTACCCCCTGATTCACCGTCAGCCAGATATACATGAGGTCGATCATGACCGATAATATAAGCGAAAACAGGATATACAGTATGAACTCCGACCTTTCTCTTCTCACAGCCGCCCCGGCGATGAAGCTGTCCTTTTCGGAGTCGGACATGGTGTCCGGCAGATCGCTTTTTTCCGGCTTCTTAAGCATTCCCCGGTTAATGATTATATATAACACCGCAAGCACTCCTGCCCCGATGCAGTAGACGTGAACTATCCAGCCGAGATAGAAATGAATCGCCAGCCTGTATATCCCCGAGACGAGGATAAAGGTCAGAATGAGGCGGAGG
The DNA here is from genome assembly GCA_000433515.1 of Candidatus Colimorpha enterica. Classification (GTDB taxonomy): domain Bacteria; phylum Bacillota; class Clostridia; order Oscillospirales; family CAG-272; genus Colimorpha_A. The sequence goes on along the minus strand of FR891134.1, from coordinate 1,715 downwards.
AGCTTTCTGTAATTCGGTTTTCCTGACTGTTTGGGTGTTGACATCTGTTCCGGTCCCGACAGCACGGTGCTGCCGCCTTGTCTGTGATTTGTTAAAGTTATTATAGCATACCCCGCCGGCGGTTGTCAATGAGACGGTGGGAAATGTAACAATTTTCTCGCGCTCATCACCCGCAGCAGCAAAAAGAAATAACCGCCCACACTTCCGAAACGGGGCAGTCATTTCTCGGTAAATAAAACTCTTCGTGAGGAGCAATCATCCTCTGCACCATTATGCCGAAACTGCTCCGTCTGATCAAAAACTTTTTTCAGTACACTTCTTTGCTACTTTCTTTTAAAGAAAGTAGTCGTTCCCCTTTATTCCTCCCGTTCGCCGCTCAGAGCCATAAGACCGAGACGCAGAGCGCGGGCGGCATCTGCGCGTTCCTCGGGGGAGCCGTTTTCGAGAAGAGGAAGAAGCTCGCGGAAAAAGGCACCGCGGATGGTGGGATCGCTGCGCAGAGCGTCGGAATCGTAGAGCGGGAGCGTGCGGTCAAGCACCTCGAAATAGAAAAGCCCGTCGCCGAACCTCGCGGCTATGCCGTCTGTGCTTATCCGCAGCGACGGCGGAACGTTTCCCGTCAGAATCAGACGAAGAAGCGTGTCGGAGCCGTATTTTCCGACGATCGCCGCACGGAGCTTTGTCATCAGCTCGTCGTCAGTACGGCATCCGGAAACGTCCGCGCGGCAGATCTCATAGCGGCGCTTTGAGAATCTGACCCCGGCGGCTTTTACCGAGGCGATCCCGCGTGACTTTTCGATGTCGAGAACGATGGCACCCTTGTGCCCGGTTTCTCCGAAATCGCGTCCCTCAAGACATCCGGAGTAGGCATAATACGTGTTTCCTACCCTCTTCATTCCGGCGGAATTGTGGACGTGACCGAGGGCGCAGTAATCAAATCCCGTTCCGGCAATGTCGCTTTCCGAAACCGGGCAGTACGGGGAGAGGGGATTTCCGACGTCGGCGTGGGCGCAGAGTATGTTTATCATGTCGGAATCGGCAGGCTCGCGCCCGACAAACGGGCAGACGTCAAGCGTGCTTTTCGTGAACGCATAGCCGTAAACATCGACGCCGATCTCCGGAAACCTGAAACGGTTCAGGGCGGTGTCGCTGAAGATATAAACATTTTCCGGAATATCCGATACGGCGTAGACGCTTCCGGAGGTGTACGGGTCGTGGTTTCCCGGTGATATCACAAAACGGCAGCCGGGAACCGACGCCATTTCACCGAAAAAGAAGTCGGCGGTGTTCTTTGTGACCGATTCGCTGTCGAAAAGGTCGCCTGCAAGCAGAGCAAGCGCAACTCCGTTGTCTTTTATGTACATCATGAGAGAGGAGAAGGTTCCCCTCAGCTCTCTGCGCCGCACCTCCGATTTGCCCGCATTGCCGCTTCTGAAGGGGCTGTCAAGGTGTATGTCGGCAGAGTGAAGTATTTTCGGCATGGTTTTTGCCTCCGGGTTTTGTTATTTTTGATATTTAGGGTGTATGGGCTTGGTTTTACGACAGAGATTTTCCGACATCGTCAGAGCCTATCCGTTTTTATTTCTCCGGATAAAGAAAAACTAAAAAAAGAAAGAGCTGCAAGTGGGATACCCCCTTGACCCCCGCTGCATGGGGAGACACCACAACCGCATGATGTATCAGCAGAGAGGGTTCAGTACAGGCCGCACAACGCG
>FR891133.1:11433-19976 GCA_000433515.1 Candidatus Colimorpha enterica | reverse complement strand
TATAGATCATTTCAAAGCTAAGGAATACAGAGTCCTTGATGAGATCCATCATAGCCTTTGACTCATCGTCTCTTGTATATCTTCCCTTGAGGGCATTGTCGAAATATACCGGCGTTACGGAATTACGGCTTTCGTATCCGAGCGCCTCAAGGACTGCGGAAGCCGCCGAGAGCTTTTCGCCGTTTATATCGATCGGAATGCCCCATATCTGAAGTGCATCCTGAATCCTTGTGCCGTAATTCTTCTGATTTTCGTCGAGCTTGGGATAGGGAAGGACCATGAAGTCGGATTTCAGATCGCCGAACGCAACCCTGAGTGTGTCGACCGGGAACGGTGCGAGAAGAAGCCGGTTTTCCTGCATCATGGCAAATGCGGTATCTGCGGCATCGGCGGGTGCAACATACGTTCCCTGACTTCCGTACATAAGGTCATAAACCTTATCGACAAGCATACTCATTTTTTCGACCGGCATGTCCAGGGACGGAATGCCGTTCCCGTCCTTTACCGACATATTAATGCGTGCAGAGGCAATGAAGGCGTCAACATCGTTTGCGCATCCCATAAGGAGCCCGAAAGTGTCTCCGGTGTCAACCTGTGAATTGCCGTTGTCCCGGTATAGGTCCTTTGTCAGCTTTGTCACAAAATCGAGTGTCCAGCCGCCGTTTCTGACCGTGTCATAAAGACCGGTTATGCCGTTGTCCTTTGCAACCGTGCTGTTGCAGACGAACACTCTCATCGAGCCGAGCATGGTAAACACCGATATGTCTCCGGTCACGAAGCACAGCTTCCCGGCAACCGTCAGCTCGTCTACAAGCGACTGAGTCCACCACGGCATTGTTTTTCCGATGAAATCAACCGTGTTGAGATCGGTCATGTACCCCTCGGTGGCAAGCTCCGGAATACACGGCTGCCAGCCGGAAACAAGGTCAAACGCCGCGTCCCCGCTGCTTATCGATGCCCGCAGCTGTGAGTTTGCCGTTGTATAGTACGTGTCCCATCCTGCTCCGCGGTATACTTCGATCCGCACACCAAGCCGCTCTTCAACCACGGAGTTTCTTTTGTAGATCGCCTCATAAACCTGATTTGACGTGTCTTCAACAAATATCTCGTCAACCGAGTTGTAATCTCCTCTCGTATGGACCACGACCTTTGCTCCGCCGAAGTCGAGATCCTCCGGAAGACGGTCGGTGAGTTTTGTGGTGACGCTTTCGCCGTCTGTCGTGCGTGAACCTTCGCTACCCGTGCCGCCGGATGTTCCCGACGGTTTATTGCCGCCGGAAGCACACGCCGCCGAAGCAACTGTTATCACCGCAAGAAATGCAACAATCAGCTTTTTCATTTTCGCGCTCCTTTCGCTTTGCGTAATTATTGTGTCCGGGGAAAGCCCCGGATCGCCTTTACATTTTGGATTTTAACATATTGCTATGTCAATGTCAACAAAATTGCTGCCGAATAATATTCGGAAACGTGCTGAAAATTACTAATGCAGTTTTTCCTGATACCATATCCGCTCCCGACAGCCGGTCTGCAGCAAAAAAAGAGCTGTTAAAAACCGGTGTTTTTAACGGCTCCTCAAAAATACCGGTAGGGAACCGATATTTTTGATGCGATCCCGATCGGTTCCCCCCCCGGTGCCCTGATTGTCCCGGCGGCAAAACGGCGGCTTTCGGCATCAGATGCCAACGTCGCAGCGGTGTTGAAAAACTCAGCCCGGGCTTTCAACACCGCTTAAAACTACGAATTATATTCGTTTTTGTATGGGTCCTCCGGTTCTTCGCGCAGAAGGAGCATAAGCCGCTTTTTCGGCGGATTGACCTCAGTTGTTAAGCCCTGCTGCTGCCACTGCTTACCTTCCCGTCAGTCCCGCGTTTATTTTATCGACCGCCGCGCGGAATACTGTGTCGTCCTCGGAGAAGAGGGCGGCGAACCCGGCTGTCGCGGGGGAGGTGAGGAATTCTTCTGCGGCTTCGGCTGCGGTTTTTCCTTCCGGATGGCTGTTCAGCGTGATATGAATGCGGCAGCTTCCGGCTAAGACCTTGACGCTTTCGACCCTGCCGTTGTCAATGGTGTAAATTGCCGAACGGTTTCCGTCGGTTCTGGTCAGAAATCCCGGTGAAAAGGACTTTTCCGCTTTCCATGCGGCATAGTCGGTTACCGGAAGGGAAGTGTTCCTTTCGGCAAGGTTCCCGCTTATGTCATTTGCGGCAGTCGGAGATGAATCAAACACTGTTTCAATCGAGAAGATATCAAAACAATATGTTAAACGGTGAAGGTTATTATCCCAGAATGGAATGTAAGTGATTGATTTCAGCCGTTCCCAAAGGCTGTCGTTCATCGGGATCAGGTCATCTAGCGGAATGTAAAATTCTTTGAGTAATCCGTATTTGAACTCTGCACTCTTTTGCTCATCTTCAGACAAGGTTTCATCACCTTTTTCAAAAGAAATGCCTTCAAGATATGTTTTGAATTCATCAAGCGATTTGAATTCGGTTCCCTCACGGCAAATGTTGTAATCAAGTTCGTTTATGTTATCAGGATGCATTTCTTCATGCGATCCCGCTCGGCTGATGGTACATCCGGTTACGAATAGGCATAGGATTATCAAAGAAATAGTGATGGAAATGTTTTTGTTCATATTTCTCTCCCGTCAGTTGTTGTTGAATAATGCGGATTTATTTTGGTTAACCAATGCGGAACAAGCCGAACACACCAACAGATTTTTGGCAACGTAGCTGTCGGTGGTATACATGATGCAGTTGGCGTTTTGGCAATGCCCAGCCCGACCAAGAACATGAATCAACTCATGAATCGTTGTACGTAAAATCATATCAATATTGTTGGTGTTCAGATCGGACACAAACTGGTGTGAAAATACAGCAACGCTGTTTCTTAAAGAAACAGATATCCCACGAATTGAATTATCTGGCTCATGAAAAATGGTGTTGTTAATTACACTGAAATCACAGCTCTTATGTCCGGTATATAACAGGCACACGTTTGTCTGCTCTTCCAGTATTTTGGGTCAGGCAGTAAAAGCCTAACTCCTTTGTGGTGATAAGCCATGTAGCAACGGAATGCGCCTGTTCCGGTGCCAATATTCTTGCAGTCAAGGCAAAGAGTGTTTATATTGTTTTTATGAGTGCAGTTGGAAACATATGGGTGAGACTGGTATGAACTCTGATTAATTGTTACATTCAAGTGTATCCCATAGTTGTTCATAAAAAACGATTCCGGCGTTTTTCCGATTGAGTTACCATTGAAGATTTTATTTAGAATGTTCAGATAAGAACTATATCTTGTGACAAATGCAGGATCATAGTTTACAATCAGATTCAGTGTCAGCGGTTTCAGATACCACTTCTGCCTTGTTCCCGCGCTGGCGTTCGACACAAGAATATCAGGGTCGATACGGTTGTGATTGCCGTTCTCTTCCGTTATGTAGTAGGAGGAGTTTGCCTTGCTCTGGATTTTGTGTGTTCCGTCATCTTGTTTGATCAGCTTCCAGAGCTGATAGTTTGTAAACCCGCCGGACGCTTTTGCACCGAGCTTTGCCGCGCCGCTTGTGCTGGTCACATAGTATCCGGAGGAGTCTTGCCTGATGGCATAGTAGCCGTTGTTCTGATATTCAAGCCGCCACAGACAGTTGACCTTTTCGTTGATATCCTGACATTCTATCTCCTCCCCGGCGTTTTTTGTATCGGTGTCCCAGACACCGGTTTTGTTGTAACACTGGATGAAGAAGTTGCCTTCAAAAGGTTTTTCGACGGTAATGACAATAACTCTGTCGTTCAGACCGGTGATTTTGAGACGCAGCCAGAACTTTCCCGGCTTTAAGGCGGTCAGATATCCCGATGATGTTATCGATGCAACATCGGTTGAAGCGGAGCTGTTTACCTGAGATACCGCATAGGTTATCGGCCCGTTTACTTCGATTTTCGTGCTGTACATATAGTAGATGTACTGGAAGTTCTCGCCGGGAAGAATCGAATGCTTGGTCTGATGCGATCCGGTTCCGTGAAACGTGATGCTGCTGTTCAGCCTTGTGAACGTCCACTTCGCGTAGCTGTCACTTCGGTTTTGGAGCGTGAGCCTTGACGCGGTATTGGTTGCACCTCCGCCAGAGCTTGTGTTGTTCTGGACGCAGACGGCAAGAGACGACACTCCCTTCGGACGTATGATATAACCTCCGTCAACAGCGGTTATCGTCCACAGCTTTGAATTCGGGACGGATGAATCGGCGGTCGGAACGCTTGCCGTATGCAGATACGAGCCGCCTGACGACGAGACCGGAACAAATGTGTTTCCGTTGTTGATCATCGTCCTTATGACGTAGTCATTTCCGCTGACACGCGTTACCTTGTAAAGCCCCCATCTCTGATTCGAATTGTTTGACGGAGGGGTCGCGTAGCTGTACTGCCGGACGTACTTCCCGGTAAGCGGAGAATCCTGCGCGATATCGAGATACCACCACGAATACAGGTTTTTGATCTCATACACACCGTCTGCGATGTAGGCGGAAGGAACCGCATCGGGGGTTCTGACATTCCCGATGTCTGCGATTCCGGTGATGTCTTCATGAGTAACCGCAGTTTTTCCGGTATCTGCGGTTACATCGGTTGCGGTTTTTGATACTGCCGTGTCTGTAGTCTGCCGTTTTTTTGTACCGCGGGCTTAGATTTCACCTCCCTGTATGCCCGTTTTGCGAAGATATTCTTTCATTATAAATATACCATGTTGATTTTTCGGTGTCAATTGTCGTATTCGACAAAATTTCTGTTGGAATTTTGTGCAATATGACTAAAAAGAGCTTTTGGGTGCTTTCACAAGACGATTATTTCATGCTTTCCGATATATATGACCGAAAAAAGCGTCTGAAAGTTCCCTGATTCACGGAATGTTTACAAAAAAACCTTCCCCGAAGGCGTTTTTCACCGTCGGGGAAGGTAATATTTGAGTTTCCGGTGCTTTATCCCTCAGCCGCAGGCAGAGCTTCCGGGAGCTTCTTTTCCGCCTCCTTCGGCATCGCGCCGAGCTTTTGCTGAGCCATAACGAGCTTGTAGTAAATGCCGCGGTTTTCCAGAAGCTCGGAGTGGGTTCCGAACTCGGCGACCTTTCCGTGGTCAAGGACAAGCAGTCTGTCCGCGTTGCGGAGGGTGGAAAGCCTGTGGGCGATCGCAAGGGTTGTGCGGTTTCTGACCAGCTTTTTCAGCGCGTCCTGAATCAGCTTTTCCGTTTCGGTGTCAAGAGCCGCCGTTGCCTCGTCAAGGATGAGTATCTTCGGGTTGTGGATTATTGCGCGGGCAATGGCTATCCGCTGTTTTTCGCCGCCGGAGAGGGAATGACCGCCCGCGCCGACCGCGGTATTGTAGCCCTGCGGCAGATCCATGATGAAATCGTGCGCGTTCGCGGTTTTTGCCGCCTCTATCACCATTTCGTCGGTGGCATTCGGGCAGGCATATGCGATGTTGTCGCGTATCGTTCCGGCGAACAGGAACGTTTCCTGAAGCACGACGCCCATCTGAGAGCGGAGCGCCTCCTGCGAAATATCCTTGATATTCACGCCGTCGATCTCGATAGCTCCGGTGTTCACGTCGTAAAGGCGCATTATCAGGTTGATAAGCGTCGTTTTTCCCGAGCCGGAATGACCGACGATGCCGATCATCTCACCCGGTTTTATGTCAGCCGAGACGTTTGAGAGGACGGGATTGTAGCTTTCATAGCCGAAGGTCACGTTTTTCACGTTGATCTCGCCCTCGATGCGGATGTCGATGGGCAGGCCGATGTCGCCGACCTCCGGAGTCTCCTCAAGTATCTCAAATACCTTGCTTGCCGAGGTGAGGAACCGCGAAATGCTCCTCGGAACCGAGGTCATCCAGACAAGCGGCGCGTAAACGATGTTTGCATAAGCGTTTATCTGGTGAAGCGTTCCGAGCTTCATTGCTCCGTCGAACAGGAGCAGGTTGCCGTAGAGCAGTATCAGATAGCTTCCGAGGCGTATCGCGAAGGTGACGAGCGGGAAGAAGGTATCGAACAGTCTTTCGTTCTGCTCGGTCTGCTTTGCGCTCTTCAGACTGCTCTGGCGGAAGCGCTCGACCTCGCGCTTTTCCTGTCCGAAGCACTTCACGACCCGGATCCCGCTGAAGATATCCTGAAGCTGGCGGTTGACCTTGCTCTCAAGGTTCCATCCGCGCCGGTTCTTCATGTCCATCGTCGCCCAGAATTTCTTTATCAGAAATACCGAGAAGGGCACCGGGACGAAAATGAACAGGCACATGAGCGGGTTTATCGCCAGCATAACGATCATCGCAACGATGAACGACACACCCTGAACGAATATGTTCGGAAGCTGGTTTGTGACGAAATCCTGCATCACCGCGGTGTCGCTGTTGACGCGTCCCATGAGGTCGCCTGTGGAGCGTCTCTGAAGCGACGAGAGCGACAGGCTTTCCAGCTTTTCGTACAGAATGTTCTTCAGCATCATTATGAACCGGTTGCCGGAGACCGCCGACAGCCGCGACTGCATGACGCCGAGAGCGCGCTGGAACAGGTCGATCGATACTATCGCGAGAACGATGAGTATGAACCCGTGCATCGTTCCGCGCTCCGTTCCGGAAAGCGGCTCAAGGTAGTTGTTGACCGCCTGACCCTCTATCCACGGGACAACGAACGAGAACACGACGCTGAACACCGCGACGATGAAGGGGAAGCACATCATCAGCCGCAGTCCCCTTGTCATGGCGAACATTTTGCGGTAGACCTCGAGCCTGTCCATGCAGTACGGGCATATCGTGGTATTGTTGACGTAGGGTCTGCCGCATTTCGGACAGAAACGCTCCGGAAGGTCGTTTGTGACCGGGGTGGTATTGTGCGTCTCGGCAAGTATCTCGCAGGCGCGGACTATCACCGAGTATCTTGCAAGGTTTCTGCCCGAGATGAACCGGCAGACAAGGCGCGACACTCCGTCGGTGCGGACATAGAAGCCGCAGCTGCCGTACATGACCTCCACCCGGAAATCGTCGGAGCCCTCGATGTTAACGGTCAGAAGCACCTCGCCGTCAAGGAGCTTGTATATCCTTTTGTCGGTTATCGCAAGATAACCCCGGACGAACCTGTCGCCCTCTATGTTGAACGGAACACAGTACATGAGCTTTTCGCTTCCGCATACCGCCTCAAGCGCGTGCCTGTCGGCGTCGGGAAGCCCGTACATAAGTTTCATGGCTTTTCCTTTCGGCTTTTTCCGCCGTCAGAGGTATATCTCGATCTTCCGGTAGCTTGCGGGATCGAGCTTTTTCGGCTCGGGGACGGAGAAGCAGTTTCCGTCGATGTCGTTGATGAACACCCTGCCGTCGATAAGCGTTCTTATGTTGCTGAAGGGGTTGTTCAGCACGAAAACGGTGTGTCCCGCCGTTGTGTCGCAGTCCCAGTAGGAATAGCCGAACTTTTCCTTCACGGAGTTTATCTTCTTTATTTCCGGGGTGAAGTACCGCCTGTCAAGCTCCTCAAGAAAGAGGTGCTGGGTCGACTCGTCGAAGTCGGACATATATCTTATCATGCCGATCTCCTGACCGCGCTCGTTCTTTATGACGCTGACCTCTCTTACCGACAGGAATTCGTCGGGTGCGGTTATCGGGAAGGCGCGGAAAACGGCAACGCGCTCGAAAAGCTCGTGCTCCCCGTCCTCATGCGTAAGGTCAAGGGAGATAAGTCCGCCCGCCGATTTCGTGAACACCGCGTTGTCCTGCGTAAGCGGCACCGATTCGCGTCTGTCGTCAAGTGCGGGGATGTCGTCGTCAAGAAGTTCGTCTTTTTTCTTTTCGGTTTTAAGGTTTTCCATGTCGGTCCTCCTTTACATTCCCTGAAGCACGCGCTTCATCGATTCTGCCTGAAGCCTGTAAAGCCGGTAGTAGGTTCCGTGCTTTTCGATAAGCTCGCTGTGGGTTCCCATCTCGGTCACGCAGCCGTTGTCAACGACCATAAGGAAGTCGCAGTCGCGGAGGGTGGAGAGACGGTGGGCTATTGAGATTGTCGTGCGTCCTTTTCCGAGGCGCTCGAGAGCGTACTGTATCTGCCGCTCGGTTTCGGTGTCCATTGCCGCCGTCGCCTCGTCAAGAATGAGTATCGGCGGGTCGAGCAGCAGCGCGCGGGCTATCGATATCCTCTGCTTTTCGCCGCCGGAGAGCGACCGGCTTCCGATCCCGACGACAGTTTCGTAGCCGTCAGGCAACGACATTATGAAGTCGTGGGCGTTTGCCGCCTTTGCCGCCTCCATGACCTCTCCGATGGTGGCATCCGGCTTTGCGTACCGGATGTTGTCGGCTATCGTCCCGCGGAAGAGGAATATCTCCTGCGAGACTATGGCGATGCCCTTTCTCAGCGACTCCGACGAAAGCTCCTTAACGTTGACCCCGTCGATGAGGACCGAACCGGAGATGACGTCGTAAAGCCGGGTTATCAGGTTTGCGATGGTGCTCTTTCCGGAGCCGGTGTGACCGACAAGCCCGACGTGCTGACCGGCTTCTATCTTAAAGCTGACATCCTTCAGT
>FR891133.1:8003-11366 GCA_000433515.1 Candidatus Colimorpha enterica | reverse complement strand
CCTCGCCGCGGAGCGGATCGATCGTCACTGCGTCGGGGGAGTCACATATCTCCGGCACCGTGTCCATTATCCCGAACATCCTCTGAGCCGAGTTTATGACGTCGGTCATGAGGTTGGTGAAGTTGGTGAAGAAATTAAGCGGTCCGAATATCATTCCGAGATATCCGAAATATGTGGTGAATTCACCGTAGGTCATGCGGTTTCCCATGACCTCAATGCCGCCGAAGCCCCATATCGCCTTGCTCGACATGGCAATGAGCAGGGAAATGACCGGGAATATCGACAGATGGATTTTATTGCAGACAAGCGACGTGTCCATGCATCTCTGCGTGAAGAAACGGAACCTGTGCGTCTCGTCGGTCTCCTTGGCGAATGCCTTGACCACCCGCACGCCGGACAGTGAGTCGTTCAGCATGGAATTCAGGTCCGCGTTTCTCTTCCACTGCTTCGTAAAGGAATTCCACAGTCTGGGGAGAGCAAACCGGAAGATCAGAACGATTATCGGCACCGGGATAAAGACGATAAGCGTCAGCTTTGCGTTCATCCCGAAAAGCAGTACCGTAAGCCCGATGAAATTGAGCGAGTTTATGACAAGGTTCGGTACGCCGTCGATGAAGAACTGCCGCACCTTTGCCGCATCGTTGTTGACGTGGTGGACAAGACGCCCCGTCGGATTTTTGCTGAAGTACGACAGCGACATTGTCTGAAGCGCGGTGAAGACGTCCATCTTCATTCTCTGCGTGACGCGGGCTGAGAGCCTGTGGTTCGCCCGGTTCTGTATTATGTTTATAAGCAGCGACAGCAGTGCCGTGCCGAAGATGATCCCGACAACGCCGAAGACCCATCCGCGCCCGTGCAGCTGTCCCAGCGTCCCGTCGGCGTTCGGCGGGGTTATGACTTGGTCGAACAGCACCTTACCGTTGAGAATCGGCGTAATGAGCGATATCCCGGAGGTCAGGAGCATACAGACGATCACCGTGATCATAAGCCCCTTGTAGTCGGCACAGTAGCCGACGAGCCTTCTGAATACCGCCGAGTTGTTCGAGCAGTACTCGCATATTTTCCGCTCCTGATCCTTGTATACCCTGCCGCACTTGGGGCATTTCAGGTTGAACTGATCGAAAAGCGGGTCGTCGTCATTCAGTATCTCGCCCTGCTGAAGCCTTTCTATGATGTCGATGAAGGCGAAAAGGCGCTTTTTCTTTGCGTTGGTACAGAATGCGATGACAAATGTCTCAAGGCTGCTGCCGTAAGCCGTCTCGCGCTCGCGGTTCTCTTTTTCGTCAAGCTCCGGATCGGGGACGAACGGTGCCCCCTTCCTTGCAAGGAACCGGTTTGACGAAACGAAGTTGTCAACATACCAGCCGCAGCATTCCCTCATGTCGTAAGCGGTGTGATAATCGAACACGGCAGGGGGAGTTTTTTTGTCGCGCGGATATTTTTCATCCTCGGAGACGTGACCGTGGGACGAGAAGCAGTGAAGGGTCATGCTTTCTCTGTCCGCGATGAGCCAGCTTTCGCCGTAGTTTCCGTCAACGTGCAGGTCAAGAGAGACGAGCGCGTAAACTGAGTCTTCGGAAATACCCTTTTCCTTCATTGCCGAAAGTATTTCCGGGGTCGGTGTTTCGAGCGGTAACATGAAAATCATCTCCTTTGGGGCGCCGGGGATGGCACCTTACAGTCGCGGTTTTCCGGACATTTCAGCCCGGTTGATTTTTGCTCTGGGTATAATACTACATTTTTCCGAGGATGTCAACCCATTTCGGAAAATTTTCCGGAGGAATTTTTCGGGCGGAAAATGCCCTGCTGTCCGGGCGGGAAAAAAGCCAGGAAAAAAGCCGGGAAATCAATTATCCCGCCTTTGTTTTTCTGCCCGGAAAAGATAATTTTCTATTGCTTTTTGTTCCCGGCTGTGATATGATGTCAATATGAATGAATGTTCATTGTTACAAAGGAGAAAATAACTGTGACAGGACTGAGACAGGAACAGCACAACGCAAAAAAGGCGGAATGGATGGAGAAATGCTTTGAATGCTATGCCGAAAACGGATTGACCGGAACCGGCATGAAAGCACTGGCAAAGGCGTGCGGGTGTACGCCCGGAAATCTCTATCTGTATTTTGATAATCTTGACGATCTGATAATTCAGTCCACAGCCTACTGTATGGAAAAGGTCGAGGACGAGTTCATGGAGAAGGCACCCACCGACCCGAAGGATGTTGTCAGGTTTGTGATGGAGGTCCCGTATTGGACGGCACGGGAGCACGGCAAGAAGTATCGGCTGATGTATCAGGTATACACACACCCGAAATATATAGAGCACGGCAAGAAGTTTTTTGAGGGCGTCAACGAGCGCTATACCGAGTATGCCAAGCGGCTGGAGCCGAAGATCGGAATTCCGTACACGGTAATCACGCCGCTGATCTTAATATTCGTCCGCGCCTGCGTTCACTACGCGATGTTTGAGGACGAATACTACCTGAAAACCCAGATGGAGGTTTTAAAGCAGGGAGTTGCCCTGTTTGTGGATAAATACAAAGCAAACCAAGCATAAGCCGGTCAGCCGTTGTCCATTCACGGCGTGGGCAGCGGTGCGAAAATCCGCCGCAACAACAATTCCGAGGCGGAGGAACGAATATGAAATCAAGAAAAAACTACTCGCAGGTACACTTTCGGCACTTTGCATCCTGTTTGCAGGATGCGGCAAGGCGGCAAAAAACGAACCCGCACTGCCGGAGGTGCGGAACAACGGCACGGCGATCCAGTGGAAATACAGCGGCGAAACCGACTGGCACGACCTTGTGGCTCTTGACGAGCTGAGGGGTGCTGCCGGAGAAGCCGGTAAAGACGGCATCAAGGTTCTGACGGCCGCGACGGAAAAGACGGTGTCGGCATTTCTGCCGTGACGGTCGATAAAGACGGCAACATTACCGTAACGTTCACGGACGGCAGTACGCACAAGGCAGGAAGCATTCCCGTCAGCAAAGAAGAGGTGCAGGCACTGAAAACCATGGCGGGAGCCGCAGCAGGAGTTGCCGGCTTGCTTGCAGGCATGGGCTACGTTTTGCTGAAGCGCAAAAAGCAGGTCTGAATCCGTCAGAGTAACCAATAAACGCAAAAAGCACTCAGCCGAAGGGCCGGGTGCTTTTTGCGGCAAAAAAGGCTGCAGGCAAAGCTGCCGCTCTGACAAACGGAAAACACACGGCGGAATCTGACGCCATTACCCGTTTATTCCGGTGATATTTGAGAAAACACTGCTCTGCGATGTGCTTTCGCGGATTATGAGTGATGAGCTTATTTCATACTGCTTCGGAACATGGTCGGGATTTGTAATGTAGTCGGTCATAACCCCGAAGGCGGTCT
>FR891133.1:1455-7918 GCA_000433515.1 Candidatus Colimorpha enterica | reverse complement strand
GGAAGATCGTCAAACCCGGCTATCATTACATCGTCCGGAATACAGAACGGCTTATATTTTGCCGGACGGTACCTCTTGACGGCACGCGACGTTTCGACCGCAAGCAGGTCGTGTACGCAGAAAATGCCGAGCGGCAACGGAATGCCGAGCTGTCTTGTCCGGTTAAGCAGGTTCGTTGTGAACCACCCGATCTCCCGCGAAATTATGCCGCTGTCCGGCTGCGTTACGACGAAGATGTTTTCGTCGTTAAGCTCCGAGCCGTTTTCGTGCAGATAATCGCGGAAGCCCTTTAAGCGCCGGTCGGATTCGATATAGTCCGCCTCGGTGACATAGGCAAAGGAACGGCAGCCGCACTTCATTAGATGCTTTGCTATCTGCCTCCCCGCCGTGTAGTTGTTGACAAGTATCACATCGGTATTCGGCAGGTGCGATTCCTCGGCAAGCGTCACGAGGGGAAGGGGATAGTTCCGGAAGAGAGGCTCCTGCTGCTTTGAAACCGGAACACAGCTGAACACTCCTCTGCATCCCAGCTTCAGAAACAGATCAAGTATCTCCCTTTCCCGCTCCGGAGAGCCGCCGGTGCAGGAAACGATCAGCTGATACCGGTTTCCCGCGGCAACGGTGTAAAGATGTCTGATGAGAGAGCCGAAAAACGGATTGCTGCTGTCCTGAAGCAGTATTCCGAGCATATCACGCTGACTTTCCGACAAAAACTTTCCGAGGGGCGTCCGGCTGCCGCACGGTCCGGTTGTCACATAGCTGCGCTTTCCGATGCTGAGGATGAGGCACCCGTCAAGAAGCCTGTCGAAAACGTCAAGCGCGCAGTGAAGAGAGCAGGAATATTTCCGCGCAAGTTCTCTCACGGTTATAAAGGTACTTCCGGAAGGACCGTATTCTCCAGCCGGTATGGTGCTTTGCAGTTCGCTGAATATTGAATCGGCTCGTTTCATGTCGGCATGATCTCCGTTTTTTGTTGCGGTCGTATCTATTATAATATAATCCGAGGCAAAAATCAACCATACCTGCCGGACAAAACGGCAACAAAAAGAGAAAAGTTGCCGATTTAAATGTGTTTTTCTATTTACTTCTGCGGTCAGGCATGGTATCATATTTATACACATGTGCAGCTATCTGCATCAATGCCTCGGAGACTGACGCAGGCATTGAACGGATTGCACGGGCAAACAACTTGATTATACCGGGAGCAATACCATGAAACAACTGACGCTTGAACAGCACCGCGCAAGGATAGAAAATCTTCGCCGCGTAACCGAAGACACAAAAAAGTGTACCCGGGACTGGCGCATTCACGATTATCTTCCCGGGCAGGTGACATATTATCTCGGTGATTATCCGGCTCTTATGAGTATCACCCCCACGGAATATGATTATAAGCTTCTTAAGTCTTATGCCGAGAACGGTGTCGGACTGATACAGGTGCATGAGGAATGGAACGACACCATCGAAAAATACGGATCCGATAAATGGCACAGCTGCGACCATGAAGGAATGAACCGTTTTATCGACCTGTGTCACAGCTTCGGTCTGAAAATTATACCCTACTGTTCATCAAGCTACATACATGAGGGCTCAAAATACTATCAGGAGCGTTTTTCCCGCAGCTTCAACGGCTGTGTGGATATGCACTATAAGTACCGTCTCGGATGGGCGGGGAGCGAGTACTGGCGGGATTTTATACTCCCCAAAACCTTCGGGATTCTTGATACATATGATTTTGACGGAATCTATAATGACTGGGGATACGACTGGGATCTGAGCCATATGCTTTCCGTACCGGAAAACCGACGCAACTGCGATATTGAACCTGTCGATTGCTATGATCCGGAAGCGGAAGACCTGATACATATGATATACAGCGGAGTAAAGGACAGAGGCGGCATCTATAAACTGCACGTCGGCGGCAATACGCGCGGATTTGTCCGAGGTAAATACTATGATTATCTCTGGATCGGCGAAGGAGAGTATTCGGTCGACTGCGGAAAAGGAAAAATGTATGAGCCGTACGTCGTCCCGTGCCCGGATAAGCCAAGACTTACAAAGCACGGGCAGGAGCGGTTTGACCCGGAGCTGTTTTTTGCCATGACAATTCCGTTCGTTCAGTTTCCTCTTCTCACGCACGGCCGTCCGACAATGGGAAAATGCATTGATGTGCCGGGAGTAAAGCAGTATAAAACGACTGATCGGGACCGCCTTTATCAGTACTTCAGGCGGGTGCGCGATTATGCCGAAAAGCACCCCGACGGTCCTTATGTTTACAGCGAATGGTCGCAGATTCCCGATGATCCCGACGAGTATACCGTGTGGAGCCGTTACCTTCGTCTGTATAAGCCGATGGTTGAAGATGAATCGGTGGTTCATATGGAAATCCGTGAAACCGCCGCGGTTCTTTCACCGATCCCGGAGACGGTGTATATTACGCAGTTTACCAACACCGGAGATTATATTGTTGTGTCGAATATGGCGGACGAACCGTATATGCTTGAAACACGCGACCTGTGGCAGAACCGAGAGACCGGAGAATGCGGCAAACGTTTTGAGGTTCCGGCAAAAAGAATGCTGTTTCTTGTGCGCCGGGAGCCGGGCGCGTAAGCCGTCGGACATGGGTTAACATCAATCCCGTGGCATAACAGGAACTATGATGAAGGGGGATATGCGGTATATGAAAAAATCAGCGTATCTAGGTCAGCAAAACGTTGTTGACTGGGTCTATTCCGGAAAAACAAAGGAGGAGCTTGCGGCGCGTTACGAATTTGTCTGCGGCGGCAGGGTTCTGTCAAAGGAAATGCTTGCCGAAGCCCCGGAATCGGCTTCGGAGGCGGAATATCTCTTCTCGACATGGGCAATGCCGGTCTTTACGGAGGATGAGGTGAGGCGGTATTTCCCGAAAGCCGAGGCGGTGTTCTATGCCGCCGGGTCGGTTCAGGATTTTGCGCGGGAGTTTCTGAATCAGGGAATAAAGGTATTCAGCGCATGGGCGGCGAACGGAGTTCCCGTCGCGGAATATACTCTTGCGCAGATCATACTTGCCAATACCGGCTATTACCGCCGCCTTCACACGCCGGGCAGCGGTCCGCTATGGGATAACCGCCCGGATATCTACGGGCTTCCCGGCAACTATGATGCCACCGTCGGAATAATCGGTGCCGGGATGATAGGAAAAATGGTGATTGAGCGTATCCGCGCCGTGCTTGAGCATATAAATATCCTTGTTTTCGATCCGTTTCTTCCGGAAGAGAAGGCGAAGGAGCTTGGAGTGACCCTCTGTGACCTTCCGACACTGTTTTCCGGGAGCGATGTGATCTCAAACCATCTCGCCAACAACGCGCAGACGGTCGGGATGCTGAATTACGACCTGTTCTCGCTGATGAAGCCCTGCGCGACCTTTATAAACACCGGGCGCGGCGCACAGGTGGTCGAAAATGATCTTATAAAGGCGCTGACAGAGGTTCCGACGCGTGCGGCAGTGCTTGACGTAACCGAACCGGAACCGCCGGCTGCCGACTCGCCGTTTTATAACATGAAAAACGTGTTTCTCTCTCCGCACGTCGCCGGTTCTCTCGGCAACGAGGTGCACCGCATGGCGGAATATATGTCGGAGGAGAGCCGGAGGTTTGAGAACGGTTTGCCGACAGACTATGAGGTTACTCTGAAAATGCTTGAAACCATGGCATGAGCCGCTCCGGATTTATATGGGCAAAAGACTTTTGTACATTACCGGAAATTTTGAGGGCTGTTAAAAAACACCGGTTTTTTAACAGCCCTTTGCTGTGCGTTTATTAAGATTAAGTCTTATTCTCCCGCGCAGTCCTTTGTCAGGATCCATGCCGCAACACGGCTCTTGTTTGTCCACAGTTTTCCTGCGGAGCCGTAATCGACGGTTTTCATATAGCTTCCGTCGGAGAGCAGGATCTCTGCACCGACGGCGTGCGGGAACGGGATGTCCGCGGTAAGTCTCCCTTCCGCATAGCCCTCGCTGTCAACGGCGATCTGAACCGCGCCGTCGATCTCGCTTCCGAGGCGGCTGTCCTGCGCAAGCACGACCGGACCGCGGAGAAGCGCGATGTGATACTTTGCCGCCGGGTCTTCCTCGTCGTATACCGGAAGAATGTAATTGTGACCCCAATCGACCTTGGTCATAAGTATCTGATGACCGTAGGGCGTCGGGCGCTCGGTTCTTATCCTCATATCAAGGTCAAGCTCAACGGTGTCTCCGGACTTCCATTCGCGGGAAATGCGGATGTAGCCGGAAGCGGCATCGGTGCTTTCGCCGTTCAGCAACACACACGTGTTCCTGCTCCAGCCGGGATTTCTCACCGACAGCTCAAATTTCTCCGCCGCTCCGGGATAAAGCGTGAGCTTCACCTTCCCTGACACCGGATAGCCGGTCTCTGTGACAATGCGCACCCTGTTTCCGGACGGCGTGCGGGTCGTGACCTCTCCCGGCAGGAAAAGGTTCAGCGCAAGCCCGTTTTCATATGTCAGCACCTGCATCTCCGGCACAAGACCGATTCCGGCAGAGCCTATGCAGGCGCAGCAGCCGTAATACCTGTCTCCGCAGATGTTCATAAGTCCGCCGACGTTGTTTCCGCGCTTTCCGGCGGTGAGCGGACTGTAGCTGTCAAACGGGACGGGCTCCTTCACCCACGTGTCGTATATTCTCGTGTCGTCGGCATCGAATGCCCACCCGGTGTTGAGAGCGCCCTCGTAGGCGTTGTAATATGCTCTTTCAAAAGCGTCAGCGTAAACCGGGTCGCCGGTCACAAGCAGAAGCTGAAGGAAGAATTTCATGTATGTGACCGTCACGCAGGTCTCCTGCTTGACGCGGCTGTTTGTGGTGTTCGCCTGCCGCACGAAAGAATGGTCAAACTGCTCCCCGGTGCATCCGCCGCTTCCGATGACCGTGAAATCGGTCTCAAGCACACGCTTTCCGATGTTGACAACGGCGGTGCGGTACTTTTCGTCGCCGGTCACACGGTAATACTCAAGCACACCCTCGAAGCAGGAGATCATTTCGTAAGCCTTTGTAACAGGGTACTGATACGGCATCATTTTGTCGTTCAGCGCAAGGTCAAAGAGGTTCTCGACCGACGTTCCGCCGCACTCCGCGATATAACCGCCGAAATCAAGGTATCTTTTTTCTCCGGTCATGTTGTAGAGCTTCATTACCGGCTCAAGCACAGACGAGGAATTCAGCCCGCGCCAGTAGTCGCTCGTCTCGCATATCGGGGTCTTTCCGTCCTCTTTTCTCCCGACCTTTGAGATTATATAGTCAAGCTGACCGCAGAGAGAGGACAAAATCCTGCCGCGGAGAGCCTCATCATCGCAGATCTCATAAAAATACTCCATGCCGAGCATGACGTACTTCCGGCACCACATATCCCACGACCGGAACTCGCGCTCAACAGAATACGAGCTTATCCTGCCGTTCTCATCCGCGCTGTCCATCATGTCGCAGACGGTCTTTTCAAGCACGGAGTAAAGCTCTTTGTTCTTTGTCGCGCGGTAAACAAAGCAGGCTCCGCGCATCATCTTGCCCCAGAATTCGCCTCTCCAGCCGCCGTCGGAATCGGGATGTGTGCGGAACTGAAGCACAAACCTCTCCCAAAGCTCCGGACGACAGATCTGCCGCTCGTTCACGAAGCCGAAAACATCATTTATATGCCCCTCATACTGCCAGAGATTCTCCCTGTCGGCAAACATGACGTCACGCCCCATGCGCGACGAACTCGGGGATTTTTCACTGTATAATCCGATCATATTTTTTCTCCCGGAAATAAGACTCGGCATATCCGGAACCGCCGGAATATACCGGGAACAATTATACCATTTATCCCGACGGTTTGCAAGAGAATTATTGCAATACATACGGCAACAGAGAGCAGTTTGTTTCGGTCAATCGGCTGTAAATCACCGTTCTGCCGGTTCTTTCGCTTTTTCGGGATAAATATCCGCCGGAATGCAGATACTCACTGTAAAGCTGCTGCAAAAAACGGAGGCAAACGTGGAATACAGAGAGATCATCGCCCGGCTTGACGCGGCGCTCGGCGTCGGGAGGAGCTTTGACGTCACAAAAAGAGAGTTTTCCGCCGCGCGGGGAAGCGCACAGGCGTCATTTTATTCCGTCGCCGGGCTTTGCGACGGGGAAGCGGCAGAGAAAATGATACGCTTTGCGGTGCTTGCCGACAGCCCGAAGATCTGTATGGATTCTCTTCCGCATCCCGATGTGACGCTGACTGACGACATCGCGGTGCTTACCTCTGCGGTGATATCCGGGCGGGGAGTGCTTGCGGTTGAGGGCGCGGATAAGGCTGCGGTCATCGATATCAAGTCATATCCCCTCCGTTCGGTGGACGAGCCGGAGAACGACAAGGTGCTCCGCGGTCCGCGCGACGGCTTCGGCGAATCGCTTGTCAGAAAAACCGCGCTCATCCGCCGCAGACTC
>FR891133.1:0-1378 GCA_000433515.1 Candidatus Colimorpha enterica | reverse complement strand
ACAGTGCGACGTTGTAATGTGCTATGTTGACGGGAAAGCCCCGGACAGGCTGGTTTCCGCTCTCCGCAAAAAGCTGTCGTCGCTTAAGACCGAGTCGCTCAATATGTCCCAGCAGAGCCTTGCAGAGTGCCTGATAAAGACCGGCTGGTACAACCCCTTCCCGAAGATCCGCTATACCGAGCGTCCCGATGCCGCCGCGGCAATGCTTGAGGAGGGAAGCGTCACCGTCATCTGCGACAACTCCCCGCAGGTCATGTTCCTGCCGACCTCGATTTTCGATTTCCTTCAGGAGACAGACGATTACTATTTTCCCCCGGTCGTCGGGAGCTACCTGCGGATCACCCGGATGCTTATCTTCTTTCTCGCGCTTGTCCTGACGCCGATGTGGTATCTGCTTGTAAAGACCCCGGACAGCCTTCCGGACTGGCTGTCCTTTATCAAAATCAACGAGCCTGCCGCCGTACCGCTTCTTTTTCAGCTTCTTATAGCCGAGTTCATGATAGACGGGCTGAAGCTCGCCTCGCTCAATACGCCGAGTATGCTCAGCAACTCTCTGTCGGTGGTCGGAGGGCTTATCCTCGGCGATTATGCGGTGCAGGCAGACTGGTTTTCGCCTCAGACAATACTGTATATGGCGATAGTCGCAATCGCGTCGTTCACCCAGCAGAGCTATGAGCTTGGCTACGCGGTCAAATTCCTGCGGATATTCCTGCTTGTCGCGTCGGAGTTTCTCGGCTGGTGGGGATTTGCGCTCGGACTTGCGGCGGCGGTGCTTCTCATCGCCCTCAACCGGACGGTGGACGGCTCCCGGTCGTATCTCTATCCGCTCATCCCCTTCAACGGCAGGGCGCTTTCAAGGCTGTTCCTCCGCCGGAAGAAGTGACGCCGTGTTCTTTCCCGATATCGCCGCGGCATTCTTCACCGCCGCCCTCGCCGGGATGGGAGTCGGCGGAGGAGGACTGCTCGTCATTTATCTCACCCTTGCAAGAGAAATGCCCCAGCTTGAGGCTCAGGGCATAAATCTTCTGTTTTTCCTCTCCTCCGCACTCCCCGCGATTGTTGTCAACCTGAAAAAACGAAGACTCGATTTCCGAAGGATACTGTCCCTTGCCGTTCCGGGAGCGGTTTGCGCGGTTCTCGGCTCGATCCTTGCATCGGAGGTTGATGCCGCGATACTGAGAAAGGTGTTCGGCGGGCTGATGGTGATAGCCGGAGCCGCCGCCGCAGTGAAGAAGGGCGGGAACTGAATTGCCCGGACTGTGTCAACACCTGTCAACTTTTCTTCCCCATTGAGACAATTTATATTTTCTGTTTTTTTTGATTCTTCTTTCCCTCCCTTTCTTTTAAAAAAAGGGAGCGGGGTCAGGGGCAGAGCCCC
>FR891132.1:2012-3419 GCA_000433515.1 Candidatus Colimorpha enterica | reverse complement strand
GATCTGGCGCTTCAGCCCGCCGTTCTTTCCCTCCGGGGACAGGAAACAGACTATCCCGGCGCAGAGCGACACGGTCATGACGGCATAGAGTATATCCCTCATCTCAGCCTCCCGGAAGCGAACCGGCAAAGACACCGACGGCGATCACCGACAGCACCGATGCCGTGCATATCAGCGCGACGGCAATTCCGAGGACCTCTCCGGCCTCCCTGACGACCGCAGCCTCTTTTCCGCGCCCCATGATCTCCGCTCCGGCGGCGACAGCCGAAAGCCCTGCGCGCAGGACGGCGATCTTCAGCAGTGCCGGCAGGACATACGATATCCCAGCCGCCGCCGCAAGCGTCCCGGATGCCGAGCGTATCAGCGACACCCCGGCAAGATACCCGTCCGCCGCCTCTCCGAGGGCGCCGCCGATGACCGGGATCATGTTTCCGGAGGCGAATTTCAGGCTCCGTAAAGCCACGCTGTCTGCGCTTTTCGCAAGAGCGGTCTGATGTGCCATGACGGTCGTGAACACTGTTCCGGCGGCGGCAAGCAGGAAGGTCAGTGCCTTTTTCAGCTCACCGCTCACCCCGCTCATGTCGGGAGCGCCGGTGAACCGGGACAGCGTTGTCACCGCGATGAAACCGGTGCAGGTGCAGAGAAGCGGCATGAGCAGGCTCTCCGTCAGCGTCTCAAGAAATGTGAGCAGAAGCATCAGCCACGTTGAATTGACCGACGCCGCGGTTATGTTCCCCGACATCGCGTAAATCCCCGTCATGACCGGGAGAATGCCCTTCATTATCAGTCCGATGCCCGACAGCGTGTCCGAGGTCAGCTTAAAAAGCGGCGTTATCGCCCCGAAAAGCGTGACGGTCACCGAAACGGCAGACGACAGTGCGACAGCCTCCCCTCCCGCAGCCGCCGCTCCTGCACTGTTGAGGAGTGCGGAGAGCAGCAGCACCCCGATAACCGCCGCAAGCGGCTTCACGGAATATGCAAATGCGGCTTTCAGCGCCGATGCGGCAAGAGACGCGATATATTCCGCTCCGAGGGAGGCGACCGCGCTCTCTCCGTTTTCGGAAATGTCGTTCTCAAGCCGGTCGGGAAGCGAGTCCTTCACCCCGTCGGGGAGCGCGCCGTACATATCCGACACTCCCTCCGCCCCGGTACGAAGCGGCAGAAGAAGGATCAGCGCGGCGATGACAAGCAGAGCCCGCCTCATGACATAAGCCCCGCCGCCGCGTCAAGCAGTCCGACAGCCTGAGGGATGCAGAGGAGCAGTATCCCCAGCTTTCCGGCAAGCTCGACAGCTCCGGCGATGCCCTCTTCTCCGCAGTCGCGGCAGACGTCGGAGGCGATCTTTACCGTAATGCCGATTCCGAGGGATCGTATCATAAGCTCCGCACAGCCGCTCATTCCGCTTTT
>FR891132.1:732-1952 GCA_000433515.1 Candidatus Colimorpha enterica | reverse complement strand
CCGCCGTATTTTTTCACCGCAAGAAGCGACAGGAATATCACCGCCGCAAGCGACACCGGCACTCCCGCCCCCGGCTTCATTCTTTTCAGCAACGAGGCAAGCACCGCAGAGATGACGGCGACCCCGCATATCTGTATCACCGCGTTCACAGCGAAAATATCTTTCTTATCGTGTCGATGAGGGTCCCCAGCTCGCGCACCAGCATCAGGAACACGATAACCGCCCCGGCGACCGAAACAAGCATTGCCTGCTCGTCGCGCCCGGATTTGCTTAAGATCTGGCAGATGACGCTGACGATAAGTCCCACGCCCGCCGCCCTGAGTATCAGGCTTATATCCATAACGGTACATTACCTCGTTCACAGCAGAATGACCGCCGCCATGACGGCAAGCGATGCCGAGACCGCGACCGCCGTCTTTTTTCTTCCGGGAAGCGTTTTTTCAAGCTCCGATGCCCTTTCCGAAAGCATATCGGCGTATCTTGCGCAGTGCTTCACCTGGTCGTCGGAAAAGCTCTTGCCAAGGCCGTCGCCGAATTCGCTCAGAATGCCGAAAACCGCGTCGTCAAGGCACAGCTCATCCCGACAGCGGCAGAGCGCCGTGGTGAAGCCGTCCTCGCGCAAAGCACCTGTAAAGCCGCAGGAATCAAGCGCAGGGTCGGAAAAATCGGCATACACGGTCATAAGCGGCTGGCTGAAGCACTCTATCCTTGTCCCGATGAAGCGGATGAGGCGGATGAAGCCGAGGAGCTTTTCGTATTCCCGGTTAAGCGACGCGGCGTAAAGCATCCCCGACCCGCCCGCCGCCGTGCAGATCAGGATTATTCCGAGTACACGCATCATATTGCGACCGCCTGCCCTTCCGTGATATCAAATCCGTAGCCCGCGCCCATCCTGCGTATGCCGACGTATGTGCCGAACACCCCGGCGCGGTGCAGCTTCACGAACGCCTCTCTTTTCATCAGCCCCTCAAGGGATGACGCGTGCGCCGTCGCGATAAGCGGGACGCCGCAGTTCTGAGCCGCAAGCACGCTCTCCGCCTCCTCGGCTCCGAGCTCGTCGCAGATTATGTACTGGGGCGACATTGTCCTTACCGCAAGCTCGGTTCCTGCCGCCTTCGGGTAACCGGAGTAGATATCGGCAAACGAGCGGGAGAAAGCCTCCTCGCGGAAAATCTCTCTCCGGCTGTCGATGACGGCGACCCTTTTCAGGTACGGCGGTG
>FR891132.1:0-643 GCA_000433515.1 Candidatus Colimorpha enterica | reverse complement strand
GGCGGGGAGTAGATAAGCATCCCGCAGCCGGTCTGCACTATTCTCCGGCAGAGCGACATTCCCGCACCCTTTGCGTCGCGCGGAAGTCTTATGCACAGCGAGGTGATATCGGATATCCCCGCGCCGGAAAGCGTTCCGCAGACACCGGCACGGCAGCCTCCGGGGAGGGGGATGTAGCCGTTTTTTATCGTCTCCTCATATGCGTGGAGCGAGCCGCCGCACATTCTGTCAACCGTTGCGGCTATTTCCCT
Source organism: Candidatus Colimorpha enterica (assembly GCA_000433515.1). Taxonomy (GTDB): domain Bacteria; phylum Bacillota; class Clostridia; order Oscillospirales; family CAG-272; genus Colimorpha_A. The sequence continues at coordinate 392 of FR891132.1, read as the reverse complement.
GGCGGAACAGACGGCTTTCAGCACGACATTTGCCGCAGGGGTCGTGACCGCGACAGGACGTCCGGCTCTGAGCCGTATCTCGCAGATATTGTTTTCCCCGAATCCCCTGACGGCATCGGCAGCCTGCGGGGGGAGGAGGGAGAGGATGTGTTCGTACATGGTGGTGCCTTTCAGGGGATGTTGGTTTTGATTTGGCGACAGAGGTTATCCGACTGCGTCAGTGCCTATCCGTTTTTCTTTCTCCGGAGAAAGAAAAACGGGGGAAAGAAAGAGCTGCAAGGGGGATGCCCCCTTGACCCCCGCTGTGGGGAGAGACACCACAACCGCATGGGGTATCAGCGGGAAGGATTCAGTACAGGCCGCACAATGCGGACAGGTCAGAGCGCGGACTG
>FR891131.1:38408-40855 GCA_000433515.1 Candidatus Colimorpha enterica | reverse complement strand
CGTAGGGGCAGACCTTCTCGCAGGAAGAGCAGCCGTTGCAGAGCATCTCGTCGGAATGCGCAACGCAGGGGTTGCAGGTGAGCTTATCCTTCGCCAGCAGTCCGATGACCTTCGATGCCGCCGCTCCTGCCTGAGAAACCGTTTCGGGGATATCCTTCGGTCCCTGGCATACACCGGAGAGATAGATACCCGCCGTCGGGCTTTCGACGGGACGGAGCTTCGGATGAGCCTCGGTGAAGAAATCGTTTGTGTCCATGCTTGCGGTAAGCATGGTCGCAAGGCTTCTTGCCGTTTTGTCCGGCTCGATGGCAGCGGCAAGAACGACCATGTCTGCGTCGATCTTCAGCTGTTCGCCGGCAATGAGGTCGGATGCCTGAACTCTCAGCTTGCCGTCGGGCTGTGGAGCGACCTTGCCGACCATGCCCTTGATGTAATGCACGCCGTATTCCTCGACCGCGCGGCGGTAGAACTCATCAAAGTTCTTTCCGGGAGTACGCACGTCGATGTAGAACACGTAAACGTCGGTGTCCGGGTACTTCTCGCGGATGAGCATCGCGTGCTTTGCGGTGTACATACAGCAGATCTTGGAGCAATAACCCTTTCCCCTGCTGTCGTCGCAGCGCGAACCGACGCACTGAACAAACACGATGGTGTGCGGGTGGGTCTTGTCGGAGGGACGGAGAAGCGTTCCGCCGTTCGGACCTGCCGCGTTCATAAGTCTTTCAAGCTCAAGGGAGGTGACAACGTCCTTGCTCTGGGAATAAGCATATTCCTCGTAAGCGTCGAGCTTTATCGGGTTGAAGCCGGTCGCAACAACGATCGCGCCGTATTTTTCCTCAACAAAGGTGTCCTGCTGTTTGTAATCGATAGCTCCCGCTCCGCATACCTTTGCGCAGACTCCGCACTTGCCGTTCTTCAGCATGTTGCAGTAATCGGAATCGATGACCGCAACCTTCGGCACTGCCTGGGCAAACGGAATATAGATCGCGCGGCGGTTGTCAAGCCCGAGGTTGAAAGCGTTCGGCACCTTCTTCTGCGGGCACTTTTCGGTGCAGGCTCCGCATCCGGTACATTTAAGCTCGTCAACAAATCTTGCTTTTCTCTTTATCGTGACCGAGAAGTTTCCGACAAATCCCTTAACCGCCGAAACCTCGCTGTACGAATATATCTTTATCTTCTCGTTCTGCGCGCAGTCGACCATTTTCGGGGTCAGAATGCAGGCTGCGCAGTCGAGCGTCGGGAAGGTCTTGTCAAGCTGAGTCATCTTTCCGCCGATTGTCGGCTCTTTTTCGACGATATCGACCTCAAATCCCGCGTCGGCAATGTCAAGCGCCGTCTGGATACCGGCGATACCTCCGCCGATAACAAGCGCACGCTTCACGACCGGGCTTTCGCCGGGGGTGAGGGGGGCATTGAGGCTGACCTTTGCAATGGCGGCGCGTCCGAGGATTATTGCCTTCTCGGTTGCCGCCTTCATGTCCTTATGTATCCACGAGTCCTGCTCTCTGATGTTCGCGATCTCGACCATGTAGGGGTTGAGGCCTGCGGCAGCGGCAGTCTTTCTGAAGGTCGCCTCATGCATTCTCGGTGAGCACGAGCAGATGACGACACCGTTCAGGCTGTTGTCTCTGATGGCATTTTTTATGATATTCTGTCCGGCTTCGGAGCACATATACTGGTACTCTGTCGAGAAAACAACGCCCGGTTCATGCCCGAGGGCTTCCGCAACGGCTTTTACATCGACGGTACCTGCGATATTGGTTCCGCAGTGACAGACAAAAACTCCTATTCTGTGCATTTGTCAGACTGTCCTTTCATTTCGCATATTTTCTCATGGCGGTGACGATAGCCTGCTGAGGCAGATCCTCGTCAAGCAGCTCCGGGATCATATCGGGCTTCATGTGATTGTTTCCCTGCTTCCTTATCGCCTCAAGGCGCACAGCCTCAATGATCTTTGCCGGCTCAACTCCGCGCGGACATCTCTCGACGCAGGCAAAGCAGGTAAGACATTTATAAACCGACGGCGAGCTCATCAGCTTTCCGATCTCGCCCTTCTCGACCATGTAAACAAACTGGTGAGGGTGATATTCCATCTCGTCGTAGGACGGACAGGTTGCGGAACATTTGCCGCATCTCATGCACTTGAGCACGTTGACGCCGCTCATGCGGAGGATCTGTTCTTTTTCTCTGTTCATGAAAGCATCTTACTCCTTAACTCCGAGCGCCTCGGCAAGAAGCTCGGTAAAATAGTGCACTTCCGTGCCGTGACCGTCAGCCCGGTTCAGGTTGTAAAGGCACAGCGGGCAGGCGGTTATGAGAAGCTCAGCCCCGAATCCGCTTGCACTGTCCGTTATCTCGCCGCTCTTCCTCGCGGCAAATGCCTTGTCCTCAAGCGTCACATAGCCTCCGCAGCACTCGTTGCGGTACGGGTATATTACCGGCTCCCC
>FR891131.1:26507-38380 GCA_000433515.1 Candidatus Colimorpha enterica | reverse complement strand
CTCGCCGCCGATGGCACGGATGAAGTCCTCCATGATCTTCGGATTCTCGGGGTCATCCATTGCCAGCACCTTTCCGGGACGGAGGAGAAGACATCCGTAATAAGCGGCGATCTTCCTCCCGGTGAACGGCTTCACGACCTTCTCCGCCAGCCTGTCAAAGCCGACGGTGTCGCGGAGAAGCTCAAGGTAATGGACTACCCTTGTCCCTCCCGCATACGGAACCTCGGGCTTCATGTAGTTGTTGACCTTGAAGGCAAAGTCGGGGTCGTTCTTCATGTCGTCGTTCACGCGCTTGAGAACGTTGTGGCAGGCGGAACACAGCGTGACAAGCACGCCGTCCTCCTTCTCAGCCGCCATGACCGCGCGGACGGAGGAGAGCTTTGTCGCTATCTCGTCCTTTGCGGAGGTATATGCACCGCCGCAGCACTGCCATTCCGGCAGCTCGTTCAGTGTGATCCCGAGAGCCTCCGCCGAAAGCCTTGCATATATGTCAAGCTCCTTCGCCTTTGTCTTCAGCGTACATCCGGGATAATAACTGTATTTCATCTGGAAATATCCTTTCGTAAAAATGTACATTCCGGGGTCGCCGCCAGTACCTGCGGCGCCCCGGTCTGGATCCGTATGTCAGACCATCTTTTCGGGATGGAAAACCTCGTCGAATTTTTCTTCGGTCAGGAATCCGAGCTGTACGCACGCCTCCCTGAGTGAGATGTTGTCGCGGTATGCCTTCTTTGCGGTCTTTGCGGCGTTCTCGTAACCGATATATGGGTTGAGAGCGGTGACGAGCATGAGAGAGTTGTGCAGATTATAGCTCATCTTTTCGCGGTTTGCCCTGATTCCGACCGCGCAGTTGTTGTTGAAGGACATGATCGACTCGGAGAGGAGCCTTACCGACTGAAGGAAGTTGTATATGCAGACAGGCATGAACACATTCAGCTCAAAATTGCCCTGCGATGCAGCCATTCCGACGGCAACGTCGTTGCCCATGACCTGAACGGCAACCATCGTCACCTGTTCGCACTGAGTGGGGTTGACCTTGCCGGGCATTATCGACGAACCCGGTTCGTTCTCCGGGATGAAAATCTCGCCGAGACCGTCGCGCGGTCCGGATGCCAGCCATCTTACGTCGTTTGCGATCTTCATCATGTCGGCGGCAAGAGCCTTGAGCGCACCGTGAGCAAACACCAGCTCGTCCTTTGATGTAAGAGCGTGGAATTTGTTGCCCGCGGTCACAAATGCCTTTCCCGTGATGTCGGAGACTGCCTTTGCGACCTCGACGTCAAAGCCCTTCGGGGTATTGAGCCCGGTTCCGACCGCAGTCCCGCCGAGCGCAAGCTCCTTCAGAACCGGGAGCGAAAGCTCAAGCATCTGTCTGTCTCTTTCAAGGCTCGTTCTCCAGCCGCTTATCTCCTGGGAGAACTTTATCGGCGTAGCATCCTGAAGATGTGTGCGTCCGCACTTGACCGCGTCGTCGTTCTCGCTTTCAAGACGTCTGAACGTTGCGATGAGAAGATCAAGCGCCGGGAACAGCTTATCCTCTATCCCGATAACAGCCGCAATGTGCATCGCCGTCGGGAAAGTGTCGTTGGAGGACTGGCTCATGTTTATATCGTCGTTGGGGTGAAGCAGCTTCTTTCCGGCAATCTCGTTTCCACGGTTTGCAATGACCTCGTTCGCGTTCATATTGGACTGAGTGCCGCTTCCCGTCTGCCATACGACAAGCGGAAAATGGTCGTTCAGCGAACCGGATATGACCTCGTCGCAGGCTTCCTTGATGGCTGCCAGCTTCTCATCGGTCATTTTTTCGGGCTTCAGCCGGTTGTTCGCAACAGCAGCCGCCTTTTTCAGTATTCCGAACGCGTGGGTGATCTCGCGGGGCATTGTTTCAATGCCGACACCGATTTTGAAATTCTCGTGGCTTCTCTCGGTCTGCGCCGCCCAGTATCTGTCGGCAGGGACCTTTACCTCGCCCATCGAATCGTGTTCTATACGGTATTCCATATCAGATGATCCTTTCGGTCGTTTCCGTTATATCTTCAGGCTTGCGATAACGCCCCTGAGGGTGTCTGCGCTTGCTCTGAGCTTCATAATTTCCTCTTCTGTCATCGGGGAGATGAGCTTGCCGTTGACGCCGCCCTTGCCGATTATCGAGAGGCTGCTGAGACATACGTCACTGATCCCGTATTCGCCGTTCATCATGGTCGAAACCGGAAGCGCAGTGTCTATCCCGCGGAAAATGCATCCGCAGATGTGATTGGTCGAAAGGGAGACGGCATAATAGGTAGCGCCCTTCGCGTCGATTATGGTGGCGCCGGATCTCTTTACATATGTCTCGATTTCCTCGTGATTGAAGCCGCAGCCCTCGATATCAAGCCCCTTTGCCCTTGCATAGTCGTCAACGGGAGTTCCGGAAATCGTGACAAGCGACCACGGGATGAAAGATGAGTCGCCGTGCTCGCCGAGGACACAGCCGTGGACGTTCTGCATATTTATGTGGAAGTTCTCTGCAAGGCGGGAACGGAGTCTTGCGGTGTCAAGAATGGTTCCGGTACCGATTATCTGCTTCTCGGAAAGTCCGGAATGCTTGCAGAAGGTATAGGTCAGAATATCGACAGGATTGCTGACGATAATATAAACGGCATTGGGAGCAACCGCGGTAATCTGCGGAATGATGCTCTTTGTGATGTCAACATTCGTCTGAGCAAGATCAAGACGGGACTGACCGGGACGTCTTGCGATACCGGAGGTAACGACAACGATATCCGCGCCTCTTGCGTCGGAATAATCACCGGAATATATATCTACCGGAGCGATGTAGGGAGCACCCTGACGGATATCCATCGCTTCGCCGAACGCCTTTTTCTGATTAATGTCGATCATGACGATCTCGGAGGCGTTTCCGCTGACCGCAAGTGTGTAAGCGACGGTCGCGCCGACATTACCGGCACCGATAATAGCAACTTTTCTTCCCATAATAAATGAAGTTCCTTTCACGGCGAGTAGGATTCCGCGGAGATCCTGTCTGCGGATTCCCCGTCTTGTTTGTAACACAAAAAACTTCGCCTTTTACATTCACATTATAGCAGACACAGAGCAAAAACGCAAATGTAAATACGGCATATCGATATATTTTTATCGATAACCGGAATTGCGATTTCAGAATACTGTAATGCCATCATATTAACAAAAAAATCGCCGGTAAATAAGGCGATTTTTTGACAATTGATTATTTTCCCGTGACGAAAGAACATTTTGAATCAACTTAACATTCCGCTTCGGCATGACCGCTCGGCATTTCTGGCATAACGCGCGCGGTTTTATCCGCATTTTCAACAAAAACCGCCGCCCGTTTTTATGCACCTTGCCTGTCGCTGACTTAATTTCCCACATCATGCGTCTCACAAGACTCTTCCGGCATAACCGAATCGCTCTCGTGCAGCCCCAAGAATTTCTTTTTTACAAAAGTTCTTGGAGTTCCCGGGTCACGGGCGGAGCCCTGCGTCTTCTTCACACCACACTTCCGAAAGCCACACTGTTTTTGACTTCATAGAGCTTGTCGAGAAATTTTCTGTCAAGATAGCCGAGCCGGCTTCCGTCGCGGTAGATAAGAACATCGCGGTACTTGTGCGCCGGTGCGTCGCATTTTCTCTGCACAAGAGAGTAGCGCCTCAGGATCTCCTCCGGAGTCGGAGAGACCCACATGAACGCCCCGGGGACCGTCGAGAGCAGCGAGTACTGATTCGTACCCTCGTAAAGATTTATGACCTTTCTCCCGGAAAGGTTAAGCGACATATTCTCGCTCTGAGCGACGTTTATGTACGGCACGTTGCAGTCACCGTGCGTTATCTCGGTATATGGCGCAAAATCCGGGAGCGACAGCAGCTCACGCCCCGCAAGCGGGTGGTTTTCCGACATGGCAGCAAGACTTTCAAACTCCCACACCGTCTCGGAAAGCAGCCCCTTCTCGCGGAGAAAATCGCAGAAATAGCTTTCATACTGCGTCTGGTACCTGATGACCCCGATGTTGAATAATCCGTCGGCAACCATGTTCACCCCATCGATGGACGTAGTCTCACCGAGATTCACGTCAATCGGCTTCGACACGTCAAGCGACGCCACAAAGCTGATCGCGGCATACGAAACATAGCTCCCCCTCGGCACACAGGCATTGAAGGTCTGCATATCCGGAATGTCGTTCCGGCAGACCGCCTGCATCTCGTCTATCTGCGAAAGAATGCTTTTCGCATATTTCAGAAAAGCCTTTCCCTTCGCCGTCGGCACAACACCGCGCGACGTGCGCTTGAATATAACTATCCCGAGATTGTCCTCAAGCTCCTTTATCGATTTGCTGAGATTGGGCTGACCCATAAACAGGTTTTCCGCCGCCTGAGTTATCGAACCTGTTTTCTCAACCTCAAGCGCGTATCTGAAATGCTGTGTGTTCACTGTGGCATTCTCCTTGTCATGCGTTTTGTCCGGGCGTCCGCCCGCGTATCGCTCTTATTTCAGCAGCGTCGAAATGTACGAAAATATCTCCCTCAGCCGGCAGAGATCCCCGCCGCCCGTATCAAGCAGCGGATTGTACTCCACAACGTCCATCGACCTCACCCGCCCGGAGGCAAACACCGGACCGAGTATCGAATAAAGCGTCTCAATGTCCAGCCCGTCCGGCATACGGTACCCGGTCGAGGGGAAAATGTCCCCGTCAAGAAAATCGACGTCGAAAGAGACGTGAATGTTCCCTTCGATGCTCCCCATGACCTCGTTCATGATACCGGATATCCCGCGCTCTCTGACGCAGTCGGCGGTGTAGAGATGCACGCCGTTTCCCGATATTATCGGATATTCCGGCTCGTCGATGCTCCTTGCACCGATGATGTATATATCCTCTCCCCGGACAGCCCCGCGCTTTCCGACGGTAAGATAATCACAGCAAAGCCCCATTGCCGAGGCAAGCGGCATCCCGTGAATAAACCCGCTGGGACTTGACATCTCGGTATTTATATCGGTGTGACCGTCGATGTATACCACCGACAGCCGCTCCGTCTCTGCGGCAGAACCGGAAACCGACCCGATCGCCGCCGAATGATCACCGCCGATAACTATCGGGAAATAACCGCCGGCAAGCTCACGGACAACGTTTTCGTAAAGCACGCGGCTGACAGCCATGACCTCCGCCGCACCCTTCATGCGCGGATTCTCCGGTATGCCGCACGGCTGCGGTTTTTCCATCGGAACGACCCTTGCCCCGCCGAAAATGTCCGCAAACCCGTTTTTTATCAGATGCCCGAACGCATACTGCGAACCGACCGTCGGCGATCCGGCACACACCGGTGCTTCAAGCAGCGATACTTTCATTCATTCCCGTCCTTATCGAAATAATAGCGCGAAAAGCTCTTGTAGTAGCTGAGATAATATCTGAAGATCCGCAGCCTGCGCCTCAGTCCCATGTCTCCCCGGTTGAAAAGACTGCGAAAAACCCTTCCCTGACGCCAGAGGGAGAGTATCTCGTTTTTCAGTACCGGATCCTTCACATACTTTTTCAGAACGCCCTTCGGCACCGCCGTCCAGAGCGCGGTGTCATGCGTGAAAACCGTCCCGTCCGGACGCTTCCCGTAAACGGTATCGTCCGTCATCAGCTTCATGAGATTAAGCCCGGCTCCGCGGACATAGAAGCTGCTTCTTCCGGGGCGGCAGTTTATCTCGAAAAGCATATACCTTCCGGTTCTTCTGTCGTACTTCATATCAAAATTGGCAAATCCGGTGTAGCCGATACCGTCAAGGAAATCCGCGATCTTCCGGCAGAGCGCATCGTCGCTCCTCGGAATTATCGCCGCATAGTTGCCGAGCGTGGCGGGCGAATATTCCTCAAGCACCGGCTGACCGAGAGAGGCGGCAAGAGTTTTCCCGTCCTTCCCGGAATAAGTATTGACGACCCGCATCGCATCGTCGCCGCCGGGAATGAACTCCTGGATTATCAGGTTCCCGTTATACCCGGCATTTTTCATGCCGTTTATCACCCTGCGGTATTCTTCCGCATTGTTTAAGAAATAAACCTTTTTCTTTCCCTCAAAGCTGCAGTTCAGATATTCCGAAGCATTGCTGTTTTCCGGCTTCATTACAAACGGGAAAAATATCAGCGCCCTGTCAAGCAGCCCGTCTCTGCCGAGGACGGAGTCGCGCTCCTTTGGCGAAACCGTCAGCGTTTTCGGGTAATCCATCCCGAACCGGTCACAGAGACGGTAAAACGCGTCCTTCGTGTCAAGGTCGGTAAGCAGATCAAAACGGGGCACCCCGTTTGATATATACCTGCCCAGGACATCCATATGCTTTGACAGAAGATGGGTATAGTAATCGGAGCACGGCACGACAACGATCCTGCCGTATTCCCTGCTCTTTTCCTCAAGCAGCGAGCCGAGCGCGGAGACAAAAACCCCGTCGTCGTCAAGGCCCCTGACCGTCACAAGATCGATTATCCGGCTGCCCGCCGTCGGAATAAGCCCGTGCTTGCACACGACAAGCGGCTTTATCCCGTATGCCTCATGAAACAGCCTTGCGTTCCCGTAGGCATTCTCGTCGCTTCCCAGTATCACCGGGAGAAAATCATTTCCGTTCATTGTCAGGCTCCCTGCCGTCATGCCCTTTCCGGGTTCACGAAATACTCACCGTACCAGATGAGGAAAGAATAAACCGTGTATATTTTCCTTGCATTGCTGCACACGCCGTTCTTATGGTCGTCAAGCAGCTTCATCAGCTTCCCGGTATCAAAGAACTCCGATGCATAGCCGCGGGAGAACACCTCCCTGACCCTTTCGCAGTACCTGTCCTCTTTTATCCACACGCGGAAAGGGACCATAAAACCGGCTTTTTTGCGCTTTGCCCACTCCTCCGGAATGTGACGGAACGCGGCGGCGCGGAAGGCGCGCTTTGTGTGCCTGCCCTTCATTTTCTGGGCAGAGGTAAGCGTTCTTGCCACGTCCCACACCTCTTTGTCAAGGTACGGCACGCGCAGCTCAAGCGAATGAGCCATCGTCATCCTGTCGGCTTTAAGAAGGATATCTCCGGGCAGCCACAGGTTCATGTCAAGATACAGCTTCTTTGTAAGGTCATCGCACCCCTTCACCTTTGCATAATAAGGTGCGGTAACATCCCTGTAGCTCATCTCCGAGCGGTATTTGTCGGTGAGAAGCGAATCCGCCTCTTCGTCGTTCATAATGAACGCCTGACCGATATATGTGTCCTCAACCGACTCCGCCCCGGCTCTGAAAAAGCGGGATATATGCCTCTGCGGTATCTTCCCGAGAGTTGCGGCAAGGAATTTCCTCAGCCCGGACGGCAGCTTTTTGTATCTTACTGCAGAGGGGCTCTGAATATACCAGTCATATCCGCCGAAAAGCTCGTCCGCGCCCTCTCCGCTGAGAACCACCTTAAGATCCTCTGCGGCAAGCGCAGACAGATAGTAAAGCGGCACCGCCGAAAGATTTGCGTGCGGCTCATCCGAGTGATACTGCACGGCAGGCAGAGCATCGAAAAACTCGTCAGCCGTTATCTCTTTTATCCTGTTCGGCATCCCGAGCCTTTCCGAAAGCCCTGCGGCAAGCGACGTTTCGTCAAATCCGCCCATGCTGAACCCGACGGAATACGTTTTCATCGGCTTGACGACAGATGCAACATAGCTTGAATCAACGCCGCCGGAAAGAAACGACCCCACCTCAACATCCGCGATCTGGTGATACGCAACCGAGGAGACAACCGTCCCGTCAATAAGGCTGACCGCATTTTCAAAGCTCCGCTTCTCCGGCGAATACTCCGGCTCAAAATATTTTTCTGTCACAAGACCGTTTTCGCCGTCATAGAAAAACATCGTTCCGGGCATAAGCCGGTAAACCCCGGAGAATATCGTCTCGGGAAGCGGCGAGTACTGGAATTCCAGATACATTTTCAGCGCGTCGCGGTTGATCTTCTTCTCAAATCCGGGATAATCAAGAAAACTCTTTATCTCCGACCCGAACAGGAACGCCCCGCCGACCTCTGTGTAATAAAACGGCTTTATCCCGAACCAGTCGCGCGCACCGAACAGCTTTCCCTCCTGCCTGTCGTAAATCACGAAGGCAAACATTCCGCGAAGCATCGGAACCGCGTCCTTTCCGTAGGTCATATAGCTTTTCAGAATGACCTCGGTATCCGACGAGGTGGAGAAGGAAACGCCCCTCCTCTCAAGCTCCGCGCGAAGCTCTTTGAAATTGTATATCTCTCCGTTGAAAACGATGACGTACCTGTCATCCTCTGACTTCATGGGCTGAACTCCCCTGTCGAGATCGATTATCGACAGCCTTCTGAAGCTGAGCGCCGCGCGCCCGTCGTCAAATATCCCGCTGTCATCGGGACCTCTGTGAGCTATGCGCTCCCCCATTTTTTCTGCAGTTCCGCGTCGGTCGGCAATGTCGCCGCCGAAAAATCCGGCAAATCCGCACATAATATTTATATTCCTTTCCGGCTTATCGACTCACAGGACCGCCGCCGAATCGTATTCCTTTATACATTCAAGGGTATAGTCAACGTCGGAGGGCGTTTCGACATATACAGTCCCGCGCTTTTCCCTTGTCTCCCTGCCCTTGCCGAGGATAAGCACGACCTTATTGTCCCCGTGATTGTTTATCGCATCGCGTATCGCCTCTCCGCGATCCTCTATGACGGAATAGCTCCCGCCGTTTGCCGCGATGTACCTTCCGATGTCGGCGGCAGTATTTGCAAAAGGCTCCTCTCCGGGGTCCTCCTCGGTAAGCACCGTGTAATCGGCATATTTCCCCGCCGCTTCCCCGAGGTCGGGACGGCGGCTGAAGGCCTTCCCCCCGGCACTTCCGAACACCATTATGATCTTCTTTCCGGGATACTCGGTTCTGACCGACCGAAGAAGCGCCTCAAAGCTCATCTTGTTGTGGGCATAATCGACAATGGCAACGACCCTGCCGTCGCGCGACGGATAGACCTCCATGCGTCCCTTCACCCGCGCATATTCAAGCCCCTTTTTCATAAACCCGACCGGCACCCCGAGACACCGGCAGACGGCAATCGCCGCGGCGGCGTTCTCAACGTTGAACAGCCCCGGCATGGTTATCCGGAATTCCTCGTCAAAGCCGTCGGTTTTCACACGGAAGCATATGGCACCGTCCTCTTTCCTGACATCCGAAACATAAACCGTGTCGTCCGGATGCGAACCGAAGGTAACGATACTGCACCCGCGCGATTTCGCATACTCAAGCATCCTGCCGGAGTATTCCGCATCGGTATTGATGCAGGCAAAGCCGCAGGAATCGAAAATTTTCAGCTTGGAGGCAAAATAATCCTCAAAATCCGGATGCTCTATCGGGCTGATATGGTCGCGCCCGATGTTCGTGAAGCAGGCGACCGGAAAATACATCCCGTCAACCCTGCCGTATTTCAGAGCCTGACTCGACACCTCCATCACAAGATGGGAAAGCCCCGACGACACCGCATTTTCAAAGTGATGGACAAGCTCGATAGCCTCAGGCGTTGTCAGGTGCGACTCCTCGCGTATCACCCCGTCGTAATTGTCCACCGAAGAGAGTATCGCACACTCCGCCGGAAGATAAGCGTCAAGGACAGCCTTTACATAGTACGCGACCGTGCTTTTGCCCTTTGTTCCGGTTATCCCGACAACGGTAAGCCCGTCAAAGCCGCGCCCCTCCGGGAAAGCCGACAGGCTCATAGCCCTTCTTATGTCGGTAACGGTTATGTGCGGAAGGGACGAATCGTACTCCTTTTCGCTGACGTAAGCCGACGCACCGAGTCTTTCGGCATCGGATAAATACTCAGCTTTAAAATGCGCACCCTTGCAGAAGAAAAGCGTGTTTTTTCTTATGTCGCGGGTATCAAACGACAGATAGTCCACCGGAACCGAAGCGTCGCCCGCGCAGTCCGAAAAAATCCCCGCACCGCGGAACAGCGCGATATAGTCGGAAAGCCTGTCAAATTTATGTCTGTCTGCCGCCATCTGTACCCTCCCGGCGCACGCAGCGAGCTGCGAAAAATACTCTGATTCTATATTATATCACATCCGGAAACGCATTTCAACCTTAAATATCGCAACTTTTCACACACGGCACAAAAAAACGGGCTGTTAAAAAACCCTGTGTTTCTTAACAGCCACTTTTTGTTCGGTTTATAGCGGGAAGTTACGCTTTTGCATTCTTTTTCCGTGAGCCGGCGACAATGAAGCACACAGCCGCAAGAACTGCGCAGACGGCGGTGACGATGATCACGGGAGTATAGTTCACATTTGCAAGAAGCTCAAACTTCATCTCACCGGACTCGGCATCCTGCATGAGAGGAAGGATCTTTACCGCATCAAACACGATGGCGGCAGCAACGCAAAGCCCGCCGACAGCCGGAAGCACAAGCGCAACGGGATCCTGAGTATTGCCCTTTATTCTGACCGGAAGCTCTGCGTCAAAGTCAAGAACAGAAGCAATATAAACCGTAACGGCAAGAAGAATAACCGTCTCCGGGAGCATATACGTTGCGTTGTATGAGAACGAATAGATAAGAGCCGCCTTTGTCGGAATCGAAATTCCCGCCCATACAGTTGCACCGGAAATGACGTGACAGATGTAGCGAAGGATGCAGACGAAAAGCCCGCCCCAGAGAAGAGCGCTTGCCGCACTGCGTCCCTTTTTACGGAAAATTCCTCCGAGACCGATCACGGCAAATGCCACAACATAATCGAGCATGATAACGGCGACGGTCGATTGCCATGTTGAGACATAACCGAGCGTTTTGAGACTGAGAAGCTGCTGAATAACACCGTAAACCAACGCGGTTCCGAGACCGACTCCGGTTCCGTGGCGGTATGCGATGATAAGGATCGGCAGCATCGACGCCGCGGTGACCGAACCGCCGTAAGGCAGCTCATACAGCTTGATAAGCGAAAGAACGGTTGCAAGCGCGACCATAACGGCGCACTCGACAAGCACCTTCACCCTGTTCGTACTTTTTGCAGTACTCATAATTAAAAACCTCCTGTCCGACAACGGACATCATAATAAGATATCAACCGAACATGGTTTTTAAGGTAACAAAAACCTCCCCGGTAAAACGGGGAGGAATAATTACATCCGAAAACGGTATATAACATAAGCTCCCTACGTTGGCATTACCCATATCAGGTTAGAGGGACCGCGGATAAACTCCGTCATCTCAGCCACAAGGCGCCCCTGTCATGTTCTGTTGCGGATAAAGTATAGCACATTTATTGCGCGTTGTCAACAGTATCCGAAAATTTAAATCCCGCCTCCGCAAAAATTCCGGAGGCGGGATAAAAATCACCGGTACGCGACCTTATTTCTTCTCAGAGAACACGTAAGCAAATCTTCCGATAGGCGCCGCGTCCCCGCTTGTGTAGAAGGACATGATGTCGATCTTTCCGCTGCCGTCGATCGTGAATCCGTCAGCCCACTTGAAGGTGATATCGACAAGTCCCCTGTCGCAGCCGATAAGCGCGCGCGGGACAGCGAACATGATCCTGTTGTTTTCCGTCTTCATGTCAACCGTTCCCACGACCTTCCTGCTGCCGTCGGCGGAAAGCCTTTCGACAGTCGCCTCGGTCGTCGAACCTGACCTTTTGCAGTTAATGACATAGTCAAATCCGCTGAACGCTCCGTCTCCGGTCCCGATGAAGAGAGCCATGCGGTTCTCTTCCGTTACCGACTTTATTGACAGCCCGGTCTGTGCATAGAAGTATATATACTCATTGCTTCTCGCTACCTTCATTGTCCGGAAATCGTTTTTTCCGGAGGCATCTCTGTACTGAATGCTGCCGAAGCCCGCGTGGTTTCTTGAGACCGTGTCACCCC
>FR891131.1:23006-26427 GCA_000433515.1 Candidatus Colimorpha enterica | reverse complement strand
AGCTGCCGTTCACATCGATCTTCAGGTACTTTCCGGGGTTGACTCTGTACGCAGTGCCCTTGTATTCGGCGATCCGCTCAGCCGCCTGAAGGAAGTAATTGTCCCCGAAGCCGCCCTTCATAGGCTCGAAATCGCGGCTGTTGTTCGGGTCTGCGCAGTCGACAAAGACAATGCTCTTGTCGCCCTCTCCGGGCTGTCTCTGCGCGACCCACTCGTTGAAGCCGGTTATGAAGATCATTTCCGGGTCGTTCTTTATCGCAAAATCAAACTGCTCTGCGAAATTATAACCGTAAAGCATTGCGTTTGCCGAGGTGTCGTTTTTGCCGTTGTGCCACGATCTTGTCCTGTCGTTGGCACCGTACCATGCGGTCGCGCTGAACCGGCAGGTCGCGGAATGCTGCGCAAGAGAGACATTTATGACCTCTTTTCTGCCGTTTACGCCGTAGATCGCCTCTGCCGTGAGCGAACGCCCGAACTCCATCCACGGGAAGCCGTTGTCGGTGCGTCCTGCATTCGGCCACGTAGATTCCTTTATGGTGAAATAACTCTTCACGGTGCTTTCGGCTTCTTTCGAAATGCCGACGATCATCGGCTTTCCGTTCCAGTTGAACCACAGCTCGTCAAGACGCGGATACTGCTTTTTCAGCGCGGCATTGTTGTATATTTCGTCGTATATCCTGCGCATTGTATCTCCGGAGGATGTGTTGGTGTAGAACGCCAGCTTCGGAACATTCACGCCGTCCTTGAGATACTCATACCACACCGAAATAAGCTCCTTCACGCGGTCGGAGTAGGTGTAGGCATTTGTCGCGTCAAACACAAGGAAATCGACCCCCGCGTCGGTAAGCATCTGAAGGTGCTTTCTCATCACCCATGTATCGGAGGAACGGTAATATCCGAACAGCGGCTCACCCCAGAAATGATGCTCTCCGCGCGCACCGCCGCCCATGTTCTGCCAGTTGCTCTCGGACAGAAGCGCATCGCGATTTGCGGCAACGATCTTGTTGTTGTCATACGGACCGCCGGTTCCGTGTTCGCCCTGCCACAGGAAGTAGAAAACGCCTACCTTTCTGTCGCGCACGCCGGAATCCTTCAGGGCGATCTTTCTGCCGAGGGCATCGGTGCCAGCAAGCGCGCCGTTTTTGCCGGAGTATTTGCCGGTATAGCGGTTGGGGTCAGACGGGAGCTTTCCGCCGTTCTCGATTATCGGGTCCTTCTGCACCGGAGGCTCGGTTTCGGGGGGCTCTGTGGTATCCGGGACGGTTGTTGTGCCCGGTACTGTTGTTGTTTCAGGTGTAGTCACGTATGTCTCGCTTTCCGTTTCGCTGAAAATATCGGAGGTGTCAGGTCTTTTTGTGTCTGTTGACGATTCGGGCGCGGGAGTTTCTCCCGATGACGGATCCGAGGAGCCGCCGCCGCTTCCGCCTTTCACGCAGGCTGATGTCGCAGCGGCAAGCAGAAGCACCGCCGCCGCAAGTAATGCAAGTCCGTATTTTCTCATTTTTCTCCTTCATGCTCCGGACTGTTCCGGTGCATATCCATATAGTTTTGAAGTATTATCTGCGCAGACAGCGTATCTACCGCCGCCTTGCGTCTGCTTCCTCTTGTGTCGGTGAGGTTCATTATCCGATGCGCCGCCATCGTCGTGCATCTCTCGTCAAAGAGGTGAACCGGCTTCCCGCTTTCAGCCTCAAGATATGCGGCAAAGTCCCTCACCCTGAGCGAGCGCTCTCCGACCGTGCCGTTCATGTTTATCGGGTCGCCGATAACGAATTCCTCCGCGGAATATTCCTTCGCCTTCTCGATTATCAGGGCGGCAAGCGCTCTTTTACCGCCGCCTTTAAAGGTTCCGATCCCGCCGGCAAGCACTCCGAGAGGGTCGCTTACCGCAAGCCCTGTCCTTACGTCGCCGAGATCGATGCCCATGATCCTTTTCTTCACTGCACAACTCCGTTTCCGGGAATTCCCGCGCCGCGGCAGGCATAAACACCCTCCGACACCTCACGTACCCAGTCAATGATATCGGCATAAACCGTGTTTTTCATCACGTCATTCAGAATCTCGTGCCGCCCGCCGGGATACAGCTTCATTTTCAGACTGCAAAGCTCCGCATCCTCAAGCCGCGCAAAGACCTCTTTTATCCCCTCTCCGTTTTCTCCGAGAGGATCGGAATCCCCGGCTATCAGGAACAAAGGAAGCGACTGCGGCACCTTCTCCGCCCATCCGTCTGAAATGTCTGCAAGCATCGTGAACAGCTCGCGGTACGCCGAGACCGAGAACGTAAAGTCGCAGAGCCTGTCGGCGCGGTAACGCTTTCGCACCTCCGGGTCGGAGCAGAGCCACGAGTCGCGGTCCTTCTCCTTTTCAAACCTTCTGTTGAACCCTCCGAACGACAGCGACGCAAGGGCTTTGCTGACGTGCCGCTCTCCCCTGACACGCACAAGAAACGCCGCAATGCCCCGTGCAAGCCGGAGAGGGAGATTTCCGGCGCTTGTGCCGCATATGACCGCGCCGTCGATATCGGAATACTTCACGATATACTCCCGCGCGACAAACGAGCCCATGCTGTGTCCCAGCAGGATATACGGCAGGCTTCTGTATGTCTTTCTCACGATCCCGTTAAGAATATGCAGATCGTCCGGCATGACCCTGTAATCGGTGAAGTGTCCGAGCGTCCCGGATT
The DNA here is from genome assembly GCA_000433515.1 of Candidatus Colimorpha enterica. Classification (GTDB taxonomy): domain Bacteria; phylum Bacillota; class Clostridia; order Oscillospirales; family CAG-272; genus Colimorpha_A. Next base: position 23,744 of record FR891131.1, on the reverse strand, counting down.
CGTAAGCAAGCCTTCCGTGACCGATATGGTCATTCGCGCAGACAACAAATCCGGCATCCGTCATCGCGGAAACAAAGCCCCCGGCTTCATATCTCTCCGCATATTCACACATTCCGTGTGATATCTGCACCACCGCCGCAGGCGGGCTGTCCGGAGTGAAAATATAATATCCGATCCGGCTTTCACCGTCGGATGACAGAAACTCACCCGTTGTCTTATTATAACCCATTTTCAGTACTCCTCAGCCCGCTCCGCGTATTTTTCGGCATACCGCCTGATCTCGTCTGCCGACGGATAGGCACGAAGCCCGCCGCCGCGCGAAACAAACGCCGCAGCCGCAACCGCAGCATACCCGCAGGCGCGCTTTATATCACCGCCGGATTTCATGTATTCCAGCACAAGCGCAGCGGAGAAAACACCGTCTGTCTTAATGCCGCGCCGCTTTTTTTCTCCGCAAGCCGAGATAAAGCTGTAGTACTTTCCGTCGAACAGGAAATATCCCCTGTCGCCGTCACCGAGACGCAGGATTATATATTTCGCCTTCACCGCCTGCGAAAGGACAATGCAGGCCTTCATGCACTTTTCCTGATCGGACGGTTCTATCCCGGTACAGGCTTCAATCTCTTCCTCCGCAACCGAAAAAATCTCGCATTCCGTCCTGCCGAGCGCCGGAATAAACGCCCCGCCGTCCGACGACATGACAAACACCGGCACCCTCTCAGCCGCCGCGGTAACGGC
>FR891131.1:0-22975 GCA_000433515.1 Candidatus Colimorpha enterica | reverse complement strand
GCCGCAGCCGCCCGCACCGGGATTCCCGCCTGTATAAGCACCGCATCGGGATAGCTGATAAAAGCTTCCTCGATGTCTTTCCTGTCAAGAAGCCCTCCGGCTCCGGGACAGAACAATGAACGCCTTCCGCCCTCGCGGTCGGTCACGGTAACCCTGACGGCAGTGTCACACCCGTGGGCAGGAGTGACAAAACGCACGTCGGTCTTTTCGTCGCTGAGGTAGCCGCGCAGCTCCTTCGCCGCCGCGTCGTCTCCCGTCTTTGCGCAGAGAAGGCAGTCCGCACCGAGCCGGGATAAGGCAAGTGCCGTGTCCAGCCCTTCCCCCTCCGGTGTCCAGTAATGCCTTTCGGCAACAGCGCTCCGCCCTATATCCGGAAATTCGCCGGTCAGAACATGAAGCTCCGTGCAAAGTCCGCCGACAACAAGTATTCTCTGTTCAGCCATAACCCGATACCTCCGCCGCAATTTTTCATTCAGAATCATTATAACAGATATTTTTGTACAAATCAACAGTATCAGTCGCTAAAAAACCCGAAAAAATCATCATCGCCGGATAAAGCACCGCTCCGGTCGGATTTTTTCTCATATCGCGTTTTTTTCTATTGACAAACCGCAGAGTTTATGGTATAATTCAATTCGTTCGGTACCGACAGCACCGCTGCGTACCGCGAAAACAGTAACGCTGAGATCCCCGGTGATGTCCGGTGACTTCATCTCCGGTCACTCTCTCCCGTTACCTCATATGCGGGTATGGCGGAATTGGCAGACGCGCTAGATTCAGGTTCTAGTGAAAGCAATTTCATGAAGGTTCAAGTCCTTTTACCCGCACCAAATAAAGCCGAAAACGGTTTGTTTTCGGCTTTATTATTTGCTTTTCGGAAAAAAATCGTTTTTATGCCGCATCACGGCTTAAAACCCACAATTTTTTCAATACTTTCAAATCAATACTTGACATATGTTTTGATTTATGATAGAATGTCAGATTAAGATACAAGATACAAAAGGAGGTGGACAAAATGACCGAACCGATAATGATAAAATCAATTGCCGTTTTGTCCGCTGACTGATATATACCGTTACTTTGTAACCGGAATGCTCTTGATTTTATCAGGAGCATTTTATTTTTTTGAAGAGAGGTAACGGGAATGAGAGAAATCATCACAATTCAGGTAAGTAAATATTTAAGAGACGAACTTGCCAAAAAAATCGCGCAAATGCGCTGGGGAACGTCCGCGCCGCAATATGTAAGCTGTGTGCGCAATGCTGTTTTCAATGAGCTTACAAACGGAAATGACTGCTTTGAGGTAATCGCCGCAGCGCCGAAAGGCAAGGTGTTCGGCTGTTTACACTGCATCCGCAGCGAAACCGATTTTTCACTCTGGTACTACGGCGATCTTTTTGTTGCGCCGGAGTACAGGAGAATGGGAATAGCGCGGCAGATGATAGAAACAGCGATAAGCCGGCTTTCCGAAACCGGAGCGGCAGCTCTTCGCTGCTATGTCGACCCGGGCAATATACCGAGCAGAAATCTGCAGAAATCGATCGGATTTGAGGAAAAGCCTTTTGAAACATTCAACAGCATCATTAACGACGGGCAAATAATGCATGAAATCAGAATTCCGGGTTGCTTTTGCGTAATTCCCGCAACGGTCAATGAGGCGTGTTTTGTCAGGATAATGTTGGCTCAGAACAAAAACGAACTGAAAACCGAAGATATCAGCTTTAATGAATGGAAAGAAGTGCTTTCTGCCGACAATCCCCACGAAAAGCATTTTCTGATATGCAAAGGAGCTGTACCTGCCTGCTATATTCGTTTAAGCGGGAAACCCGGCGAAACGGAAGCACGCATATCAATGCTTTTTGCAGCAAAAGAACTTCAGCGGTGCGGTGCAGGAACTTTTGCTTTGCATTTTGCGGAACGGTATGCCAAAGAAAACGGCTTTGATTTTATCGCAGCCTCGGCGGATAAAAATAATCCGGCAGCCGAAAACTGCTTTCTGAAATGCGGCTATACGGCATCGGAGCAGAATTCTGTGACTGAATTCCGCAAAGCCCTGTGATTTTTCTTCTGTTCATATATCTGACGCTGTTTTGAATCGTATTGTGAAAAGAGGGTGTTAAAAAACTCAAAGTGAGTTTTTTAACACCCTCCGGCATTGGTCACGGCGGCTGAAATCTGCCGTCTTTCCGCCGGGAAAAGCAGTAAAATCAAGACACAGAGGCAAACCGAAGGGACCGCACCAAAAACGTCGGGCTTCCGACCGGCATTTTCCGATTCAAAGGTGCCGACAGTGCATTTTGAAGATAATCCGACAGATCAAACGAATCCGTGTTCTGCAGTCAGATGACATACGGCTCCTCACAAGTTATCTTTCTCACGTGAGGGCAGTCTGTTTTCTTCCGGTAACGTGGCGCAACAAAACGAACGGCGTTGCGGATAATCTGCTGAACTTCAGGTACGCGGAAGGTCGGATAGGCTTCATGACCGGGCTGAAAATAGAAGATCTTCCCGTTTCCTCTCTCATACAGACAACCCGAGCGAAACACCTCACCGCCGGAATAATTGCCAATCAGAAGGAGTTTGTCCGGGGTTGGAATGACAAAGGGTTCACCGTATGTTTCCTCATGGGGTAATATAAAATAACGGTCAATGCCGGCGGTAATGGGGTGAGACGGTTCAATAACCCACAAAATCTCTTGGTCATCCGATTCACGCCACGTCAGATTACATGAGGTGCCGAGCAGATACCGGAACGGCTTTGAGTGATGTGCCGAGTGCAAACAGATCAGCCCCATTCCGTCCAGAACCGCATCACGAACCATATAGGCAATTTCGTCAGGAACCTGTTCATGAGCAATGTGTCCCCACCAGATAAGGACATCGGTTTGGGCAAGAGATTCTTTAGTGATTCCGCAGTTTGCATCATCAAGCGTTGCCGTCGTCACTTCAAGATCATCATCGCAGCCCAAAAAAGCGGCAATTTCTTTATGTATCCCGTAAGGGTATACTTTTGTGATTCTTTCTTCCGTACGTTCATGCACGAATTCATTCCATACAGTTACTTTAATCATTGTTTATTTCCTCATTTCCGCATTTGATCTTCAGTGACGGAATCGACAGGATAATTGTCGCCGAGGCGAATGTCTTTTTGCACCAGCCTTTGAATTGTCCCGTAATTTGTCAGAAACGAAAAGTCCTTCCCGGTCAGATTCTCTTCTATAATCCGGCTGAGCCGCATATTTTCGATAACAGCGCCCTTTTCAACCGAAATCGTTTCAACGGGAATTACCTTTTCACGACGGCAAAGACAATCAATTGAAACGTCCGTGACAACCAAGCGGGATTCGAAATATATCAACGGATAGACGTATGTATCCGGATATGGATAGATGCCGTCACGGCTTGCTTTTGACGCGTAAACATTCCGGATGTCTATCGTTTTCATTATCCCCGTTGGATGTTCTGTCTCATAGTATCTGGTGAATCCAATACAATATTGATAATACGTCCCGTATATATCAGAAATGTGAATATTGGATATCTCCTCAAACACAGCCAGAAGCCGCACCGCACTGTGACAATTTTCCGCAAAAATACCGTCAATATAAATATTGCTGATTGGCCCGGAAAAGCCTTCGAAAGCATTCAGGGCAACCACGTCGTCATAGCAAGCTCCCATCAGATTGCGAAGATGCGCATGATGACAATTTCCGTTGATATGAATTCCGTCCATGTTGATTGCGGCGGGGTTTCCGCTGTTGTAATCAAATGTAATATCCGACACTGAAAAAAAGGAGGCCGCGTCTATTGTAATCGCGAAATTAACAGGGTCCTTCAAGGTCAGAGATGAAATCCTGAAATTGGTTACATTAAAAAACTGCATTCCAAAACCCGTATAAGCACCACCGTCAAAATCACCTGACAAAATGGGATTCGGCTTTTGGTTTTTGTTATTAAAATTCCATATTCCTCCAATCACCTCGAAATCATGGCACGTATCTTCAGGCAGTGTTGATATTTGTTCGGAATAATTCCACAAATCAATACGGTTGATTTCAGAATTGTAAGAATTATAAGAAAAATGCCCCCTTGACGTATTCCATGTGTTTCGAATCATCGGACAATTTGCCTGATCCATCAGCCTGATTTCGGCAAAACGAGGAAGAACCAGCCTGAAGTCTGAAGGTAATACCAATGTCTTGGAAATGAGATAGCATTTCTGCGGATCCGGCAAGATCACTTCACGAGCGCCGCTGTCGATCATTTCCTGTATAGCGGGATAATCGTCATGGATCCCGTCACCGAACAACTTATTCATAATCATAACTCCTTAATGAATAATATCAGAGGAGCCTTCTCTCATTATTCAGCAAAATGATGAAACAATAAGGAAGGCTCCCTTCATATCACGGTTGTGTGAATCGGGCTTTTATTTTCCTGAACGTCTTTTTGTTCCTGAAAATGCTGCGGCAGCGATTCCGAAAACCAAGAAAGCACAAGCTGCGCCGATTCCGGCGTTTCCGGTAGCAGGGCTGTTGACATCCGGATACTTTCCGGCCTCATCAGCCGTCTTGAAGAAGCCGACATACTGAATGTACACCGCCTGATCACCGCTCAGAACTTCAGGGAAAATCAAGCTGATCTTATCCAGAAGCATACCCTGGAGGTTGGCTTTTTGATTATCGTCAAGCCATGCGTTATGTTCTTCCAGTTTGGTAAGATCAACAACAATTTCCTGCCATTCGCCGTTTTCAAAACCCGAAAGGTCGCAAAGCTTCGCCCCTGCGACAGCCCAGGGCTGACCTTCGCCGAAATAAGTTGACGTCCCGAGATGAGCAGACAACGCAGAAGGAGCAAATCCTCCGGAGGTTTTCATTTTGATCTTCAAATAATTGTATCCACCCTCACAGCGGATATTGACAGGCGTAACACCGATGTCAGTAAGCGTGCTGAAATTGGTGCCGTCGCCCGAATCCATTTCCATACACGTTGCGTACATACTCCATTCATTTGCGGTAACCTTAAAACTGTTGGTTCCGGCATCATAGGAGGTTACATTTCTTCCCCAATAGCTCCATGCACTTACATCCATTTTGTCGTCAAAGACAATGACCGATGCGGTGCTGCCTTTTGCTCCGACGGAAAGAGCAAGCATTGCAAACGACAGTAGTGCAGCAAGGACGAGGGAAACGATTTGTTTGGTTTTCATTATGGTATCTCCTTTTTTTAGTTGAATATATCAACTTTTATTTCTTTTTATGATTATTACTGTTGCTGCACCGGCAACCAAAACAATCGCCGAAACAACAATCAGGACAACAGATAAATTATTCTTTTCAGGCGCTGTCTGGTTGGTGTCCGGCTTTGTGCCTGCGGCGGTTTCAGTCTGACTTGCTGAGCTTTGTTCGGGAACTGTGCCGGTTTCAGTTCCCGTGTTCTTCGGAATATCGGGTTTTTCCGTTGTTACGGGCGGAACGTAGGTATATGAAAAGGACTCGGCTTCTTCAGCTGTTTTAAAGAAGGCAATATACTGATACAACACAGCCTGACTGGCTGTAATTTTTTCAGGAATAATGAGCGAGATTTTATTCAGCAGCATTCCCCGGATTTTTCCGATGTCCTCTTCCGTCAGCCAGCTGTTGTTCTGAGGGATCTGATTAAGATCAAAAATATACTCATGCCATTCACCGTCTTCTATACCTGTGAGATCTCCTAACTTTACACCCGTTTGTATCCACGGCGATGTATCCGAGAGATATTCCGTTGTTCCGAGATGAGCGGAAAGACACGACGGTTTGAAGCCGTTTTGAGTTTTGATTCTGACCTTGACAAAGTTGTATGCACCCTCGTCAAAAATGGTAAACGGCGTTATACCGATATCCTCAAGAAGACTGTAATCCGACTGATTCCCGGTGTCCATTTCCATACAGGTTGCAGGACTTCCGTCGGTACGAAAACTCACCTTATAGGCGCCCTCGCCGGCGTCGTATGAGGTATAATTGCCCCACCAGTAACTCCATGCATTTATGTCCATTTCATCATTGAAAAGGATCACTTTTGCGTCAGTGGCATCGACTGCGTGGCAGGAAAGTGTGATTGCGAAAACAGCAATCGAGATAACGATGAGAATAAACGCTTTTTTCATAACTGTTGCTCCTTATTCTTTTTGATTTTTGTGCTTTGCATCAAAGAGTCATCGGGCTTGATCGAAAACCGCTTACGCAATGATCCAAATGATTTCCGATCCGAGATCTTCGCTGATATTTACCGTCAGTCCATAAGTCATCAGTTCCTTTCCGGTCATAACCGTATTTTGTTCCGTTCTGTCTTCAAAGCAGACAGAGTACGAGGTTTCTTCGTCCAGCCCGCGAAGAATTACTGTTTTTGTCATTCCCTCGGCGGACGACGGCTTGAAAAGGAATACAGCTCCCTTGATTTCGCTTTGCGAGTCAGCGTCAGAATACATGACACCGTCCCAGTCCTCACCGTTCGGGCGCGGCAGAATGTGATACAGGTCGCCGTATTTGACAAGAGGCTTGATTTTCTCGTTATACAGATTAAAATAACGTGAAATATAATCATTCATTCCGAATGCCAGTCTGCCGTTTTCGTCAAGCGGCGTGCTGTTGGTGATATAAGGAACGCCAACCAGAATAGACCTCATACCGTAATCCTTGGCGGCGCTTGTCAGCTCGCTCTCTTCCATATTGACCTTCCCCGGGAGATAGAACCACTTTGATTCCCGGCAAAAAGGTTCCATGGAGCAATTGAGTTGAATCTGAGCCGGAGGAATGCAGTATGACGTATCATAGAAATTCATGCGCAGTGACAGGTAATTATAGCTGTCCTCACAGTTAATTACAGTAGCATATTTCAGCGTCGCGTAATCCTTAAGACTCCCTCCGCTTGAACAGCATTCGTAGCGGAACGGTTTAACATTCTCATGAAGATAACCAAGCAGATCATAGAACCCGACCGAGCACCAATACTGGACATCCGTCCCGTTGGCATCATGCCGGTTTTTCAAATCCGAGCTGCGGCAAATCGGCTCAAAATCCGAGCGCCATGTTCCGATGTGATTTTTGTTAAAGAAGTCCGACATTGCCGTTTTCAGATATTTCACGCACTCCTCATTGCCAAGATCGGCTGACCGCCCCATTTTCTCGGCAATTCTCCGGTTGCAGAACCAATCGGGATGCTGAATTGAATTAAACTCACCGGCATCAGCCGTGGGGCGCCCGTTTCTGTCCTGAGTGTCATGAAGAAGGGCATAAACGGTAAAATTCATATTATATGAACGGGTTACAAGCTTTCCGAACTTTTCCATCGTAAGGCATGAATAATATGTCATCAAATCGTTCCGGACAGCTTGACTGCGCAGCTCCCACGATCCCTCATATTCTGCAAACCCATCCTCAGCCCACCAGCCATAATCCCATTGAACCGACTGGACTCCCATGTCGCTCATTGTGCCGAGAGGCTGCTGCATTGCCATTTGAGTCAATGGCTCCTCAGGATCTTCCTTCAGCGATGCCGGTGATTTGTTTTCAAAAAACCATCGCTTGAACTGATTGCTCCCGATCTCGATGTCACCGTTATAAATGCCGAGATAAACCGTCGGGATTTCAAGATTGCCGTTGGCGGCAAGAACCGTTGAAAAAGTTCTGCTCGGAGAAAGGGCAACACGCTCATTGATAACATCGCCCTCCTGCCTGGCATAAATTGCACAGCTTGACCATTCAACGGCTGTATAAAGACCCCTTAAGTCTCCAAGCGTATAGTAAACTATCGGAATATACCCGTTTCCGCCCCAATCCTGATTGACATTTGTCTCAACCCTGACTTCAGTCATACCATCAGAAAAGTCGGTAATATAATGACCGCTCCCCGGGAACTGATTGTATCCCTCCGCTTCTCCGCTTTGCTTTTTGAATGTCCATGCTTTGATCGGCTCATCTGCAGAAAATGAAAGTGCAAAAACAGACGAAATGTTTATCCGGGCATTTCGGGCACTGTTGTTGGCATAAGCGCCGCACACTTCGAAGGTTTCGCTTTTCTTCAGACAGCGGAACCGCGCAGTATATGTGAGCATGGAATTACTGTCGCAAAAATACAGCGTAAGACTCAGATGTTCCGATCCTTCTTCTAAAACGCCTTTTTCATACCTCCAGTTGAGGTTGACGGTTGAGCCGGTTTCCTCATCGATCACAGAGGATACAAGAGCAGTTTCCTTAACCGCCGCAGAAATCCAATTGTATTTATCCTCAAGCGCGCAAAGCGACTCAACAGAAAAGCCAGTATCGCCGGCACGAATGCGCATCTCCGCCCTGCTTGATGCAAGAACCCATTCTTTTTTTGCAGATTCCGAAATATTCACCTTATCTTCACCACCTGTTTCAGATATCTTGTCTGTGACGGTATCACTCGTTTCTCCTGTACCTTCGCTTCTGCCGCACGAAAGCAAACCCAAAATAAGTAAAATCAAAAGCAGAACTGCCGAAAGACGTTTCTGCAAGCCATACCGTCCTGCCGCATTCCGGGCGTCAGTTAACGTTAACTTCATGAAAACATTTGCCTCCCATGATATTTATATCCCGATTTTACGGTTCTCTGATCCCATAACGGGGAAAAGCCGACAGCATTCCAGGCAGAACAATTTGAGGAGTCTGAAAAACTCTGCACTCTTCTTTTCTGCGCAAACCGACCAGATACTCAAACAGCAAATGCATTCCCTTGCGCCCGTACTCATATTGGTTTTGAAACAATGTTGCCTTTAAACAGCCGCTCTCTATCATAGTATTCAAAGCGGGGTAAAGATCGTGACCGATAGTCAGCACCCTGTTCTGCGCATTATGCTCCTTTAACCATTCGCACACACCAAGCGCATTATAGGACGATACATATATCCCGTTCAGATCCGGAAAATTCTGCAGCACTTTGCCCGTAAGATAGTACGCAATGTTCCGGTCTTCATTCGTTTCATAGGTTTCAAGCAGCTCTATGCCATGAAGCTTTGCCCGGGATCTGTATCCCTCAATGCAGTCATGATGTGTGGATACATTTTTATTTCCGACAAAAATAACCGTTTTCCACGTTTTCCCTTCAGGGAGCATGGTTTTCCCTATGTTATGAAAATCCGCCGCAATCTGCCCAGCCATATAGGCATTCAGCCCGATCCCGCCGATAACGCCTTCGATAAACTCGCCAAAAATGGTATTATACAGGACAGCACAGCCGGATTCTGTAATGCGCCGCAAAACATCAACATATTCACGATAATTGTGATTGCTGGTCAAAAGGATCCCATCGACCTTCTCTTTTTCTATCTGCATCAGACAGTCGCGGACCTCTCCGACGGAATCGAGAGAAGAATACTCATAATATGACACACGGCATTTGGAATCCAGAAGCTCCTTTTCAGCCATGTTAACGCCGTCTTTGACATATGAGTAGAATTCAAACGGTTCTTTGGGATATACACAGGCAATGTGTATTTCTTTTCGCACCAGACTTTTTGCATTCAGGTTCGGACGGTAATCCATTCGTCTGGCAGTTTCTATGATCCGCGCACGCGTTTTTTCGCTGACCTGATTCTTGCCGTTCAAAGCTTTCGAAACGGTTATTGCGCTGACGCCTACCTCGGCGGCTATATCTTTGATTGTAATTCTGTTATTCATTTTTCTCTTTGTCTTTCTGCTACATAATTGATGCCCGCTGTAAAATCGCCGTCTCCGAGCTGAAGGCAATACTGTATGTATATTTTAGGGCAGAGGATGATTGCGTCAGAAAAAATACCGCTCTTCTTCGCTCGACTTCCCCTCCACCCGGAACAAAACGATTTCGCTTCCCGTGGCCTCAGGAATCAGACAGGTCAGCCCGTTCTTCATAAGCTCCTCGCCGGTCGCTGAATAGCTTTGGTTTTTTCTCTCCAGATAGTCAGCGCAATATATATATGAGGGATTGAGACCGCGAATCGTAACATGAATGGCAGGTTCATTCTGATCTGTCGGTTTGAACAGAAACAGCACACCGCCCACTCCGCTTTCCGGTATGAAATCACACCCGTACTGCATTCCGTCCCAATGGATATGGTCCGGCCGCGGCAAAGTATGATACAAATTCCCATGCCTCATAAGCGGCTTTATGACCTCATTATGCAGGCGCAGATACTTGGCGTAGTATGCTTCCAGACCATGATGAAGCGTTTCCCCATCCACCCTGTTGCACCACGAACCCAACATGACAGCGCTCATTATGACAGAACGCATACCCATGTCCTTATCCCCTTTGCCGGCATAGTATTTTTCGCAATCCGGGCAAAAAGTATCGGGGTTTACCGGCGATTGGAGCTGTGCGGGAGGAAAACAGTATGAAGAATCATAAAATGTTGTCCTCAGACTCATCCAATCTGCCGAATCGTCATTGTTGATGACAGACGCCCTGTGCATTGTTGCGAAATCCTTCATAGAGCCTCCCGATGAACAGGATTCGTACCGGAAACCGGGGATAGACTCGATAAGGTAATCAACAATATCATAAAAACCGCGGGAGCACCAGTACTGAACGTCATTTCCGTCCGCATCGTGACGGTTTTTCTTGTCAGAACAGCAGGCAATCGGTTCGAAGTCAGAGCGCCACGTTTTTGCCCTGGAGCTTGTAAAAAGGGCAAACAGCTTTCTTTTTATGTATGCCGCACATTCTTCGTTCCCGAGATCCGCCACCGGACACACCCCGCCGATCTTCCGGTTTGAAAACCATTCCGGATGGCTGTCCGGCCCGACGGAGGTAAGCCTGTCGTCGCTTTCCAGTCCGTCATCGGAACGGCAGTCGTGAAGAAGCGCGTACAATGTCCAATTCATGTTCAGCTGTGACATGGCGTTGCCGTAATCGCGAAGAGTCTTTGCTTTAAATTCGCGACGGATATTATTGATATACTCCGGATTGCGGAGATGCCACGACCCTTCATGCATTGCTTCTGTTGTCGGACGGTCTGTCCACCACCCGTAATCCCATTTTATTGATTGAATTCCGAGCTTTTTTGCCGTTGCGGCATAAAGCTGATAATCAATCTGCGTAAGCGGCTCGTTTTCGTTTTCCCGGACTGACCTTGGTGTTTTCTCAAGGAAAAACCACCGCTTAAAGAGATTTGAGCCGTCCTCAATATCACCTTTATATCCCCCAAAATAAATCGGCGGAATAATTAAATCTCCTCCGGCGGAAATCACGGTATTGAAATTCTCGTGAAAATCAAGCGAAACCCTGACCTTGTTGCCGGATAAACCGTTTACGATAATTCGCGACGAGGACCATTCAAAAGCAACAAACATACCGCAGTTTTCCGCATCAAGGTATACCATGGGCACCTTTCCACCGGCGTTGAAGTCCTGCAGCGTTGTGGTTTCAATCAGAACACTGTTATTTTCCGTCATTATATCGCGATAGATTCCGGTGCCCTTGAAGAAGGTCTGAGGCTCGTTATGCCATACAACGCCTTCCGCAACTCCGCTTTCCTTCGGGAAGCTCCATGCCACGGGAGCAGACGGAAATGAGCATTCAACAAGAATAAGCTCACGCAGAAAAACACGCAGCGGTTCCCCGGAGCCGTTAGTCAGAACTGCGCTTATTTCAGCCGGTCCGTTTATGTCAGACCGGCATCTGACATTTATTCGGTAGGCGCAGCTGACACAGGTGTCGCAAAACAGCACTGAAAAACCGGAAGCATTCCTCTCGGACGAGCTGTATTTCCAGGAGAAAGCCTTCTTCTCCCCATGCAGCAAATATGAATCCGGCAGCGGAACACCGCCGTCCAGTAAAAACTCAACATCATCGCAGATGAGTGAATTGAGGAAAAGCCCCTCATCTTTTATTGAAAATGCAATAGTGTTGTCAGCGGTTTTGCAGGCAATATCAGTCATTTTTCTCTCCCGGCAGCTGTAATACGGGCTCCGCGTGCCAAAGAAGGCGGAGGGGCGCTCACAGACGATCAAAGATTCAGCCCCGGCAAAATGCCAGAGGTAGCGTTAAGCTTATTATATCATCGTCATTGCAGCTTGTCAATACTTTTTTTGCGAAATTCGAAAAAACATTGATCTGCCCAAAAACAATTCAGTGGGTTATTCCGGAATATTCTCATAAATCGGACAAAACGCGCAGGTCAATACAGCAATTATCCGGCAATTTACTACAAATGCTTATCTGTTTCAAGGTTTAATTGCGAAATCATCGGGTGCGCCGAATAAATATTAAAAAAACGCTTGACAGCACGCGAACCTTGTGTTATAATCAAAAAAAGAAAACGTTAACTTTTTCTATGGCTTATTTCTGAAAGGAGATTAAATCACATTATGAAAAGAATCGTACTACTCATTTTCGCCTGTTCGCTTCTGTTCGTCTCTTTTGCTTCCTGCTATCGTCCGGGTTCGGGCAATAATACGGAAAGCAGCAAGACTGCCGTTCCTTCCCTTACGAGCGAAAATATCAACAGCATCCCACCGGAATTAAAGTTTCAGGGGCTTTCGTTTGACATCGGAGCGCCCGGTCCGACAGGCCCGGATTATTTTGACTGCGATTCCCCCGTTTCGGGAGACCAGATTTCCGAAGCCATCTATACACGCAATCGCAGGGTGGAGGAGCGGTTTGAAATCACCATCAATTCTCTCATCATCGGCGGGTCCGGAAACGCAGCGGAATATTTATTGCCCTACATCAAATCAGGGGATGATGTCATTGATATAATGGCAACTGCTTTTACTCAGTCAGCAAAACCGCTTATTGTCAATGACCTGATCATCCCGTGGAACGGAGCAAAATATATCAATCTGTCACAGCCGTGGTGGAACACATCCATAACCGAAACTCTGTCACTGAACAACAACTATTATTTTCTCGGCGGCGACATCAACTGGTTCACCTTCGCCGTAACATCTGCCTTCTTCTTCAACAAAAAAGTCGCCGAAGAGTATCAGATCGGAGATATATATCAAATTGTTAAAGACGGCAACTGGACTCAGGAGCTCATGATGACACTCGCCAAAAGCGCCTCGCAGGAAAACGGTGACGGCGTTCGTGACATCAAAGACAAATACGGACTGTGCGTAAACTCGCATCATCTGGAGTCTTTCGTTTACGGCCGCGGAATGCAGCTTGTCAGTTTTTCCGATAACGGAGTCGATTGTCGGTTTGACTCCGAGGAGATGGTAGATTTAATCGACGGGCTTGGCAGCTTCCTGAAAAACAATGAGTATGTCTGGCTGGATGACGGAAACGAGACGCTGACACAGATTTTCTTTGATGACAGAGCTTTGTTTGCATGTGCCGGCTTTAATGCCTGTGAAGAGTGGAGAAACCAGGACAGCAATTTCGGAATTCTGCCGCTTCCCAAAGCATCCGAGAAGCAGGATAAGTATTATACGTATTCTGACCAGTGGGGAATGGCGTTGGCAATTCCCATGACTGCAACCGACAAAGACAGAACCGGCGCAATCATTGAAACCATGGCTCAGTATTCATATGAATATATCCGTCCCGCCTGGTATGAAAAAACCCTTACCGGAAAATACACAAGAGATGACGAATCCGAAGAAATGCTTGATATCATCTATTCAAATGTTCTTTACGACCCGGGTTATATGTTTATCACCAATCTGGAATGGATGCCCTTCACCAATTGCGTCAAGCGCGGCGAAGGATTGATCTCATGGTATGATGCGCGCAAGAGCGTCATTATGGCAAATTTCAAAGACTTGTACGACTATGTCTGGGATAAATAACAACAGACTCAGCAGCGGTCTTCGGTGATCACGTAAAAACAATAGCCGTAATTTCAAAAACAGACAATGACAAAAGAGCCCCCTGCCGCAGGATAATACAACTGCAGCAGGGGCTTTTTGTCAGGCAAGCGCCTTCGCGCGGCAGCCCCGTCGCGGAAATAAGCCTGATGTGCGGCATAGCAGAGAAAGAAAATGATGACTTCCGCCCGGTAAATTGTTTCAAAGAACCTGAAGTGAAAATTACAGCATTATACGAATCGCCCCGGCACACAAGAAAAAGCGGGTGCTGAAAACCCGGAACGGTTTTTCGGCACCCCGCTAAGAGATTATTTATTTTCTGAAATCCACGCTAAAATATCTTCGTATTTCATCTCTCCGGCAGCGGTTGCAAGCCCGACACGAACAACCTCTTCATCGCTCGGACGGATCTTGATTCCGTTTACCTCAAGAAAAGAGAGAAGAACGTACATGCCGATGCGCTTGTTTCCGTCTACAAATGCGTGATTTGAAATCAAAGAATAACCAATGCGAGCCGCCTTTTCTTCTTTTGTAGGATATAATTCTTTTCCGTCAAAGGTCTGAAAGGCAGATTCCAGCGCACTGTCAAGAAGAGTGATATCACGCAGATTCGGATCTCCGCCCGTTTCCTGCGAAATGATCTGATGGAGAAGCAAAACCTTGTCCCTGCTGAATTTAATCATTTCGCAAGCTCCTCAAATGCTTTCCGGTATTCCTTCAGAATGCGCGCGGCAACGAAATCAATTTTTTCGTCATCGGTCATCTGAATTTCCGAATCCTGTTCGATGTCGACTAATTTGTATTTTGGCTTGTTGTTCTTGAAAATGACTACGGTACCGAGTCTGTCAGCGGCTCTGGCAACGCGCGAAAAATTCTGATTGGCTTCCGAAATGGAAACGATCTGGTTGGTGTTGATATCCATGGTATTACCTCCCGACAATTCTTTACACAAATATTATACACTGATTTTAGGATGTTGTCAACCTATTTTTTATGGCCATAAAAGAAAAGAAATCAGGGGTGTCAAAAAACTCAAGATGAGTAATTTAACACCCCACGATTTTCATTTATTTCCCCGAAAGTGCTTTTTCAAGTGCGTTTCCGATATTGATCCTGACGGTATCGAAAACACCGCTGTCGGTCGTTGAGATCGTCGGGCTCTTTGTGACCTTGTCGATCTCTTTGTCGAGCCACGAGTTGCTGAGATGCTTCTTTGCCATGCGGAGCAGCGTGTTGTCCTCAAGTCCGTCTCTCACCGCCTCAAGTCTGAGCGACGAGCAGGGGTCGTCAAAGCCGAATTTGTTGCCGGGATACATGAACGACCCGTCGCCGTAGATATCCCTTGTCAACCACGGGATCGTCTGCATGCTGTTCCACGGGTTGACGTCAAGGTCATACCACTGATTTGCCGCCCAGTAAAGGAAGCCGTCTGCACCGCAGTCGTATATCTGCCAGAACAGAGCGCGGTGGTCGATGCCCTCCTCGTTGACAAATACGTTGAGGAAGGGCTTCCACGGCTCCCAGCAGACATAGGTGTAGACCTTGTTGCCTGCCGCCCTATAAGCCTGAAAACGCTTTTTGTAACTCTCAAGCCCGCCCACGCGCTCAAACAGACAGAGCTTCGGGACGGAAATGTCAAGGTGCTCCTGAAGGAACCCTGTAGCGTCGGTCACGCCGTCATAGGTTATGTTTTCATAGTATGCCGAAATGGTCTTCACCCCCGGCGCGATCCTCCTGACAGCCGCAGAGCGCGATGCAAGCTCGTCAAGCATGGCGCGGGTGGTCGGCTCGTCGAGAGAGTAATACAACGCCTTCGCAAGCCATTCCGGATTGTCCTTTATTTTGTTGTAGCGTGCGCGGAGCGTCTCCTCATCGACCTCGCCCTGCCCGATCGTGAACACCTTCACTCTCGGGTCGTTCAGATATTCGTCCGCGCGGTCGTCAAGGATATCATACGGAAGGTCTCCCCCGCAGATACCGTAGTCAAGCAGCATATCGTAATACAGCTTATAGATAACGCGCAGCCTCTCCATGTCCTCCTCGGGAAGAGCGCCGGCGCGCAGATCGCCGAAGCCGTATTCCTTCGCAAGCGCTTCCCAGATGACAGGGATCCAGCATTCGATCGAATCCTCACCGTCAAGCTCAAAATCCCAGACGTGAACGGTGATCCCGGCTGTGGCAATTGCCTCGCCGCTTCCGTCCTTCACCGTCACGGTGCATTTGTGATCCCCCGCCGGGGTGCTGCCGGACGATCTGAATTTTATGTATACTGTCGAGGTCTCCCCGCTCTTCAGATCAAAGCTTTTTACCTTGTCAAGCGGCAGAAGCCCGTCAGGCCAGCGTTTTCCGGCGATCCGCTGGGTCTTTTCGATGCCGGCAGAAGCAGTCAGCCCCTCAGGCACCGATATCTCAACCGTCACACCGGCCATGTCCTCCGGGGAGCGCAGAGATATCTGGCAGCCCTCGCTTTCGCCCTTTGCCATATAGACGGTATGGGAATCGCTTGGCTTTTTCGGCACGTCTCCGTTCGCTATGATCTTGTCATAGCCGTTCGATATCCATGAAATCATAGTTTTGTCTTCATTTCCGCCGGGGAGCGTCTCCGATCCGCCGGGAGTTTCGGTCACGGTCCCTGAAGAACCGCTCTCATAAGCCGGTGTGTTCCCGCGCGAGCAGGAAACTGCCGGTATCAGCGTCAAACCCGCAAGGAGGATAAGCAGTATCCGTCTCTTCATCCGAGTGCACCCTCGCGGTATTTGGTCACGATAGCCGCGGTCAGCATCTCAATGTAGTCCTTCCTCTCGGCGACGTAGCTTGCAGAGGTGTTTTCCTTTGAATCGACGATCCATCTGAACCAGCAGGAGATGTTGTCAAGGTTGTTCTGGAAAAGCGTTCCGAAATCAGCCGTTCTGCCGTTCATCAGGATGTTCAGCATCTCAATTGTCTCGTCGTCGCGGCTGTATTTGTTCTGAAGCGCGTCATCGTAGTACGCGGGGTAGAGAATCCTCTCCGCCTCATAGTTCAGTGCCTCGGTGACAAGAGAAACGAAATCCGTGTCCCTCTCGCTGATCGGAATTCCGATGACCATGTAGTTGTCCATCATTCCGGTCAGATATTCCTTCTGATCCTCGTTGAACTTCGGGTACGGAAGAATGGTATAGTCGTCCCTCATGTTGCGCATGGTTGAGAAGCATTCGTTGAGAAGCATGGTGCTGAATACCGATCTGCCGTTTACAAATGCGTCAACATTGTCACCCTCGACATACGAGCCGCTGTTGTTCCAGTAGAGTCTGATTATCTTGTCAATGGCGTCATGGAGCTTCTCGCCGTCGTAGACGAACCGTATCCCGGCTTCTCCCGCCTCGCGGTTGTCCATCATCGGGATGTTGAAGGCGAAATTGTAGTTGTCAAGGTTGGTCAGGCACTCGCCCTGGAAGCCGTAGTAATCGCCCGCGGTTCTTCCGTTCTCGCCGTCGATGTCGTTGTAGATGTTTGAAACGATAGTGTTGAATTTGTCTATCGTCCAGCTTCCGTCCTTGACTGCGGCAAAGACCTCTGAGGTGATCTTCTCGTTGTCGCCCGCCGTGCGGTTGAACATCATTGCGTATGTATAGATAAGCGTGTACAAATTCGTATCGCCGACGGCGGTATAGAGGTGACCGTCTATCTCAAACTTGTCGTTTATCGACTTTATCCACCACGAAGCCTCAAGATCGTTGTGCTTCTGCTGCTTCCAGTCGAAAAGACAGCTGTTCATGACAAGCGGACCTGCAGCAAATGCGTATGACGTAACGAGATCGTATGCGTCGTTGTCCGACAGGATAACGTCAGCTATCGTGTTTGTGTGCCCGAAAAGCCCCTCGCCGTTTATATACACCGGCTCGATGGTAATTTTATACCGATCCTCTATTACCGAGTTTCTTTTGTAAAGCGCGGCATCGACATCGTCTCCGTTTGCGCCGTCGGAAATAAAGAATTCCACCTCATCGGAAGCGCTGAGGAGCGTGACCCTGAACGACTTTCCGCCGTAATCGACGATATCAAGCGGATACGGAGGCTCAGTCTCGGGAGTTGATGTGACATCGGTGCCTACGGTGCCCGACGTTCCCTTTGTTCCTTCTCCGCCGCCGGTCGCCGTACACGCCGCCGCCGAGATCAGAGAGGAGAACACGATAAGGAGCACAAGCACCTTTCTGACAATTGAACTGTGTTTCATTATAACCATGCCTTTCTGACATTGCCGCCCCGGAACCTCCGGAACGTTTCTTAAAAATGTGGGGTGTCAAAAAACTCGTAACCGGTTTTTCAACACCCCGCGGGATTTTTTCTGTTGATTTATCTGTTATCTGTGAGCTTTCTTTGAAATGACCACAGCCGCTCCGCAGAGAGCAAGAGTTATTGCCGCTGCAATAATTCCGTCGGACGTGTCCGGTGTGGGAGGAGTGGGTGTGTCAGGCTCAAAGGTTACGGACTTTACAAAATTGAGCTTGTAATTCGTCAGCTTCAGCGGCTGGGAAATATCCGAAAGCGCACCGCCTTCATTTGCCGCGCAGGGAACGATGCAGATGACTTTGCCTGCTCTTGCCCTGATCCCGGTAAAGGAATACGACCCCCATGAGCCGCCGTTGAATTCCTTGTGGGAGCCTTCAACGAGCTTTCCGTCAACGTAGACCTCAATGGCGTAGGATGTCGCTGCGCCTTCCCACCACAGACCTGCGCTGAATTCGACGGAATATTCGCCGTCAGCCGGTGCGGTGAATGCAACCGCGCCTCTTGAGATCTTATCGCCGGCTTTGTCGATTATGAGATTGATGGTGTTGTCGTTTTCGTACGTGACCTTGTTTCCCTCCGCAAGCGATTCGACAACAGTCGCGCCCTTCATCGGATCGGTTCCGGCAGCGGCACCGGTGTACCAAAACGAATACTGCGGCTGTTTGTCACCGAGAAGGAACATCGGGTAAAGCTGTCCGTCCTTGGGAGCAGCGGCAGAAGAAGTAACGGCAAACGCCGATACAAGCAGCATAATTGCCGAAACCACGGCAAAGATCTTTCCTGTTCTGATTTTTTTCATTTTGCACCTCAACAGTATTTCAGTATTATTTTCAAAGCCCTGCAAACCGGTGATTTCCCCATGATCCGCAACCGTGCACTGTTGCAGACTCCGGTACGATCGGACGGGATGCAGGTCTTTTTGATCTGTTTATGGGCTGATTTTACCACATAAAAAGGCTTTCAGTCAACGCCGGAAGCCCTGCTTTGCCCGTTCCGCCCATGTTTGCGCGACAATCCGCCCATATAACCGTTCCGTATGCCAGAATCATTTATGCATATGTTTAATTTATGGCATCAGGCTCCGGTGCACCTGCATAAAAAATCCCCGCGGTTTCTGCACAGTATGCAAAAACCGCGGGGAGCGGGATATCTGTTGTGTTTCGCGGATCAGAACCTTATCTTCTCCTCGATATAAGCCTTAAGCCCGTCGATCGGGATCCTGACCTGTTCCATTGTATCCCTGTCGCGGACGGTGACACAGCCGTCGTTTTCGCTGTCGAAATCGTAGGTGATGCACATCGGGGTGCCGATCTCGTCCTGTCTGCGGTAACGCTTGCCTATGGAGCCTGCCTCGTCGTAATCGACATTGAAGTCCTTTGCCAGCGTCTCATAGACCTTCATAGCGGAATCGCCGAGCTTCTTTGAAAGCGGAAGGACAGCCGCCTTGAAGGGTGCAAGGAACGGATGGAGACGCAGAACGGTCCTGACGTCGTTCTTCTCCGCGTCAACGACCTCCTCGTCATAAGCCTCGCAGAGGAACGCAAGCGCCACCCTGTCGGCGCCGAGAGACGGCTCGACAACATAGGGGATATATCTCTCGTTTGTCTCGGGGTCGAAGTAGTCAAGCGGCTTTCCGCTGGCCTCCTGATGTCTGCCGAGGTCGTAATTTGTTCTGTCGGCAATGCCCCAAAGCTCGCCCCACCCGAACGGGAAAAGGTACTCGATATCGGTGGTAGCCTTTGAGTAGAAGGACAGCTCCTCCTTCTCATGGTCGCGCAGACGCATATTCTCCTCGCTCATGCCGAGGGATAGAAGGAAGTTCTTGCAGTAGTCCTTCCAGTAATAGAACCACTCAAGGTCGGTGTCGGGCTTGCAGAAGAATTCGCACTCCATCTGCTCGAACTCCCTGATACGGAAAATGAAGTTTCCGGGTGTGATCTCGTTTCTGAAGGACTTTCCCACCTGGCAGACGCCGAAGGGGAGCTTTTTTCTTGTGGTGCGCTGGATGTTCGTGAAGTTTACGAATATGCCCTGCGCAGTCTCCGGACGGAGGTAGACCTCGCTCTTTGAGTCCTCGGTAACGCCGATATAGGTCTTGAACATAAGGTTGAACTTTCTTATATCGGTGAAATTGTGACTGCCGCACTCCGGGCAGGCGATGTTGTTGTCCTTTATGTACTGCGTCATCTGCTCGAAGGTCATGCCCTCTGCGTGTCCGCCGTTGTCCTCGATGAGCTTATCGGCTCTCTGTCTTGCGTGGCAGTCCCTGCAGTCCATAAGGGGGTCGGAGAAGCCGCCCACGTGCCCCGACGTAACCCATGTCTGGGGGTTCATTATTATCGCGGAGTCAAGTCCGACGTTATAGGGGCTTTCCTGAACGAATTTCTTCCACCACGCCTTCTTGACGTTGTTCTTGAACTCGACGCCGAGGGGACCGTAGTCCCATGCGTTTGCAAGTCCGCCGTATATCTCGCTTCCGGGGTACACGAAGCCGCGTCCCTTGCAGAGAGAAACTATCTTATCCATTGTTTTTTCGGAGTTGTTCATTTTATTATCCTTTCGGTGGCCGGCATCAGCCGTTGAATTTATATTTGCTGAAATATTCCGTGGCTTTGAGGATGCCGGGGCTGAAATACTCGTCTTCTCCGGTTCCGGTCGTTGTGCCGGGGTATGTATACTCAATGACGTTCATCTTGGAATACGAGAAGATGAGGTCGATGTTTTTTCCGAGGACATCAAGCGTAAAATCGGTGTCGAAATAGTCCTTGTACTTTGTGTAAAGCACGTTTGCGTCGGAATAATTGCTCTGGACAAGAACCGCCTTTGCCAGCTCCTTTATGAACTTTGCCGCACACGAGCGCCTTGTATTGTCACCGTCGCCGTAACCGCGGTATTTCAGCATCGAAACCGCCTTTTCGCCGTTCAGCTTCTGAGAGCCGCGGCGGAGGTTGACGGTTTTCCCGGTGTTGTCAACATAGTTTATATCGTTGGCAACGAAGAAGGTCACCCCGCCGAGCTCGTTTATCAGCTTTGCGAAGTTTTCCACGCTTATTGCGGCATAATAATCGACCGGAAGCCCGGTAAGAGCCATCACCCTTCTTTTCACCGCCTCAGCGCCCTTCATGGCATAAAGCTCCGACAGACGGCACTGCATACCGTCGGCTGTTATCTTCGTATTGGTCGGGATCGCGCAGATGACGCACTCTCCGGTTTCCTTGTTGACCCTTACAAGTATCATTGTGTCGGCGCCTACCGTGCGCGGGTCCTTCGGGAACCCGTTTTCGTCGGTGCCCTCGCTTTTGCCGTAGTCTTTATACACCGACGGCTGATGGTCGGTTCCTATGAGCAGGACGGTGAAGCTGTCGCCCTTTACATCGTCCCAGGTCTTCGGGTCGTCGGGGCTGTCGGTCACGCTGCCGTCCGGTTCAACGGTGATGCTGTCAGTGCCCTGACTTTCGTCGCCCTTTCCGTCAAGTCCGAACGCGCCGAGGGCGAACTGAACTATACCGTAGGCGATAAGTCCGAATATCAGAAGCGACAGGATAAGGGTTATAATAAAATTGCGTACCGCAGACATTTTATCACACTGCCTTTCGTAATTTCATCCGGATAATCTGCCGGATCCGGGGTGCGGATCGGAGCACATAACTCCTGATTGTATTATTATACAGTATCCGCGCGGATTTTTCAAGTAGCGATTTGAAAAAAATACACCTTCCCCGCCCCCGGAAAAAATCGCACTGCATATTGTAATTCCAGCCGTTTTGTTATATAATAGAAGTACGGTTTTCAGACGGCAGCAGCCGCACCGACCTCACACCCGGCATTTCCGGGAGAAAAAGGGGGACAGAAATGTCAAACACCTTCACCGGCGGGGTATTCCCCGACTATTCAGAGCTGAAAAGAAAAACTCCGGTCACGCCGGCTGACCCGGAGTCGGTAACGCTCCGCATACCCGACGGATACAGCACAAGGGTCAGGGGCGGAGAGACGGTCTTTATCGGAACCGTCCTTGCCGACGGAGACGGAGCGGCGCTCCTTTCCGGGATTTCCGGGACGGTGTCGCTGTCCGGCGGGTTTGTCACGGTGAAAAACGATTATCTCGGCAGGCTCTCTCCGGCGCTTCACCCGGCTGAAAAGCGGATTTCGGAGATGAGCGGCGATGAGCTGCGCGATGCGCTTCACGTGATGGGAGTACCCACCCCGTCGGTTCCCTCAAAAAAGCCCGCGGAATGCATCATTGCCGACTGCTGCGAACCGGACACCGGAACGGTATCTGCTGCCGCGACGGTTTTTGACCGTGCGGAAGCTGTCGCCGGCGGGCTTCGCATATTCATGAAGCTGACCGGAACGGCAAAGGGATATCTTGCGGTCCCCCGGCATATGCACGCGTGCGCGGACGAGCTTTCGGGTCATGCCGACGGCAGGCTTGTGAAGATAAAGACGGTATCGGACAAATACCCTCAGCACGAGCCGCATATGCTTGTCAGCGCGCTGTTCAATCTTGAGATCAATCCGCTGACCGACACCGGAAAAGCAGGATATCCCGTAATCCCGGCAGAGGTCTGCGCGGCGGCTTTCGATGCACTTGCAAAGGGCATTCCGTACACGTCGTCATACATCACCGTGTCGGGCATCGGAAAGACATCCGGCGTTTACTCCGTCCCCTTCGGAACGGAGATAAAAAGACTGCCGGCGCTCTGCGGCTCAGCCGACGGAGGAATTGTTTTCACCGGCGGCGAAATGACGGCAAAAGAGGTTTCTGACGGCGAATACACATCTCCCGGAGTCTTTGCCGTGTCGGTTGCCGCCGAAAAAACACCGGAAAAGCCGGAGGCGCACGAATGCACCGACTGCGGAAGATGCGCGGCGGTCTGCCCGGTAAGGCTTGTGCCCTCGCTGATATACGGCTGCCG
>FR891130.1 GCA_000433515.1 Candidatus Colimorpha enterica | reverse complement strand
GGTTGCCGACGATCTTAAAGCCCGGTTCGGTGCCGCTGTCTCTCCCGACAGAATATACATGACCTGCGGGGCTGCGGCATCGCTTTCGATAACCTTCCGTGCGCTTGTCTCGTCGCGTGATGACGTGATACTTGCGACAGCGCCGTTTTTCCCGGAATACCGGGTATTTGCGGAGGGAGCGGGGGCTTCGTTCGATGCTGTTCCGCCGGACACGGAGAATTTCGGGGTAAATCTTGACGCGCTTGAAAAAAAGCTGACAGACAGAGCTGCGGCGGTGATAATCAACTCGCCGAACAATCCGACGGGGGCGATAATTCCGCGAAAGACGCTTGAGGGTCTGGCGCGGCTTCTTGAGAGGAAATCGGCGGAATACGGTCACGCGATATACATTGTTTCCGACGAGCCTTACCGGGAGATAACCTACGGCAAGGAGGTACCGTACATTCCGGCAATATACCGGGATACGGTCATCTGTTACTCCTATTCGAAATCGCTGTCGCTTCCGGGGGAGCGGATCGGGTACATTGCGCTTCCCGACGGCATCACCGACTGTGACCGGCTGTATTACGCGATATGCGGAGCGGGGCGGTCGCTGGGATATGTCTGCGCGCCGGCGCTTATGCAGAAGGCTGTGGCGCGGTGCGCGGGTGCGGTCTCCGACATTTCGCCGTACAGGAGAAACCGCGATCTGCTGTACTCTGCCCTGACTGCGTTCGGGTATGAGTGCGTGAAGCCGGACGGTGCTTTCTACCTCTTTATAAAAGCTCCCGGCGGCGATTCTGCCGCGTTCGGGGAGAAGGCAAAGGCAAGGAATCTGCTTGTCGTTCCGGGTGACGATTTCGGGTGTCCGGGGTATCTGCGGATATCGTACTGTGTACCTTATGAGGTCGTGAAAAGAAGTCTGCCGGTATTCGGTGAGCTTATCTGAAGCATTATGGAGCTTTTTGGAAACGAGACGCTTACCGTTGTGAACGACGGGATAAAGCTGATACAGAACCCCGCCGGACTGACCTTCGGGACCGATGCGCTTATGCTTGCGGCATTTGTCAGGCGCGCTCCGCAGAGTGTTGGGGCGGAATTCGGCTCGGGGAGCGGGATAATTTCGCTTCTGCTTGCGTCGCGGGGGAAGCTGAAAAAGATATATGCGGTTGAAAATCAGGAGTACTATTCCCTTCTTACCGGGCGAAATGCCGGGCTGAACGGTCTTTCGGACAGAGTGATTCCGGTTCACTGCGATGCGCGGGATTTCAGGGAAACGTGCGATGTTATTTTCACCAACCCGCCGTACATGAAGGTGGGTGCCGGAAAACGGAACGCCGACGACGGGAAATATGCCGCGCGGCACGAGGTCTGCGGCGACATTTACGATTTCTGCCGCTCTGCGGCGCGGAATCTGAAATACGGCGGTTATTTTTACTGTGTTTACCGTCCCGACCGTGCGGTCGATCTGCTTTTTGCGATGCGCGAGTCGTCGATAGAGCCGAAAAGGATCGCTTTTGTGAGTCAGGACACGCTTCACAAGCCGT
>FR891129.1:5783-27880 GCA_000433515.1 Candidatus Colimorpha enterica | reverse complement strand
CATATCGAATAGTTTTCCGCGGTCAATGTCCGCGAAGAACAGAAACGTTCCCTCTGCGGCTGATCGCCGATACTATTATAAGTTTTTTCTTTTTGCAATTCAATTGTAAAATCCGTTTTCTTACATTGCGTTTCCGATACAAAAAAGAGCAGCCGCAATGCAGCCGCCCTGAATTATACTTTTTCAATATCAATCCGCGTGACGCGTCCGGTTATGTCGGTGCCGAGGAATATCGAAGCCGAGGAGCAGAACAATCCCGGATCGTCGCTGACGTAATAGCTGACGTTTCCGCTCTCTCCGGAGTCTCCGATGTCCCGCGCCAGCTTTTCCGCCGCCGCCGCTCCGGAGCTGATGAGGGTGACGCCGGGAAGAACGTCGGAAATCACATCGGCGATTATCGGATAATGCGTGCATCCGAGGATCAGGGTGTCGATCTTTCTGTCACGGAAGGCATGAAGGTAATGCTCGCAGGTCAGCCGGGTGATCTCACAGACGCGGCCGACAAATCCGCTCTCGACAAGAGGAACGAAAAGCGGGCAGTCCTGCGAAAACGTGACGATTTCCGGGTCATAACGCTTTACCGCGCGGTCGAAGGCTCCGGTTCTGACGGTTGCCGACGTGCCGATTATGCCGACCCTGCCGTTTTTCGTGGCTTTTGCCGCCGCCTCCGCCGCAGGCTCGACAACTCCGGTTATCGGGATGGGGAAGGACTCTTTCAGCCTGTCAAGCGCCGTCGTGCTGACGGTTCCGCAGGCGACAAGTATCGCTTTTACCCCCTTTGACATAAGGAAAGAGGCGTCCTGCATGGCATATTTTGTGATTATCCCGGCTGATTTCGTCCCATAGGGAACCCGTCCGGTGTCGCCGAAATATATGATATCCTCGTCCGGGAGAAGCCGGTGAGCCTCTTTAAGCGCCGTCAGCCCGCCGAGACCGCTGTCGAAAATTCCTATCATAATTTATAAAATCCGTTCTTTGCGTATTTTCGCCGAAGTCACATTTCGTCAAGCGTGAGAAGGAAGGAGCAGAGAAATTTCTCCCTGAAATAATCAAGCTCCGGGCTGTCGAATTTGTCGAGAGCCTCCTCCGTCGCCCGCTTTGCCGAGAGAAATTCGCGGTTGCCGCTTGCCTCTTCCGTCAGGCATTTTATGTAGGCGCAGAGCTTGTCGGCGATTTTTACTATCCTTTCGCACTCAGCGTCATCAGGGGAGAGAAGGGAGGTGTATTCATCGCGCAGCTCCTCCGGGAGCTTTGATATCAGTTTTTCGGCTGCCTGCTTCTCGATAAGTCCGTAGCCGCTGCGCATTTCCGGGCTGAAGTACTTTACCGGCGTCGGCATATCTCCGGTAAAGACCTCCGCCGCATCGTGATAGAGCGCGATGCAGACGATTTTTCCGATGTCGTAGTGCTTTCCGTACAGTCTGTTTCCGATGACCGCAAGCACGTGGGCAATTGCCGCGACCTGAGCCGAGTGTTCCGCAAGGCTCTCCGGCGTTGTGTTGCGCATAAGACCCCATCTTGTTATATATTTCTGCCTGAAAAGCAGTGAAAAGAAGCTGTTCATATCTTATTCCCCGTGTCGGTATGGTGTTACACAATTATACCACCGTATTGACCGTATGTCAACCGCAATTATCTTCGGGCGGATGTGCGGGAGATTTACTCCCCGGCAGGCAAATATTTGTGCAATGTGTATATGTGTAAAATTTCTGTTTCGGATTTTGTTCAGAACGACGGCAAATTCACAGCTTATGCGACAGAAAACAGTAAAAGGGCAGGAAATTCCAAGGTAAAAACAAATTACTCCGCATTGTATAGTATGTGAATATATCGTTATCACTTGCTGAATTACTCTTGAATGATTTCAAACCGCGTAAATCAAAATTACTATGATGCAAAAAGCGTTTCCGGGGAGCCTTTTCCGGGCGGTTTCGGATGGAAATGTGAAGAACAGGTGAACGCACATTGTAAAGCCATACAAAATCAGAAGAAATGCGAAAGATTCAATTTACTTTCTTGACAATTCGAAAAGAATGTGATATGATTATTGGGTATAAAAATTTATATGGGGATGTTATGCCTTTTTGACGGAATGCAGAATCGTCCCCGGGGATTCTCTACAATAAAAAGATATTTCTTATCCAGTCTTCTCAGGCGGAAGAAACGCGCGCTCCTCTCTGGTGCTTTCTTGCCTCCGGAAAATCGAGGATTGCTATAGGAACGGCTTGCGGTCGGTCGGTTCAGAGGAACAAACGGCTGTGAAAACCCCGCTCTTACGGAGAACTGCGATCTCCGGAGGTCACCGGGGCGTCCCCATTTAATCTTGCAGGAGGAAAAGATTAATGCAGAAGTCACCTTTCAGAAAACTTTTGGCTGGTCTCCTTGCTTCGCTGATGCTTGCCGGAACCTTGGCTGCGCTCCCCGCTTTTGCGGCTGAAGACGGCAAAGACTCTTCCGGTTCCGGAAACGGAAGCACCGGCACGACCGAGATAAAGTTCCATGACGACCTTGCCGGCGGCGACGCGGGCAACCCGTACAAGGAATATTTCGAGCGGCACAAGGCAGACAAGGCGGAAAAGGACATCGTGATCAGCGCAAAGGATTACGATGCCGCAAATACCACCGCCGATGTCGAGGTGCTTAAGGATTACGAGGGTGTGTCCGATGCGCTGTATATGCCGGCATCCGGGATAACGTCGTGGAAGATCGACGTTCCCTCCGACGCATACTATGCGATAAGGATCACATATTTCCCGGTAACCGAGCACAACGGCAAGGAAGTCACGACCTATACCACCATCGAGAGAACGCTCTTCATCGACGGAAGAATACCCTTTTCGGAGGCGAGCTACCTCTATTTCCCGAGGAACTGGGTGTACGAGGACTGCAAGCTTGACGAGAACGGGAACTACATATTCCCGACCGACAAGAGCGGCAACGATGTCCGTCCGATAAGATACGAGAAGCCCGAGTGGCAGACCTATTATCTCCGCGACTGGCTCGGCTATACGATGGATCCATTCCAGTTCTACCTCAGCGCAGGTTCACACACCGTTTCCTTTGAAGCGGCGCGCGAGCCGATCGTTATATCGAAGATAGAGCTTTACCGCTATGACGAAGAACCCTCATACAAGGATTTCCTTGCGCAGAAGGAAAAAGAGGGAGTGAAGAAGATCGACAAGCTCGGCAGCGGTATAATCAAGATCCAGGCTGAATGTCCGACTCTTGTTTCCAATGCCTGCCTGTACCCGGTCAACGACAGAACCTCTTCTCTTACCGAGCCGCAGGACCCGCAGAAGATCCGCTTCAACATCGTGAACAGCACCACCGTCAACCAGTGGATGCAGTATAAGGTCACGGTGCCGGAGGAAGGTCTTTATACCATCGCGATCCGTTTCCGTCAGAACGACCTTATCGGTATGTTCACCTCGAGAAGGATCCTCATCAACAACGAGATTCAGTTCAGGGAAGCAAGCTCGATCCGCTTCAAGTACAATTCCGGCTGGCAGTCTACCGCGGCATCAAATGGTACCGAGAATTTCACCTTCTATTTCAGAAAGGGCGAGAACACCGTTACCTTTGAAACCGTCCTCGGAGACATGACCGACTACGTTTACCGTGTCGAGCAGCTTATAGACAGCCTCAACGCAGCCTATAAGGAAATGCTTCAGCTCACCGGACCTACGCCTGACGCCTACCGTGACTACGGCTTCAACCGCCTTGTTCCGGATGCTGTTCAGACGATCAGAAATTCTGCCGTTGAGCTTTACACCATCGCCGATGAGCTTAAGAACATTACCGGCGAACTCGGAGACCAGGTCGCAACGCTCAATACCATTGCGATCCTCTTCGAAACGATGGGCGACGACGAGTACGAGATCGCGCCGAACTTCGTTACCTTCAAAAACTATATCATAGCGCTCAGTAACTGGCTGTATGCGGCACTCAATCAGCCCCTCAAGATCGACTACTTCACGGTCCAGGGCGAAAAGGATCCGCTTCCCAAGGCAAAATCGAACTTCTTTGAATCCATCGGCTTTGAGATCAAGGCTTTCATCGGCAGCTTCTACATGGACTACACGACGGTGGACTTCAAGAGCGATGTCGAATTCAGCAAGGAAAATACGGTCGAGGCATGGATCACCTCCGCTCTCGGACGTGACGACGCGCTTATCACACGAAACCTTGTCGATACCTACTTCACTCCGGAGTCGGGAATCACAGTCAAGATGAAGGTCATCACCACCGGTCTTACCGAGGCGATCCTTGCGGGAATCGGTCCTGA
The DNA here is from genome assembly GCA_000433515.1 of Candidatus Colimorpha enterica. Taxonomy (GTDB): domain Bacteria; phylum Bacillota; class Clostridia; order Oscillospirales; family CAG-272; genus Colimorpha_A. The sequence continues at coordinate 23,595 of FR891129.1, read as the reverse complement.
TATTGCAACGATGTCCTCTGTCGATACCATCACATGGGGTCTTCGTAACGCAGTTGAGGCACTTGACGAGATGGACGGCTTCGATGAGGTCATGACGTGGGTCGATGAGGCGGCGGTAACTCCGCTTCAGATGACAAACGCAAAGGGCGAGTTCCATACCTACGGTCTGCCCCAGACGCTTGACTTCTATATGATGTTCTACCGCGCCGACGTTCTTAAGGCGGCGGGAGTTGAGGTTCCCAAGACATGGCAGGATCTCAAGGACATTCTTCCCGCGCTTCAGACCTCCGACCTTGAGGTCGGTATGCCGGGTACCCTCATGGCAGGAACCGCGACAACATACGAGGTTCAGGCTCTTGAAGGACTTAAGATGTTCCTCTATCAGATGGGCGGTCAGCTCTACAACGACGGAGGATATTCCATCGCACTTGACGAAAATGTTGCTCTTGATGCTTTCGAGGACTATACCAATATGTTCTCGCAGTACAAGTGCTCCATCCAGTACGACCTCACCCGTTTCAGAACCGGTGAAATTCCGATCTACTTCGGCACGGCAGTCGGAACCTACAACACGCTGATGTCCTACTATGATATCCGCGGACTGTGGAAGATGGCCCCCCTCCTCGGCGTTGAAGGCGAGGACGGCGAGATAAACTGCACCGCTCCCGTTACCGTTACCGCTCTCGTTATCCCGAGAGGAGCAACCAACCCGAGCGCAACATGGGAATACATGAAGTGGACTGTCTCCCCCGAGACTCAGAGACGCATTGCAAGAGAAAGACTTGCGGTCAATGCAAACCCGACCACAAAGTACAATTCTCCGACAAAGGATGCTCTCCTCGGTCAGGCATGGACGGACGAGGAATACGCCGCGATGAAGGCTCAGACAGACAGTCTTGTCGGTATCCGCGAGTATCCCGGTAACTACATCATCAAGACCTATGTCAACAGCGCATTCCTTCAGGCATACAATAATTCCTCAAATGCTTCAGACGAGCTTCTTGACAGAATTCTGTATATAAATAAGGAAATATCCCGTAAGCGCGAAGACTTCAAGATGGATTACTACGACGTTGCGACCGGCGAATATGTGCCCGGAAGGTACATAAACGAGCCGATCCTCGGCAAGTGACCGTTTTGCACATTACATCAAAAGGAGACAAATCAATATGACAAGCAACACAGCTCAAAAAGATGTACTGCCGCAGAACGAACAGCCTTATGTCAACAAGCCGATATCCAAGGGAAAATATATCCGCGTTCAGATGAAACGCAACTGGCAGGGATATGTCATGGTCGCTCCCTTCCTTATAATGTTCACCGCGTTCACGGTCGTCCCGGTCGTGCTTTCGATCCTTCTCAGCTTCACATCTTTCAATATGCTTGAGTTCCCCGAGTGGAAGGGACTTCAGAACTATGTTCAGCTCTTCCTCGCGGATGACCTCTTCATCACGGCGTTTTCGAATACCCTGATGTTTGCAATCACGACGGGCCCCGCGTCCTTCATCCTTTCATTCATCGTCGCATGGTTCATAAACGAGCTTTCGCCGAAAATGAGAGCGCTTGTAACCATCATATTCTATGCGCCTTCCATCGCAGGAACCGCGTATCTGGTTTTCGGTATCTTCTTCCAGGGCGATATCTATGGCTATGTAAACGGTTGGCTGCTCAGAATGGGTCTTATAACCCAGCCGATAGTCTTCTTCAAGGACACGAGGTATATTGTTCCGCTCTGTATCGTCGTTGCCCTCTGGACCTCTCTCGGTACAACGTTCCTTTCCAACATCGCAGGTCTTCAGGGAGTCGATCACTCGCTTTACGAGGCGGGTGCTATCGACGGTGTCAAGAACCGCTGGCAGGAGGCGTGGTATATCACCCTTCCCCAGATGCGTTCGATACTTCTCTTCGGTGCGGTCATGGCTATCACCCAGTCCTTCGGATTCGGCGGTATTGTTAATGCTCTCTGCGGAAATCCCTCGACAGACTATGTTGCATGGACATTGCAGCACCATCTGACAGAATACATGAACGTCCGTTTCGAGTACGGTTACGCCTCGGCAATCGCGGTCATGCTGTTCTTTATAATGATGGTATCCAACCTGCTCGTCCAGAAATTCCTCTCAAAGGTGGGACAGTGATATGGCAAAGAAGTTAAGAGTCAGAAACCACAGAGTTGTCCTCAACCGTTCAAAGGGAGGAGACGTCGGAATCACGGTACTGCTTTTCATCCTCGGAATCTTCATGTTCCTGCCGATGTGGTACCTGATAATCACGGCGCTGAAGCCGCTCGGAGAGAGAAACATAACTCCTCCGAACCTCTACGTCATCAAGCCGACAATGCAGAACTTCATCGACCTGTTCTCCAACATGAACAGCACATGGGTTCCGATCTCGAGATATATCTTCAATACGATAATCATCTCGGTCGCAGCTACCTTCGGGTGCCTTGTCCTCGGCTCGCTGACAGCATACGCACTTTCGAAAATCAAATTCCCGGGCAGAACCTGGATCTTTGCAGTGATCCGGTACTCGCTCATGATAAGCAGCACCGTCGCCGGAATCACGAACTTCTTCATCTTCGTGTGGCTCGGCTGGCTGAATACCTACTGGATCTCGATAGTTCCGGTGTGGGCTTCGACCCTCGGTCTGTACCTCATGAAGCAGTTCATCGACTCGAGCGTTTCGGATGAAATGATTGAAGCCGCACGTATAGACGGAGCCGGAGAGCTTCGGATATACTGGCAGATAGTCATGCCGCTTGTCAAGCCCGCATGGCTCACGCTTCTCGTCACCACGTTCCAGACCGTCTGGAACTCCGGAGCTTCCGTCTATGTCTGGAGTGAACAGCTGAAGACGTTCAACTCGGCAATCGCGACCATCAGTACCGTCAGTGCGGGCGCAAGCTCCGCCGGCTCGGTCGTCATGATGAGCGTGCCGATCATCATCTTCATTGTCAACCAGGCAAAGATTGTCGAGACGATGGGATCGTCCGGAATGAAGGATTAAGGAGGATGAAAATGAAAAATAAGTATGTAAGAATACTTGCCGTTTTGTCCTGCCTGCTCATGCTTCTTCCGGTTGTCGTTTCGGCGGCGTCCTATAAGACGTACACCTATTCGATAGACGGAGCGCAGCTCCTTTCCCCCGATGCCTACACACCGAACAGACAGATAGATTCAGTCGAAATGAATCTTCCCGTGACGGTGAACGACAAGGGCGAGCAGGTCCGCGAGACCCTCAACACACCGGATGACCTTGTTGTGGACAGCAAGGGCAATGTGTATATCGCAGATTCCTCAAACAACTGCATATACGCACTTGACAGCAACTTCAAATTCCGTTTCAAGATCACGTCCTTTGTTAACAGTCAGGGCGTTGACGATGCACTTTCCGGATGCAAAGGCTGCTTTGTCACCGACAAGTACATCTATGTTGCAGATACCAACAAGAACCGCATTGTCATCTTTGATCTTGAGGGCAAATATGTAAGGCACCTCGACGAGCCGGAGGCTGACATCTTCGAGGACAACGCGATATACAAGCCGATCGCGCTTGCAGTCGATGCAACCGAAAGACTTTATGTCGTTTCCTCCACCACCTATCAGGGAATCCTTTCCCTTGACAAGAACGGTGTCTTCCAGGCATACGTCGGTGCGCAGAAGGTCGCTTACAGTACATGGGATATCTTCTGGCGTCAGTTCCAGACGGCAAAGCAGAGAGCACTCTCTGTAAAGAACGTCCCGACTGAATACAACAATATTACGATCGACAGCACCGGGTTCATCTACGTCACGACATCGTCGATCGACGAGGGGAACCAGCAGAACGCGATATACAACAAATCCGGCGAATACGCTCCGGTCAAGAAGTACAACGCCGCGGGTAAGGACATCCTCGGCAGAAACGGCTTCTACGGCCCCGGCGGTGAGGTCTGGGTAAATTACAGCCCGATAAAGAGCGACATCACCGGTGCCTCCAAGATAATCGACGTCGCACTCGGACCGGCAGGCAGCTGGTCGATAATCGACGAGAAGCGCTCCAAGGTCTATACCTACGACCAGTACGGTCAGCTTCTGTTCATCTTCGGAGACAAGGGCTCGATGCTCGGAAACATTCAGAAGGTTTCCGCTATCGCTTATCAGGGAACAAACATACTGCTCCTTGACTCCACCTCAAAGACTATCACCCTTTACTCAAGAACCGAATACGGCGACATCCTCATCAAGGCTCTTCAGAACGAAATCGACAGAAACTATGACGCCGCGGTAACTGACTATCAGGACATTCTTCAGAGAAACAGCAACTTCGACGCCGCCTATATCGGAATCGGTAAGGCTTACTACCGTCAGAGCAAGTATGCGGAAGCCATGAAGATGTTCGAAAGCGCATACGAGACTGCGAACTATTCAAACGCATTCAAGATGCAGCGTCAGCAGTGGGCTAACAAATACTTCATTGTCATCCCGATCGTCGTTGTCGTTATCCTTGTCGCCATTGTGAAGTTCTTCGGATACGCTCACAAGGTCAATAAGTCAGTCACGACATCAAGCGGGAAGAGAACCTTCAAGCAGGAGGTCATGTACGCTTTCCATGTGATATTCCATCCGTTCGACGGATTCTGGGATCTCAAGCATGAAAAGCGCGGCTCGGTGCGCGGAGCAGTATTCTACCTCGTTCTTGCGCTTATTGCGGTATGCTACAACTCGGTCGGAAAGGCTTATATTTTCAATCCGAGAGCAAGCTACTCAAGCATGTTCATGACCTGCATCTCGCTTCTTGTACCCGTCATCCTGTGGGTCATTGCCAACTGGTGTCTGACCACACTGTTCGACGGTGAAGGAAGCATCAGGGACATTTTCATCGCTACCTGCTATTCGCTGGTTCCGCTGATCCTCTTCATGATCCCGGCGACGGCACTGACAAATGTCTTTACTCTCAATGAAGCATCAATCTACAATATGCTTATTTCAATAGGCTGGGCGTGGGTAATGCTGTTGCTGTTCTTCGGAACAATGGTAACTCATGACTATTCGCTTCTTCGAAACGTTCTGACCTCGATTGGAACCGTTGTCGGCATGGCATTCATCATGTTCTGCGGAGTGCTGTTCTCAACGCTTCTTGTCAAGATGGTCAACTTCATATCGGGAATCGTCACGGAAATCACGTATCGAATGTAAACAGGATTGGAGAAAGATTAAATGTCCATGAAAAACAGATTTTTATCGGCACTTATGGTCATCTGTATGATATTCGGTACGCTCGCCTCGCTCTCCCTCTTCCCCGTATTTGCGGCGGACACTGCGGATAACAACGGCGGCGAAAAGGAAACTATCGATTATCTCAACGACGCATTCAAGTCGAAGGAGGATAAGCTGGCATCCATGACCCTGATGCTGACAAGGTACGGTTATGAGCTTTATTATGAGCCCTACACCGGCGAGGTCGGCGTCAAGAACACAAAGACCGGCGACATCCTTCTTACCAACCCCTATGATATAGGCAAGGCAGGCTCCGCGTCGACAGAAAACGTAAAGAACCAGCTCCTCTCCCAGATCATTATCAAGTATTCCAATACCGAGGGTAATGAGCTGACGATATACAGCTACGTCGAAGCTGCGAAAAGAGGGCAGATCAAGGTCAAGAAGATCAAGAACGGTATCAGAGTAGAGTATATAATGGGTAAGCAGGAGTCCAGACTTCTTGTTCCCCAGCGTATCGAAAAGTCCCGTTTCGAAGAAAAAATTCTTGCCAACATAACGGAAAAGAGCAAGCAGGACAAACTGAAGGCTTTCTACGTCGAGAAGAACCCGAACGAAGCGGGTATGACCGAAAAGATGAAGAAGGAGATGTACGCTACCTTCCCGATCACCGAGAAGTATGCGATCTATGTCTTCGACCCCAAGGCTTCCGACCGCGAAAAGACCCAGATGGAAGCGATCATCAAGCAGTTCTGCCCTGAGTACACTTACGAGGAGCTTGAATACGACCACACGCTTGTGGAGTACGAAAGCACCGACAAGAACCCTGTGCAGTTCCGTCTTGCACTTGAGTATTACCTTGACGAATCAGGTCTCTCGGTCAGGCTTCCGGCAAACGGAATCAGATTCGACCAGAGTGCATACCAGCTTTCGTATATAAGGATACTCCCCTACATGGGCGCGGGCTCATCGGAATTCACCGGTTATACGATGATTCCCGACGGCTCCGGTGCGCTTGTCCGTTTTGAGGATATCCTCAAGACCGGTTCCCCCCGTGTTCTGTCCGGATCGCTTTACGGTGCGGATTACGCATACCATACGATCAAAGGTCAGAATCAGCAGGTCATGAGACTTCCGATCATCGGAGTCATCGAGGATACCGAATATGTCGTCGGAGGTGATACAACTCCCGACGAAACTCTCGGAACCGGCACAACGGCTCCCGGAAGCTCCGACACAACTGCTGCAGCACCGACCTCCGACACCGGATCCGGTGACAGCAGCGGTGAAACAAGCGGCACGGAGACCACAACAGAGCCGGTGACTCCTCCCGCAGAGGTTAAAAAGTACGTAAGAAAGTCCGGATTCCTCGCAATTATCGAGGAGGGCGACTCTCTTGCAAGCATTACCACCGACCACGGCGGAAATGTTCAGCACAAGTACAATTCCGTGTACACGGAGTTCAACCCGAGACCGAAGGACTCATATAACCTTGCGTCCTCCATCTCCGTCGCAGGCGATGCAACCTGGACAGTCGTTTCCGACCGTAAGTATACCGGAAGCTACCGTATCAGATACATCATGCTCTCCGATCTGGGATATGCCGCAAAGCATACAGACGAAAACATCGACGTCAGCTCGGCATTCGATACCAGCTACGTCGGAATGGCTCTTGCATACAGAAACGAGCTGATAAGATCCGGCGCTCTTACCAAAAAAGAGACAGACAAGAATCAGATCCCGCTTTACATCGAGACTCTCGGAGTCATGGATGTTCAGGATAAGTTCCTCTCTATCCCGGTCATGGTAAAGAAGCCGCTTACCACCTTCGAGGATATCAAGACCATTACAAACGAACTGGGCGAGGCGGGGATCACCAACCTTGTCTACAAGCTTACCGGTTACATCAACGGCGGTATGATCAACACCCTGCCGTCGAAGATCAAGGTCGAAAAGGCTGCCGGAAAGGCTGACGGGCTTAAGGATCTGCTCTCCTTCGCGGAGGAGAAGGGAATTGACGTATTCCTTGATGTTGATTTCTCGTATGCCAAGAAGGATAAGGCTTTCGACGGCTTCAACAGAAGAAAACAGGCTGTCAAGACCATCGATAACCGTTACACCCAGAAGCGCATTTACAGCGCAACTCTCCAGTACTTTACCGGAACCGGACTTCTTGCAGTGTCTCCGTCGGTGTTCTCCGACATCTTCGCTTCGGCGCAGAGTGACCTCACCAAGCTCGGTGTGAAGAACATTTCGCTCGGAACCATAGGCTCCGACCTCAACTCCGACTTTGACGAGGATGATCCTTACAACCGTGAGGACTCCAAGGAAAACGTCGTCAACACCCTCAGCAAGATAAGAGAAGCCGGATATTCCGTCATGATGGACTGCGGAAACGCATATGCGGTCAGGTACGCTCAGCACGTCCTCAAGGTCGCGCTTGACAGCAGCAACTTTACCTACGCAAGCGAATCCGTCCCGATGTTCGGACTTATCTACCACGGCTACCTTGATTTTGCCGGTTCGGCAACGAACATGGCGGGAGATATCCGTTACGAGACTCTCAAGATCCTCGAGAACGGCGCAAATCCCTACTTCATTCTCGTTTACCAGAACTCCGAGAAGCTCAAAGAGAATACAACTCTTTCCGAGTACTTCTCGATCTCCTATGCAAACTGGAAGGACGACCTCATCGCAACCTACGGCAAGCTGAACAATGCTCTCGGCAAGGTAATGAATGCATCCATCACCGGACATGAGTTCCTTATCGGCGAGCGCGTCCCGTCCGCCGACGAGATCGAAGCCGACAGGAAGGCTGAAGAACTCGCCAAGGAGGAGGAGGCAAAGGCTGAGGCTGAAAAGAAGGCTGAGGAAGAGAGAAAGAAGAAGCTTGAGGAACATCTCAACAACAAGAAGGGCGAAACAGCGGAAACGACCGAAACCGAGCCTGCCGATACTTCGGATATAGTTTCGACGGTCGAATCCGAACCTGTAACTCCCGATGAGCCGGATGAGCCCGATGAGCCCGACGAAGAAGACGAGTATGTGTATACCAAGTACACCGTCGATAACGGACTTATCGTGAAGGTCACCTTTGAAAACGGCTACTCGTTCGTTCTCAACTATAACGTATTCGACGTCACCGTTTCGGAGTATTCCGATACAGTGATAAGCTCTCTCGGATATATCGTCATCGATCCCGAGTGTAATGTGATCATCAACAGCGGAGAGGAGGCAACCAAATGACAGGCACTGTAAAACAGGCGGCTCCCAAGAAGAAGCCGACAAAGATAGTGTCGCTTGACAAGAAGAAGGCAAGAGCCGGCTGGCTTTTCGTCCTGCCCTTCGTGCTCGGCTTCATCATTATCTATCTCCCGGTCATTCTTGACTCCCTTAAGTACAGCTTCTGTGAGATCAAGATCCTGCAGGGCGGAGGCTTCGACCTTAAATTCGTCGGCTTCAAGAACTATCAGGAAGCCCTTGCCGGAGACCCTGACTTCGTTAAGGTTCTGATATCCGGACTCAAGCAGCTTCTGTTTGATATCCCGGCAATCGTTATCTTTTCGCTGTTCATGGCAGTACTGCTGAACAAGAAGATGTTCGGACGCGCCGCGTTCCGCGCAATCTTCTTCGTCCCGGTCATCCTTTCAACCGGTCTTATTGCAAACATAGACGCGAGCAATATTCTGAATTCCTATATGGAATCGACCGGGGGCATCGATGACGGCTCGGGAGCAAGCGGCGTTACCGAAATAGTCAGTATGGCTGATATTTCGTGGCTGTTCTCGAACATGGCTATCGGAACCGAGCTTATGACATACGTCGCCGGTATCGTCAACAACATCTACAACATCATAAACCGCTCCGGTGTTCAGATGCTGATATTCCTTGCGGGACTTCAGTCTGTCTCCCCGGCAATTTATGAATCCGCCTCGATAGACGGCGCGACCGGATGGGAGACCTTCTGGAAGATAACCTTCCCGATGGTCAGCCCGATGATACTTGTAAACACGGTTTACACGGTCATCGACTCCTTCACGGCTGAGTCAAATACGGTCATGAAGTACATCGAAGAAGTGTACAACAAGGCAGGCGGAAACGTCGTGGCAACGGCAATGTCGTGGATCTACTTCCTCATAGTTATCCTTTCGATCGCTATTGTGGCGGCAATCATTTCGGCATTCGTCTTCTACCAGAAACGTGATTAAGGAGGGATAATATGAACGCACAAACGACAGAAAACTCTCCGAGAATCAAAAAAGAGACCAAAAACAAGATCAGGGTCGATTTTGAAAGAACATCATTCTGGACGCGCTTCAGACTGAAGTTCCTCACCGGAAACGCAGTCGGCAAGGCTATATGGTGGCTGTTCAGACTCGTCCTGCTCCTCGGTATCTCCTACGTCATACTCCAGCCGTTCTATTCGAAGATCGCTTCCTCGTTCATGAGCCGCGAAGACTTCGTTGATGTTACGGTCAAGCTGATTCCGAAGCACCCAACTCTTGATACCTATAAGGCGATAATCAGAGAATCGGGCTACCTCACTGCACTGCTCAATACAACGGTGCTGTCTGTATCCTGCGCACTTATACAGACCTTTATCTGTTCGCTTATCGGCTACGGATTTGCAAAGTATAAGTTCAAGGGCTCAAAGCTTCTGTTCGCTCTTGTCCTGCTGACGATGATCGTTCCTCACAAGACGCTTCATCTGTCGCTCTTCATGAAGTTCAGATACTTTGATATCGGATTCGGTGACTACGGAATACTGAGTCTCCTCGGCGGCGGCGTTTTTGAGAACTTCAGGCTTCTCAAAATCACCTCCCTGAACCTCAACAACTCCTACTGGCCGCTTATCCTCCTCTCGCTCGGAGGTCTCGGCTTCAAGAACGGTCTGTTCATATTCATGATGAGACAGTTCTTCAGGGGAGTTCCCGACGAGCTTGAAGAGTCGGCTTACATCGACGGCTACGGTCCGCTGAGAACCTTCTTCAGGATCATTGTTCCGATCTCCATACCGATGATGATAACGGTCTTCCTCTTCGCCTTCTCGTGGCAGTGGACGGATAACTTCTATACCACCACGTTCTTCACGACGACAGGTCCGAAGCTCCTTCCGAAGATCGTCATGATCCCGAAGTCGCTCGACACGAACTATGCAGGAAAATCCCTCTATGAGGCTGCGATCAGAAACACCTGCGGTCTTCTGATCCTGTTCCCGCTGATCATCGTGTACCTGTTCTGCCAGAGATATCTGGTACAGGGAATCGAACGTTCCGGTATCGTCGGATAATCATTCTCAAACAAAAACCTGCCTTCATATCGGAGGCAGGTTTTTTATCTTAAAACAAAAAGAGCAGGGGACAAAAATGCCTCCCATCGGACAGATCCGAGGGGAGGCTTGAAAAAATTTCAGAGGTTTTTGTGTGTCTTTTTTATTCTCGACACGTCGCGGATCATTTTCAGGGTGTCCTTCACCGGATTGACCTTCGATTCAGACTCGTGGTGATTTATGACCCTTACAGGAAACTCCGAGACTGTTTTGCCGAGCTTGCCGGCGAGGATAAGAACCTCAAGGTCGAAAGCAAAGCCGTTTACGGTGCATCTGCCGAAAATGTCCTTTGCGGCGTTTCCGCGGAGACATTTAAGACCGCACTGGGAGTCGGAGTACTTAAAGCCGGCGACAAGCGATATCAGCTTTATGTAGGTTTTTGACATCAGCTTGCGGAGTGCCGTGTAGCCCTCATATCCGTCGGCACGGAGATTTCTTGAACCGATGACAAGGTCAGAGCCGGTCTTTACAAGCTCGCTGTAAATGCCGTATACCGCGTCACAGCCGTATGCAAGGTCACAGTCGGTATAGACGACGGCATCGCCGAGAGAGTTCATGACACCCTCGCGCACCGCAGAGCCTTTGCCGCGGTTGTCAGGATAGCCAATGACCCGCACCTGCGGCAGGTTCAGCTCCGTGACCTTTTCGGCGCAGCTGTCAAGGCTTCCGTCGTTTGAAAAGATTATTTCATAGTCCCCGTCGGGGAATTTACCGTCAAGGAAAGCCGACAGCGTCCTTGCGGTGTCAGCCGCGTGCTTCTCCTCGTTGTACATCGGGATTATGACCGAAAGTTTAAGTCCCATTAGTCTGCCTTTCCGGTTATTTTGAATCCTTTACCAGAACCGCGTGAACTGCAAGACGCCCGTCCTCGGAACGGTTGTTGCAGGTAGAGAGAGTCAGAATGCTGTCTCCGGCTCCGACCTTGAAGTCGGCCTTGTGTACCGAGTTGGCTGCAATGCGCTCGGCGAAGGAAACAAAGCTGTCCTCGTCGGGGAAATACGTGGTTATATAGGGATAATACTTGTCGGTTACATAGACCGAGAAAACCTTGTAGGTATATGCGCCGTCAAGCGTGTAGATTTTTATCTCGTTGTTGTTGCGGAAGAAATTTTCGTCAAGATAATTGTCGAGCGACTGGAACATGGAGCCGAGCGACGATGTACTCATGTGGTGACCGTAAAGGATCAGGTTGCGGTTGTCGGTCAGCTTCTTTTCGCAGCGGTAATCGGCGAAGATCGAGCCTGACATCAGCGATTTTCCGTCATATCCGTGGCGGAGATAGTATTCGTTGTTGTCGGTCTGCATTATCGGGTAGTTGATCTTCGTGTTCTCAAGGATAATCCAGCCGTAAAGATCCGGATACTGTTCTTTGAAGGAATAGAGCTTGTTCTTTATCCTTTCGTACTCCGGATCGACGGGCGTCGGCTTAATAATACTGTCAAGATCGTCCTGTGACAGCTTTTTGCAGCTGTTGTAATCCGGTGATGCCGGGCTGACGGCGGACGGGAGCATGATATCCGCCCCGCCGTCGCCTTTGATTATGTCTCCGATCTGACCGTAGGAGTCGTTTGCCTTGCGGTAATGGATGAGAGACTTCACGATATACTGAAAGCTCCAGATCAGCACGGCACCGCAGACTATGAGAACGACCGTTCTCATGTGATCGAGCAGAAAATCGAGCGGGGATTTTCTGCGCTTTTCCTTCACGATGTCGTCAGCCGAAAGACCGAAGACCGAATCGGCAAATTCGGGATTTCCGTTATTCACTTTTTTCTCCGGATCGTTCATCTGCGGTGCTCCTTCCGGTTGAGATTTTCTGTTTATTTATTGAATGTGACCGTTGAGGGATCCCACATACCGGGAGCCTCGTAGCCGAGAAGATTGACAACGGTCGCCGCCATGCTTGACAGCCCGAGACCGGCGTTTTCCTTTATCGAGTAATCGCCGCCCGTCGTGTTGTCGTAGATGATGAAGGGAACCGGGTTGAGGGTGTGGCTGGTCTTTGCCTTGAGAGAGCCGTCCTTGCCGCGCTTGGGAGAATGTGTCTTCTTGTCAAGCTCGTACATCTCGTCGGCATTTCCGTGGTCGGCGGTGATGAGAGCGACGCCGTGAAGCTCGTCAATGACCTTGAGTATCCTTGCAAGCTGAAGGTCAAGCGCCTCCATGCTGCACTGGGTAGCCGCATAGTTTCCGGTATGACCGACCATGTCACCGTTCGGGAAGTTGCAGCGGAGGTAGGTGTATTTTCCGGAGCGCAGGGCTTCGATGAGCGCGTCGGTTATCTCTGCGCACTTCATCCACGGGCGCTGTTCAAAGGGAACAACGTCGGAGGGAATCTCGACGTAGGTTTCAAGCTCCTCGCTGAACTTTCCGCTCCTGTTTCCATTCCAGAAGTAGGTAACGTGACCGAACTTCTGGGTTTCGGAGATGGCGTACTCGGTGATCCCGGTGTCGGTGAGGTATTCGCTGAGTGTGTTCGTGATCTCCGGGGGATTGACGAGGTAGTTTTTCGGTATGTGGAGGTCGCCGTCGTACTCAAGCATTCCGGCATATACGACCTTCGGATATCTGACGCGGTCGAATTTGTCGAACTTCTCGTCGTCGAACGCTTTTGATATCTCGATCGAACGGTCGCCGCGGAAGTTGAAGAAAATGACGCTGTCGCCGTCGTTTACCGTTCCGACGGGCTTGCCGTTCTCTGCAATGACGAAGGGCGGGAGATCCTGGTCAATGGCTCCGGTCTCGGCACGGTAGGTCTTTACGGCCTCTGCCGCCGAAGCGAACTGTCTGCCCTCGCCGAGGACATGGGTCCTCCAGCCGTCGGCAACCATCTGCCAGTTTGCCTCGTATCTGTCCATAGTTATCTTCATTCTGCCGCCGCCGGAGGCGATCTTTATGTCAAAGCTGCCGTCGCGGAGGGAGGAGAGGAAGTCCTCGAACGGGTCGATGTAGTCAAGAGCCGAGGTCTCGCCGACGTCTCTGCCGTCAAGAAGTATGTGAACGCGGACGGTGTGAACGCCCTCTTTCTTTGCCTCGGTTATCATCGCCTTCAGGTGGTCGATGTGGGAGTGAACGTTTCCGTCGGAGAAAAGCCCGAGGAAGTGAAGAACGGAATTGTTGGTCTTAACGTTCCCGATGACCTTCTTCCATGTGTCGGAAGCAAACATCTTTCCGGTTTCGATCGACTGGGAGACGAGCTTTGCGCCCTGAGCAAAGACCTGACCGGAACCGAGAGCGTTGTGACCGACCTCGGAGTTGCCCATATCGTCATCGGAGGGAAGCCCGACGGCAGTGCCGTGAGCCTTGAGCGGTATATGCGGATATTTTGCCATAAGCATATCGAGGGTAGGGGTGTAAGCTGCCGCAACAGCATTTCCTTCGCCCGCGGGAGCTATGCCGACTCCGTCCATGACTATCGTGAGAAGCGGCCCCTTCACGCCGCCGAAATGAGGATTTTTCTTGAGAATCTTGTTCATTGTAACGTCCGTTTCTCCGGCGTTTTTTTCTGTCTTGGGGAATTTTCAGCCTGCCGCGCGCCGGAACCACAGACCTTCCCTGTATAATACTTATTATAAACCGCAATTGTGAATAAAGAATGAGAATTCCGTGTTTTTTCAGATTTTTTTGCCGGCACGGAACAAAGTCCTGCGCAACAGTAAAATAAAAATGAAAAAAGCGCTCCGAAGAACGCTTTTTTAAGTGGAGCGGGTGATGGGAATCGAACCCACGCAGCCAGCTTGGAAGGCTGGAATTCTACCATTGAACAACACCCGCTTATTCAGTACTCGGATATTATATCACAGGGGCGGGGTTTTGTCAATAGTTTTTTGAAATTTTTCTGAAAAACATAATTTGTCGGGCAACCGTGTACTGTCTGACATGTGTGTGCATTCAGGACATCAAAAATGCTTTCTCGTCCGACGCAAATAAAAAATCCCGAAGCAGAAACTTCAGGATTTTTGGTGGGGACTACTGGAATCGAACCAGCGACCTTATGCATGTCAAGCATACACTCTAACCAGCTGAGCTAAACCCCCAACGCCTGAATATTATATCACACTCCCGGCAAAAAATCAAGACCTTTTTTCGGTTTTTCCGTATGTCACAAAAAAAGCCGCAGCTGCGCGTTTCTGATGTGCAAATTGCCGCATTCCCGGAGCAGAAATGAGACAGAGTTTCTGCGGCAGCGGGCAATATTTAGAGAAAAAGTTGACAATCCTGTTTCTGAGTGTTATAATGAAAGCAATAAATTGTATCGTAGTCGGTCGGTTGTCATGAATAAAACATTTGCTCTCGTCCTGCGCACGGTTTCCGCGTCAGCGGCTTTGTGTATGTCCGTCATATACGGATGGATGATTTTTTACAGCGCAACATATATCAGCGCCCGGGTCGCCGAGGATGAAAACGGCGGCAGCGTAATTGTATCAGGCGGAAGAAAGCTCATATACACGACCCTCGGTCAGAATCTCCCTTTCATTGCCGGTGCCGTGATTGCCGCGGCGGCAGCGGTATGCGCGGTGGTAACGCTGGTACGTTTCAGAAAAAAGCGCTGCGCCGCGGTGCTTACCGCACTTACCGCCGCATTCATCGTGACAATGCTGTTTGTCAACACCGACATCGCGGAAATATACATCCTGAGATATGTTGTTCCCGGAACGGTGAGAAAAATTGTCGATTCATCCAGACTGTACTCGTTCCGGTGGCTGAAATTCTGCCTGCCGGCAATGTCAGTGCTTTTTATGATCCCCACATTTTTTTCGGACAGGAGCGCTCAGGCATGTAACGGATGAACTCACGCTGTTCTTTCTTTTCAATTCTGCACACCGGACGACGCTTCTGTGCCTGAAATTCTATCCCGCAGTCTCTCCCGTCCTGTTCCCGATCCCTGCCGTCTTCGTTAAAAATGCTAAAAACTGAAATTTGACCGGAGCTAAAAACTCAGATTGAGCTTTTTAACTCCGGTTTTCCGCGTGAATCCCCCCGCGATATTGCATTTTGCGTCGGAAAGTGATATAATATCGTCATCCGGGTTTTGCCGGGGCAACATGAAAGGAACTGACAAATGAAAATCATAATATCGGGGTGCGGAAAAATCGGCGGGACTATACTTGCCAGTCTTGTGTCAGAGGGACACGATATCGTGGCGATCGATTCCGACAGCGCGGTGCTGACCGAGATAACCAATATCTACGACGTCATGGGTGTCTGCGGAAACGGTGCCGACAGCGATATCCTTACCGAGGCGGGAGTTGCCGGAGCGGAGATGTTTGTCGCGGCGACCGGCTCGGACGAGATGAATATGCTGAGCTGTTTCCTTGCCAGACGGCTCGGGGCAAAGAACACTATCGCAAGGATCCGCTCGCCCGAGTACAACGACCGCAGCCTTGCCTTCGTACGGCGGGAGCTGGAGCTTTCGATGGCAATAAATCCGGAGCTTCTGGCGGCGCACGAGCTTTTCAATATTCTGAAATTCCCCTCTGCGGTCAAGATAGAGAAGTTTTCCGGGCGCGGCTTTGAGATGATAGAGCTGCGTCTGAAGCCCGATTCGGTGCTTGACGGAATGTCGCTCAGGAGCTTGCGCGAAAAATACGGCACGCGCGTTCTTATCTGCTGCGTACAGCGCGGGGACAGCGTTTACATCCCCGGCGGCGATTTCGTGCTGAAAAGCGGCGACAAGATCGACATAACCGCACCGCCTGCCGATATGCTGAAATTTTTCCGTTCCATCGGCGAATTCCAGAAGCAGGCGCGGAATGTCATGCTTCTCGGCGGAAGCCGTACGGCTTACTATCTTGCCGATATGCTCACCTCCGGCGGCGCGTCGGTGAAGATAATCGAACGCGACGAAAAGACCTGCAACGAGCTTTGCGAGGCGCTCCCGAAGGCGGTCATAATCCACGGAGACGGCGCGGAGCAGGAGCTTCTCATGGAGGAGGGGCTGAAATCGCTTGACGCATTCGTTGCGCTTACCGGCATGGACGAGGAAAATATCCTGATATCGATATTCGCGGCGGCGCAGAAGGTGCCGAAGGTGATATCAAAGGTCAACCGCGACGAGCTTGCCGCAATGGCGGAGCGCCTCGGGCTTGACTGCATAGTATCCCCAAAAAAGATAATCTCCGATGTCATTGTCCAGTATGCGCGGGCGCTGAAGAACTCGCTCGGAAGCAACATAGAGACACTGTATCAGCTCATGGACGGCAAGGCAGAGGCGCTTGAATTCAATGCCAAAGCCGACCCGAAGCTGACCGGGATACCGCTTAAGGAGCTGAATATCAAGAAAAACATCCTGATAGCCGGAATCCTCCGCTACCGTAAGACGGTTGTTCCGACAGGCGACGACATGATACTGCCCGACGACAGGGTGATTGTCGTTGCGGCTGACAGAAAGCTGTCGGACCTGTCCGACATTCTCAGGTGAGGCGCGGATATGAATCGCAGAATGATTTTTCATACCGTCGGGCTGATACTTGAGATAGAGGCGGCGCTGATGCTTCTTCCGGCTCTGACCTCGTTTATATACCGTGAGGGAGAGAGCCTTGCATTCTTTCTCTCCGCGGCGGCAGTGTTTGCCGTCGGACTTGCCCTGACGCTTTTCAGCAAGCCGGAAAACAGCGTAATTTACGCAAGGGAGGGGTTTGTGACCGTCGCGCTTGCGTGGATACTCATGTCGGCGGCGGGAGCGCTTCCGTTCGTCATAAGCCGTGAGATCCCGTCGTTCGTCGATGCCTTTTTCGAGACGGTCAGCGGATTTACGACCACCGGAGCCTCGGTGCTTGACGACGTTGAGGCACTGAGCCACGGTGCGCTTTTCTGGCGCAGCTTTACACACTGGATCGGCGGAATGGGCGTGCTTGTCTTTGTCATGGCAATATTCCCGTCGGATTCCGGGCGGTCGATACATATAATGCGCGCCGAAATGCCGGGACCCATCGTCGGCAAGATAGTGCCGAAAATCCGTGAAACGGCAAAGATACTGTACCTTATCTATATCGTCCTCACCGGTGTCGAGGTGATATTCCTGCTTGCCGGAGGAATGCCGCTTTTCGACAGCCTTATTCACGCCTTCGGCACCGCAGGAACCGGAGGATTCGGGATAAAATCCGACAGCATTGCCGGATACAGCCCGTATCTGCAGTGGGTCATCGCGATCTTTATGCTGATATTCGGCATAAACTTCAACCTGTTTTACCTTATCCTGATAGGCAGGCTGGGACAGGCGGTGAAGAGCCGTGAGCTGTGGTGCTACGGCGGAATTGTACTGTCCGCCGCGGTCATGATCGGC
>FR891129.1:0-5754 GCA_000433515.1 Candidatus Colimorpha enterica | reverse complement strand
ATGATCGGCTTCAATATCTATCCGATATACAAAAACATCTCCGACTGCGCAAGGCTTTCGGTGTTTCAGGTCGCGTCGATAATGACGACTACAGGTTATTCTACCTGTGATTTCAATAAGTGGCCGGAATTCTCAAAAGCAGTCCTGCTGCTTCTGATGTTCATCGGAGGCTGCGCCGGGTCAACGGCAGGCGGTCTTAAGGTGTCGCGCGTTATCCTTCTGTTCCGTATGATGAAGCGGGATATCCGCAGGATGCTTCACCCGCGTTCTGTCGGTGTCATAAAATTCGAGGGCAGCCGGATAGACGATGCAACGCTCAACAGCGTAAGCGTGTACTTTTCGGTCTACTGCCTTGCGTTTGCCGTCATATTTCTGCTGATCTCGCTTGAGCCGTTCGATTTTGAGACGGCATTTTCGGCTACCTCCGCCTGCTTCAACAATATAGGACCGGGGCTCGGAGCCGCAGGACCGATGTCGTCGTACAATGTGTTCAGCGCGCCGTCAAAGGTGCTTCTGTCGGTGGCAATGCTCCTCGGTAGGCTTGAAATATTCCCGATATTCCTTGCCTTGTCCCCTTCCACATGGCTGAAAAACTGAATGAGAAAACAGCCGCTCACACCGGATACCCGGTAAGAGCGGCTGTTTGTCACGTATGTCAGCCGAGTGCGGTTTTCAGATTTTCGTTGTTTCTTCTCATAAGCGACAGATAGGTTTCTCCCGCTTCCGCCTCGGCTTTCGAGACATTGCTGCAGGAGTGAAGCGTCAGTATCTCAGCACCCGTGGCGGCGCTTACGGTTTGTGCGATCCTGCCGGACGAAAGCTCCGTCATGAAAACGACAGGGATCTTTTCGTCCTTCACTGTCTTTATCAGCCCGGCGATCACCCCGGCCGAAACGTCGCTCTCATCCGAACACCCGGAATATGCGGCATGAAACTCAAGCCCGTACTCCTTCTCAAAATACAGAAACGGGAACCGGTCGGCAAGCACGACGGTTTTTCTTTTCGCCGACAAGACCGTCTCGCGGAACATGGAGTCAAGCCCCTCAAGCTCTTTTTTATATGCCGCGGCATTTTTGCGGTAGATCTCTGCTCCGTCAGGGTCGGCGGATATGACGGCCTCGGCGATCTTTTCCGTCATTCTGACTGCGTTCGGCGGAGAGGTCCATATGTGCTCGTCGTATCCGTGCTCATGACCGTGTTCGTGTTCATGCCCGTCCTCTTCTTCGATCGGAGTGACGCTGTCGATAAGCGTGACTATCTTCATTCCCGACGTGTCGAGGGAGGACAGCACGGTATCGACCCATGTGTCCGACTCGCCGCCGATGTATATGAAAACGTCGGCATTCTTTATTTTTATGATATCCGCCGGTGTCGGCTCGTAGGAATGCGTCTCTTCTCCGGGACGGAGCAGATTTGTGACCTTTCCCCTGTCACCGACAACAGCCCTTGCAAAGTCGTATACCGGGAATATCGTTGTGACAATGCTGAATCCGCCGCCGTCACCCGCATTCCCGCACCCGTGAAGGGCAGGGAGAAGCAGAAAAACAGCAAGCAGTATAAGCGCGGCTCTTTTCATCGTTTTATCCTCTTCGGTGAGATATTATGTCTATATTATACCCCCGGTCATGCCGGAAATCAAGACATGGGAGGCAAAAATATGAGAACCGTTATCATATTCGGTTCGGTTCACAAAATATTTTTTTTCGGAATAAAGTATTTGTTCATCATGACGGGAATATAAAAAAGTTCAAAGATTGTTAACCTTAAATCGGCTCCCCGGTGCTTGACAATTAAAATGAATGCCATTATAATGTTAGCATACTAACAATCAGGGGGGAGTCATGGAAGAAAAACGCCACATAGGAATTGCCGCGAGGTGTCTCAATCATGAGATCGGCAGAGCGGTAAGAGCGGTGATCTCGGAAGAGTTCGGCGACTCGGCGACCGGTGTTCAGAGCTGGATCGTGCGGTATCTTTACGATCACGGGGAAGAGGATGTCTTTCAGAAGGACCTTGAGAGTCAGTTTTCGGTCAGGCGCTCCACAATGACAACGATCCTTCAGCTCATGGAGAAAAACGGGTTGATAAAGAAGGAATCGGTCAGCCGCGATGCAAGGCTGAAAAAGCTGATCCTCACCCCGGCGGCGATTGAAATGCAGGACAGGATAAGGTCCGGTATCGACACCCTTGAGGCAAAAATGCGCGAGGGAATAAGCGACAAAGACCTTGACACCTTCTTTTCCGTCGCCGAAAAGATCAAGGAAAACCTGAACCGTTCCGAACAGTAACAAACATCAGCAGGGAAAGGAACAACATATGCTGAAAAGACTTGCAAAGTGCGTAAGGGAGTTCAAAAAACCGACTGTCCTTACGCTGATATTCATCATAGGTGAGGCGGTCATCGAATGTATCATACCGTTTGTCACGACACAAATGGTGAACCGGATACAGGCCGGAACCGGGATATCCGAAATACTGAAGATAGGCGGGGTTCTGATACTTCTCGCCGTCCTGTCGCTGTGCTGCGGAGGACTTGCGGGCTTCACCTGCGCAAAGGCATCGTCCGGGTTCGCAAAGAACCTGAGGACCGACCTCTTTGAGAAGGTACAGACCTACTCCTTCGCAAATATCGACAAATTCTCCTCCTCGTCGCTTGTCACAAGGCTGACCACCGACGTCACAAACGTGCAGATGGCTTTCATGATGATAATCAGGATAGCCATACGCGCCCCCCTCATGTTCATATTCTCGATAATCATGGCTTACATAATGGGCGGTGCGCTTGCAACGTCGTTTGTGGTCATCATTCCGATACTTGCCGTCGGTCTGTACCTTATCAGCCGCAAGGCAATGCCGGCGTTCAGAAGCGTGTTCAGAAAATACGACCGCCTGAACGAGTCGATCGAGGAAAATGTCCGCGGAATGCGCGTCGTCAAGGGCTTTGCGCGTGAGGACTACGAAAAAAAGAAGTTCGGCACCGCCGCAGAGAACATAAGAGCCGACTTCACGAAGGCAGAGCGCATCGTCGCCCTGAACACCCCGCTCATGCAGATCTGCATGAACTTCAACATGGTGTTCGTCCTCCTTATCGGCTCGAAGCTGATAATCACGAATCATGGAACCACAATTCAGGTCGGACAGATATCCGGAATGCTTACCTACGGTATGCAGATCCTTATGTCGCTTATGATGGTGGCAATGATATACGTCATGCTCACCATGTCAGCCGAGTCGGCAAAGAGGATATATGAGGTCCTGAACGAGGAACCGACCCTCCGCCAGCCGGAAAACCCGGTCATGACCGTTCCCGACGGCTCGGTCGATTTCGACAACGTCAGCTTCAAGTATTCGCAGACGGCGGAGAATTTCGCGCTTTCCGACATAAACCTGCACATAAGGTCCGGAATGACAGTCGGCGTGCTCGGCGGCACCGGTTCAAGCAAATCCACGCTTGTCCAGCTTATCCCGCGCCTCTATGACGTGACGGAGGGAAGCGTCAGGGTCGGCGGCACCGATGTGCGCGATTATGATATAGAGACCCTCCGCGGCGCGGTCGCAATGGTGCTTCAGAAGAATCTGCTCTTCTCCGGCACGATAAAGGAAAACCTCCGCTGGGGCAGCGAAAACGCAACCGACGGGGAGCTTGTCGAGGCCTGCCGCCTTGCACAGGCAGACGATTTCGTGCGCTCCTTCCCGGACGGCTACGACACAAAGATAGAGCAGGGAGGCACAAACGTCTCCGGCGGTCAGAAACAGCGTCTCTGCATCGCCCGCGCGCTGCTCAAAAAGCCGAAGATACTCATCCTCGACGATTCGACAAGCGCGGTCGATACAAAGACCGATGCATTTATCAGAATGGGCTTTGCGAAATATATCCCCGACACAACGAAGATAATCATCGCACAGCGCGTTTCATCGGTTCAGGACGCCGACCTCATCATAGTGATGAACGGCGGCAGGATAGACGCAATGGGGACCCACGCAGAGCTGCTGGAAAACAGCCCGATCTACCGTGAGGTCTACGAACAGCAGACAAACGGAGGTGATGACGGTGAATAAACAGATGAACGGAAAACGCCCTCCGAACGGGGAAATGCCGGGCGGACGTCCTCCGAAGAGAAAGCTGAACAAAAACGTCCTCGGACGGCTTATGAAGGAGCTGTTCAGAAGCTACCCGGTGCTTGTTCCGCTGACAATGTTCTGCATACTCTTCTCGGCGGTCGTATCGTCGGTCCCGGCGATATTCATACAGAAGGTCATAAAGTCGATCGATTTCTGGTACAAAAGCGGCGACTGGGCATCGGCAAGGGCAGAGATCGTACCGATGGTGCTGACTCTGATAGGGCTTTATGTACTGTCGATAATCTCGATAACCACATATACACAGCTTATGGCGAAGATAACGCAGGGCTTTCTCTGCAAAATGCGCCGCAAGATGTTCGACGGAATGCAGGATCTTCCGATAAAGTACTTTGACACACACAAGCACGGCGATATCATGAGCTACTACACAAACGATATCGACACTCTCCGTCAGCTTGTGTCCCAGTCGCTTCCAAGCCTTCTGCAGTCGAGCGCGATAATCCTGACTGTTCTCGGCATAATGCTGTGGTACAGCTTCTGGATGACGCTTGTCGTTGTCCTCGGTGTCGTTGCCATGTTCTTCGTCACGAAGAAGGTCGGCGGCGGCTCCGCAAGGTTCTTCATCCGCCAGCAGCAGGCTATCGGCAAGACCGAGGGCTTTGTGCAGGAGATGATGAACGGACAGAAGGTCATAAAGGTGTTCTGTCATGAAGAGCAGGCGAATGCCGACTTCGGGAAGATCAACGACGAGCTTTACGAGGACAGCTTCCGCGCACACGCATATGCCAACATCCTCGGACCGATAATCGGAAACATAGGCAACATTCTTTACGTCATCTGCGCGACAGCGGGCGGAGTTCTGCTCCTTTCCGGGGCAAAGAACCTCTCGGTTGCGGCGATTTTGACCGGAAATACGCTTATTTCGATCGATATCGTCGTTCCGTTCCTGAACATGACCAAGCAGTTTACCGGAAACGTCAACCAGTTCTCTCAGCAGATAAACTCCATAATCATGGGTCTTGCCGGCGCGGAGCGTATATTCGGCCTTATGGACGAAAAGCCCGAGACCGATGACGGCTATGTTACTCTTGTCAATGCCCGCGAGGACGGAAACGGCAATCTTACCGAATGTGCCGAAAAGACCGGTGAATGGGCATGGAAGCATCCGCACGGCGACGGTACCGTGACTTATACCCGGCTTAAGGGCGACGTTCGTATGTTCGATGTCGACTTTGAGTACGAGGAGGGCAAGCCGGTGCTTCACGACGTAACGGTATATGCTGAGCCGGGACAGAAGGTCGCGTTCGTCGGAGCAACCGGAGCCGGAAAGACTACGATAACCAACCTGATAAACCGCTTCTATGACATTGCCGACGGAAAGATACGCTATGACGGTATCAATATCAACAAGATAAAGAAGGCCGATCTGCGCCGTTCTCTCGGGATAGTGCTTCAGGACACCAACCTCTTCACCGGGACCGTCATGGACAATATCCGCTACGGGAACCTTGAGGCGACCGACGAGGAGTGCATAAGGGCTGCAAAATTAGCCGGAGCCGACGATTTCATCACCCGTCTGCCGGAGGGCTACGGCACCGGGCTTACCAACAACGGCGCAAACCTCTCTCAGGGACAGCGCCAGCTGATTGCGATAGCGCGCGCCGCCGTTGC
>FR891128.1:3132-6480 GCA_000433515.1 Candidatus Colimorpha enterica | reverse complement strand
TTGACAATTATCAAAACAAGCACGGAAATCAGCACGACAAGCGCAATCGGCTTTTTCATGAAAGTGCGTTTTTTGTCCATTCAGGGGCGCTCCTAAATAAAGTGATCTGCGGCAATTATCAAGTAAAAAATCCGAGAGATTGTTGCGAAAGTGATATCTTTAATAAACCACCTCATACAACTGAGCGCCTGCAGGAAAAAGTGGATCGGGATCTGCGCGGATATTTCGCGGCAGACCAACCGTGCGGTCGTATTTTACGGCGATCTGACCCCGGATACCTTCAGCGGGGCAGATGAGGAATACAGAAAAAGTGTCTGCGTTATGTTTCAGTCGTATGTGACGACGACTAGCTTTTACACCGTATGGAGGAAAAGTACGGTGAAAAGGCGCACGAAAAGATACGCAATATCGACATGACATACACGCAGACGGCGCTTGTGCGCAATCATGTATATCAGGGAAAGATCAGTTATCCGGGAATTATGCCGGAAAGCATTGACACGACCGGGCTTGACGCCGAACAGTCTGCCGGGCTTGTTGACCGGTGGATAATCCGGGCGTTCGCCGAAAACTGAAAAACCGCTCTCCGGGATGATACCTTCCGGAGAGCGGTTTTTGAATTATCAGGCAGTGCCGGAGTTCTTATCAGGAGCCTTCTCCCTCTTTCCGAAAATCTGCCGCGCCAGCGCGTTTACGACCGCAATCGCAACGGCGATGATGCCGGAGATGAACAGCGTCCGCACTCCGGTCGAGAGAAATCCGTCGATATCGTTTCTGACGAGACAGAGCATGGAGCGGTACAGCCCGACCCCGGGGACAAGCGGGATTATGCCGGGCATGACGAAGATGGTCGCCGGCATTTTGTATATCCGCGCAAGTATCTCCGAGACGAAAGACACGGTCAGCGCGGCTGACAGAAAGCCGATAAGCTCATGCCCGCTCTCAACGAATATTATCCGGTAGACAAGATAGGAAAAAGCCGCCGAGAGCGACGAGGGTATCAGCGGTTTCACCGGGACCGACATGAACCGTCCGTAGAAGAACGCGGCGAAAAAGCAGACGGCAACGTCGCGGAGGTACATGATAATGTTCACAGCGCGCCTCCCGTAATGTTGACATATGCGGCAAGTACGATACCGACACCGCCGGCAATCGCGATGGCAATAATAACAGTTTCGGCAAGCCGTGCGGTTCCGGAGACGATATCGCCCATGACGGTGTCTCTTATCGCGTTTGTAAGCGACACTCCGGGGAGCAGGGGGGTGATCGCGCCGATAATTATGCATCCGAGGTTTCCGATGCCGGAAATTCCTGTTGCGAGAGCGGCGATGAGCGCCATTATTGCCGAGCCGATGAAGGTAACGGTGAACGGGTGAGTGTTTCTGAGCCGGGAAACGGTGCAGATGTACTCTGCGGCGAAGGTGCAGATGAATGTGACGGCTATGTCAAAAAGCACCGACAGTGAAAGAGACGGCTCGAAAAGCAGAGTGAACATTGCCGACGAAATTCCGGCGAACAGCGCGACCACCGGACGCGATGCAAGTGTTGAATGCCGCAGTGCAGTCAGCTTTGCATTAAGCTCCTCAAGCGACATTCTGCCGCTGTCGAATTCTCTGGAATATGCGTTTGCCCGCTCAACCCGGCAGAGGTTCATGGCGCGCTCCTTTATCCTTGCAACCGAGGAGACGGAGCTGCCGCTTTCGGAACGCACGGTTATGAATATTCCCGTCGGCAGGGCTATGACTTCTGTTTCGGGCTTTCCGGCGGCGCGGCAGATCCTTACAGCCGTTTCCTCCGCACGAAATGTCTCTCCGCCGTTTTCAAGAATTATCACCGCGGCAAGCATTGCGGTATCGGCAAGGCGGGAGGCGGTTTCCGGCGTGCCGTTCAATTTGCGCGCTCCCTTCCGATTACCGCATCGGCAATGGTCACGCTGTCCAGCTTTGCGGCAATAGTCATGTTGATCTCGTCGAATACCCGGTTGAAAAAGCAGTCGCAGCTGTCGGTGCCGTTTTCGTGACGGCAGACAAAATTCTCCGACAAGCATCGGGAAATGACAAGCGGACCGTCGATTATCTCGATGATCTGCCGCATTGTGATCCTGTCTGCGGGGCGGGAAAGCTCGTAGCCGCCGTTTGCTCCTTTGTGCGACAGCAGCACCCCTCCGGCAGTCAGCTTTCCCAGAATTTTAAGCGTGAACCTCAGGGATACGCCGACAAGCTCCGAGACGGTTTTTGCATCGGTGACGGAATCTCTCCCGGCGATACAGCGCATTATGCGGAGCGCGTAATCGGTTTCCATGTTGATCTTCATTCTGAACCCTTATCCGGCATATAATGTACCGTCCGATACCGCCGGCGATATCGGAAACCGCGGCATTTCTGCCGTATATAATGATTATATTCCGGAAAGCCGTCTTTGTCAAGTGAGGACGCGTTTTTTCCGGGAAAGGGATGATTACATGACTGTTGTTTCCGAAAGAATTTCAGAATGCGGAGAGGGTTGGCGGCTGACATTGCCGGTTCCGAGGTTCGGCGGCGGTGCGCCGGAGAGGCTGAACCGGTTCTATGACCGGCTTGCCTCTTCAGCCGCCGTGCTTGCCGCGAAAATCGGCGGGAATCTTTCAGGCGAGCTTCATATCGTCCGCACCGGCGGTACTGTCAGCCTGTACATTGACTTTTTCGGCTACCGGGGCAGAGAGCTTGTTTTCTGCCGCAGAATATCCGACAACCGTGATTCCGACGGAAACGAGATACCGCCTCCGAAGGCCGTCAGACATCTTATAAGATCCGGCGGCGGATGGTATACCGACGGGACATATATTTTTGTCTACGAAAATACATTCACCCCCGGTGCGGCATCGGGGGTGAGAAGGTCGGATTTTTATCGGTTTTTTCCGGTAAAAAGAATCGGTGTGGGGTCAGAAAGCGGTTCCTGAGCCGGAGGCCTCCGGGACATATTCTCCGAGCGTTACGGTGATCTCCGAGTATTTTCCGCTCCGGCAGATCGTCAGCGTGACCGTATCACCTGGGTTGTGTGAGCCGAGGAAGGCTTTCAGTGCGGCACTTTCCGATATTTCGGCTCCGTCAGCCGCCGTGATGTAATCACCCTTTTCAAGCCCGGATTTTTCCGCAGGACTTTCTGATGTGACGGAAGCTACGTAAACACCGGAGGTCAGCAAGCCTTCGATCCGGTTAACGTTCATTCCGTATCTGTGGTAATAGTACTCGTAAACCGTCTCAGCGTCCTCATATGAGATACCGAGCGTTGTCTTTCCGCGCATATACCCGTATTCTATTATGTCGGAGGCGATTTTTTCCGCACTGTCGGACGGGATGCAGAAGCCCA
>FR891128.1:0-3076 GCA_000433515.1 Candidatus Colimorpha enterica | reverse complement strand
GTCACGATACCGACGACGTTCCCGCCGGAATCGAACGCCGGACCGCCGGAGTTTCCGGAGTTGACCGCCGCGTCTATCTGGAACATGGTTATCGGGTTTCCGTCGGTGTTTATCTTTCTGTCAAGCGCGCTGACAACACCTCTTGTGAGCGAGAATGTCAGCTCCCCGAGGGGATTTCCGATAACAGTGATGTCCTCTCCCACCGTCATTTCGGAGGATTTTCCGAATGTGACCGGCCTGAGCCCGGTTTTATCTATTTTCAGCACTGCAATGTCGGAAACGTCGCTTTCGTAACCGACGACCTCTGCGGGATATGAAGTCCCGTCACTGAAGGTTACGGTGAACTCGTCCGCGCCGTTTATGACATGATGGTTTGTCAGGATATACCCGTCAGAGCGGATGACAAAGCCTGTCCCGGAGCTTGCCGTCGATGTCGTCTGACCGAAAATATTCTTCGTTGTGCCTTTCGCCGTAATTCCCACGGTGCTTGCAATGTTCTGCGCGTAAATTTCAGAAGCCGTGAGTGCCGCGGCGTTCCCGGCTTCCTCCGGGGTTTTCACGCTTCCGTCGGATTTTATCGTTTCACCGGTGCTGTCGGTGCCGTCTGAAATATCTATTTTGTCGATCGGCGAACCGGGGTCACTGCCGGTCTTTGCCGCGATTCCCCACGTGACAGCCGATGCCGCGGCAATGCAGACCGCGCATATGACAGCCGCCGCTTTCACCGATATGTTTTTTCCGTTGCTTCCGTTCATGATTTCGTCCTTCCCGCCGTGTGTGATTTAAGTCTCACCGGCTTTTTTCTTTACGGTCATATGATACCGCGGGAATGTGACAGCTGTGTGCATATGAGCTGAAAGCCGGGTAAAGCTTTGCTGAATTTACCTGCGCGATTTCAGAAGATCGGCGATACAGAGAAGTATGAAAACGGCATAAAATACCGAAAACACCGTGCATAAGGTTCCCGCCGAGTCAAACGCAAACGACGTTACAAACACGAATGCGGCGACGGCAAAAGAGAATATCCGTGCGGCATAATACGCTATCCGACCGATGATCCCGCATTTCATCCCTGAATACACCGCCGCCTGAAGAAGAAACAGCATCGGAAAGCCGCAGAGCCGCATTACTGCCGAGGCGGTAACCGCTGACCTGAAGATGCAGGCATATGCCGAAAACGCAGAAATTGCCGCGAATAAAAGCGCAGATGCGACGAAGAATGATAACATGAGTCTTTTATTTTTGCCGTCTGCGCTTTTTTCGGGTACCGGAAACGCGCTCTGGACTGCAGTCAGCGCCGCGAAAGAAAAAACATAGCCCTTTACCGCAAAACCGCCGGCATTTCTGAAATAATATGCCGCGGAGAATATTGCAAAAGACATAAATAAACCCGCCGCTCGTTCAGCGCCCTCGCCGGAATCGACTGATACAAAAAACCGGCAAAGCGACAGCACCGCCGCGGCAATAAGCAGTGCGGACAAAAGCTTTTCCGGCAGTGAAAAAAGAAACAGCCGCGAATATGCCGGATATACAAACGGCGAAAACATAAGCGCGAGGCAGACACAGACCGGAAAAGAGACCCTGATTCCGGAATATAGAAATTTCCGGTATTTTTCAAGAAAATTCATTTGTATTTCATGTGCCCTCCCGTTTCTCCGGTCTTTATATTACATTTTATATTATTATTGCCCGCTTGTCAAGGAATGCGGCGGCGCGTTAAAAATTGTAACACATAAAAAATGCTTTCCGCGACCAAATTAATGCTGTATCCACGGCACAGGCAGGAAATAAAAGGGGAACGGTAGGACAAGATGCAGGAAAAAATCAAAAAAATGACCGGGGCGAGGGCGGTTCTGATACTGCTTTCGGTTGTAATGCTCTTCGCGGCATTCCCGGTCACAGGCTCGGCAAAGGATGCCGGTGACATGAAGCTGTGTCCCGGAGGTATGGCGTTCGGCGTGAGGCTGTACACAAAGGGCGTGCTAGTCGTCGGAATATCAGAGGTAAAATCCGGCGGAAGGTGCGTGAAGCCGGCAAAGGACGCGGGGATCAAAACTAAGGACGTAATTCTCACCGCCGACGGAAAGGAGACCGACAGCGTGAAAGACCTGTCCGATGCCATTTCAGACAGCGGCGGGAGCGGTATAAAGCTGACGCTCTCCCGCGACGGACGGGAAATGTCGGTCACGCTTACCCCGGTAAAGGGCGACGACGGCAGATATCAGGCGGGTCTGTGGCTCAGAGACACTACCGCCGGGATCGGCACCGTCACTTTCATTGATCCGGATACCGGGGAATTCGGCGGACTCGGACACGGAATATGCGATATCGACACGGGTGAGCTGATGCCGCTGAAAAGAGGCACCGCGATGAGCGTTGCAATCGGCGGCATTGTGAAAGGAAAATCCGGAAAGCCGGGAGAGATAAAGGGTTATCTGCTTCCCGGAAAAAGCGGAAGCATCTCTGTAAACTCAGACAGAGGGGTTTTCGGTGCGTTCACCGGAATGCCTGACGAGCTTCCCGACCCGCTTCCGGTGGGAACGAGAAATGACGTCACCGAGGGCAAGGCTCAGCTGATCTGCACCCTCGGCGACGACGGCGCGGTATACTACGATATCGAAATATCAAAAATCAACCGCGACGGCAGGGATAACCGGAACTTCGTCGTAAAAGTCACCGACCGGCGTCTGAAGGAACGTGCGGGAGGGATAATTCAGGGGATGAGCGGCTCCCCGATAATCCAGAACGGACGGCTCGTCGGCGCGGTGACCCACGTGATGGTCAGCGATCCGGCGGTAGGATACGGGATATTCATTGAAAATATGCTTGATGCAATGTCTGAGGGAAAATAAAACAGCGCACCGCACGGTTGCAGACGCATAAGACGTGTCTGCAATTGTGCGGTGTGCTTTATGACAGTCGTATCATCCGGCAGTTATTTCCGTTGATGCAACTGACGATTAAGACGTACGACCGTAAATCTGGTGCCACACAGTATCAGAAGAACCGGGGCAGCGTCGGGGCTGGGAAAAGACAAAGGCATGGAGTTTTTTCAAAAAGCACGGGGATGTCTTTG
>FR891127.1 GCA_000433515.1 Candidatus Colimorpha enterica | reverse complement strand
TATCATTTTTTACGGAGGACACTGTTATGCCGGAGGATTACGGGATTCTGTGGGTGTGGCTCAGCATTGCCTGCGGCGCGGGCAGCCGGAGTGCCGATCTGCTTCTTGACAATTTCGGTTCGTCGATCCGCGACATTTACGAAGCGGGCGAGGAGGACTACCGGCAGATACCGGAGCTTCCGCGTCGGACGGCTGAAAAGCTCTGCGGAAAGTCTCTCCGCGCGGCTCAGGAGGTCGTTGCCTTCTGCCGCAACGAGGGTGTGGGGATCATCACGCCGGATTCTCCGCTCTACCCGGCAAGGCTGGGGAGGATAATGAACCGCCCGCTTGTGCTTTATTACCGTGGGATACTGCGTGATCTTGAACCGGAGGTATGCATTGCCGAGGTCGGAACGAGGGATATGTCGGAGTACGGCAGTCACTCGGCATATTCGGTCGCATACGATCTTGCGAAAGCCGGGGCTGTCGTTGTCAGCGGCATGGCAAAGGGCGTTGACGGCATGGCTCACCGCGGTGCGCTTGACGCGGGAGGATACACCGTCGCCGTCCTCGGAAACGGTATCGACCGCGCATATCCGTCGGAGCATATCGGGCTTATGAACGAGATAACGGGAAACGGCATCGTTCTTACCGAATTCCGTCCCTTCACAGCCCCCGCAGGACACAATTTCCCGCTCCGGAACCGGATAATCAGCGGGCTTTCGCAGGGAACGGTGGTCATCGAGGCTCCGGTGTCAAGCGGCGCGCTGATCACGGCAAAATATGCCGAGGAGCAGGGGAGAGACGTTTTTGCGCTCCCCGGCAAGGTCGGAGAATACAACAGCAGCGGCACGAACCGCCTGATCCGGGACGGCGCGAAAATAATTACCCGCGCGGCGGACATACTTCTTGAATATCAGCCGCTTTACGGCAATAAAATCAATC
>FR891126.1:2038-11254 GCA_000433515.1 Candidatus Colimorpha enterica | reverse complement strand
TCCTTACCGTTGTTGTTACGAGTGTCTCTGTCTTGCGGCTTCGTTGAGCACCACGGCACCGGCGGCAGACACATTCAGTGAATTAATCTTCCCGTACATCGGGATGGAAATGATGAAATCGCTCTTGTCCTTCAGCAGGCGTGACACTCCGAAGCCCTCGCTTCCGAGAATAATCACAGCCGGGCAGCTCATATCGGTTTTATAGAACGGGGTCCCGCCGGCTTCCGCCGCGAAGATCCAGAGCCCCTTTTCCTTAAGCTCATCAACCGTCTGCGCAAGGTTTGTCACCTTTGCGACCGGGACATATTCGACAGCCCCTGCCGAAGCCTTTCCGACGGTGTCGGTAAGTCCGACGGCTCTGCGCTTCGGGATGATAATTCCGTGCGCCCCCGCGCATTCGGCGGCTCTTATAAGCGCACCGAGGTTCTGCGGATCCTCGATCCCGTCGGCAATGACGATGAGCGGCTTTTCCCCCCGATCTTCCGCGAGCTTCAGCATATCGTCAACCGTCGCGTAATCCTTCACCGCCGCCGACGCGACGACTCCCTGATGCGGCTGACCGCAAGCCATGAAATCGAGCTTGCTGTTTTCGGCATCGATGACCGGGATCCCGCGCTTTATCGCCTCCGCAGCTATAACGGTGACGGAGCCGGTGCGCTCTCCCTTTTTTATATAAATTTTATCGATATCCCTGCCGCTTTTAAGCAGCTCGGAAACCGCGTTTCTTCCGATGACGTATGAAGCCGTGCGCGCCTCCGGCTCAGGCTTATTATGCCTTTGCAGAGGTTTTCTGCCGTATTTTCCGTTCATTATATATCAGCCTTTCGCGTAAAGACAGTAATCCGACAATAATTATACCACAGAAAAACCGATTTGTACATAACTTTTTTCGAAATATCAAAAATTCAGGTACAAATAATTGAAAAAAACCTGACAGACGCGGAGTCTGTCAGGTTATGTGCGTTATCAGCCGGCTGTTCTGCCGCCGGCGGATTCTTTTTTGTCCGCCTTTTTCGCATCAGTCTTTTTATAGGTTATTTTCGGCTTTTCGCCATTTGTGACCGTCTCCTCTGTCACGGTGACTGTCGCCACGTTATCCTTTGACGGGACCGTGTACATGATGTCAAGCAGTATCGACTCGACGATTGCACGCAGACCGCGTGCGCCGGTGTTCAGCTCAATCGCCCGGTCGGCAATCTTTTCAAGAGCGCCGTCGGTGAATTTCAGCTTCACGCCGTCTATCGAGAACAGCTTGACATACTGCTTGGTAATCGCGTTTTTCGGTTCGCGGAGTATTTTCACAAGCGCGTCGCGGTCGAGCTTTTCAAGCCCGACAATGACCGGCAGACGTCCGACAAGCTCCGGAATGATGCCGAACTTTACAATGTCGTGCGGGGTAACGTCCTTATAGACGTTGACGCTGTCCTTCTCCGCTTTTTTCATGACCTTTCCGCCGAATCCGAGGGTGGATTTTCCGCTCCTCTGCTCGATTATCGACTCAAGACCGTCGAAAGCGCCGCCGCAGATGAACAGGATGTTCTCGGTATTTATCTGAATAAACTCCTGATTCGGGTGCTTTCTGCCTCCCTGCGGGGGAACGTTTGAAACCGTGCCCTCAAGGATCTTGAGCAGTGCCTGCTGAACGCCCTCGCCGGAAACGTCCCTCGTTATCGAGCGGTTCTCGCTCTTTCTTGAGATCTTGTCGATCTCGTCGATATAGATGATTCCCTTTTCGGCAAGCTCGATGTCATAATCCGCCGCCTGAATAAGCCGCAGGAGGATATTTTCGACGTCCTCTCCGACATATCCCGCCTCTGTCAGTGTTGTGGCATCGGCAATTGCAAACGGCACCTTGAGCGTCTTTGCAAGCGTC
Organism: Candidatus Colimorpha enterica; assembly: GCA_000433515.1. Taxonomy (GTDB): domain Bacteria; phylum Bacillota; class Clostridia; order Oscillospirales; family CAG-272; genus Colimorpha_A. Next base: position 9,381 of record FR891126.1, on the reverse strand, counting down.
TGGGCGAGGAAGGTCTTTCCGACGCCGGTGGGACCGATAAGAAGCACATTGCTCTTCTGTATCTCCACGCCGTCGGTCGATTTTGTCTTCTGAAGAATGCGTTTGTAGTGGTTGTAGACCGCAACGGACAGTGTTTTTTTCGCCGTTTCCTGCCCGATCACATAGTCGTCGAGGATTTTTTTCAGGTCCTGAGGCTTTGGAAGCGTGTCAAGCGAGAGCTTTCCGACGTTTTTTCCGCCGGCAGGGTAAGCCTTGGTTCCGAAATGCTCGGCAACGAGCTGGTTACAGGCTTCAAGGCATCTGTCGCAGATGAAAAGTCCGGTCGGCGACGGGATGAGGAATTTCGCCTGCTTCTCGGTTCTTCCGCAGAAATCGCAGAAAACCTCATCTCCTCCGATATTGTTGTTATTGTTAGCCATACGGCAGTCCTTTCGGAATGATTTTACGGGCGCTTTGCGATGACCTTATCGATAAGTCCGTACTCGGCAGCGGCAGCGGCTGACAGGAAATTGTCCCTGTCGGTGTCGCGCTCGATATCGGAAAGCGGCTTTCCGGTATTCTCTGAGAGAATGCGGTTGAGGGTATCGCGCGTTTTCATGATATGGTCGGCATGAATTTTTATGTCGGAGGCCTGCCCCTGCATTCCGCCGAGGGGCTGGTGGATCATTATCTCGCTGTTCGGGAGAGCGAAGCGCTTTCCCTTTGCGCCGGACGAAAGAAGGAACGCACCCATGCTTGCCGCCATGCCGATGCAGATCGTCGATACATCGCATTTGATGTAGTTCATCGTGTCATAGATAGCGAATCCGGCGGTGACTGAGCCTCCGGGGCTGTTGATATAGAGATAGATATCCTTGTCGGGGTCCTGTGCCTCAAGAAAGAGCAGCTGGGCGACGACAAGCGACGCTGTCACGTCGTTTACCTCATCGGAGAGGAACACTATTCTGTCATTGAGCAGGCGGGAATAAATGTCATAAGCCCGCTCTCCTCGGTTTGTCGATTCGATCACGGTTGGTACAAGTGCCATATTATAATCCTTTCTCCGGACAGTCCGGTACCGGGAGCGACAACAGACGCGCGGACAGCAAACGGTAAGCCGCCGCTTTCCGCGCGGGTGTCGGTTTTGAATCAGTAATTCAGAATGAAGTTTGCAAGCCGGTCGGCTATGTATGCATAGCCGGTATCGTTCGGATGAAGCCCGTCGACCGTATACCGCTCGCGGCTTGCCTGTATCTGCGGCTGGATGCACGCATTTGCAAACAGGTCAAGCACCGGGATGCCGTAATACTCCGCCGCCGTGCGGATTATATCGACATACGACTTCAGGTTGCCGTAGTTGTACTTCTTCTGATGCCCGTCGCCGTTTGTGAAATGCTCGTTCAGACGGTGGAGCGGGGTCATGACGACGATGAGCGCCGCCGGATATTTTTCGATAAGATGCGAATAGAGGTAGTGGCAGGCGCCCCAGAAGGTGTCCGGCGTCCTGTCGTCGGGAGTGCCGATCGGTGCGTCGCCGTGTCCGAAATCGTTCGTTCCGCCGAAAACGACGACGATATCAGCGTCATCGTCCATTCCGGCGTATCTCTGACAGAAGTCAAGATCAAAGCTCGGTTCGTTCAGCGTCGGGTTTATCTGTCTTGCATAGCGGGTACCGCTTATACCGTAATTTCTCACGGCGGCAAGCCCGTATTTGCGGAGCATGACCTGATGATACACCTTATCGGGTGCGGATGCGCCCACTCCCTCGGTTATGCTGTCACCGAGGAAATTAATTTTCTTTCCTGAAAGCTCCATTTCAGCCCTCCGTGATTATTCGGCAGCTTCGGGTGCCTTATCGGTGATTACTGCGTTGGCTTTGACGATATCGACGGCCTTTCCGACCTTGATATCCTCTGCAAGCATATCGGGGGAGACCTGCTCCTTCACCTTGTCTGTCTCAAGACCGTACATATCGGCGATCTTTTTGATCTCAGCCTCGGTGTCCTCATCGGTAACAGTGAGGTTTTCAAGCTCGGCGATCTTCTCAAGCGCGAGTCTGGTCTTTACCTGCCGCTCTGCGCGCGGACGGAACTGCTCTCTCATCTTGTCGAGGTCAAGTCCGGTGTACTTGAGGTAGGTGCCGAGGTCAAGTCCCTGCATTCTGAGGCGGTTGTCGTAGTCGCGGAGCTGGTTCTCGGTCTCGTTTACGAACATAGCCTCCGGGATATCAGCCTCAAGGTTATCGATAAGCGCGTCGATGAGCTTCTCTTCGACCTCGGCGTCCGCTGCCTTTACGTGTCTGTCAGTGATTTTAGCCTTTACATCGGCTTTGTATTCATCAAAGGTATCGAATTCCGAAACATCCTTTGCGAAATCGTCATCAAGAGCCGGAAGCTCGTTGAACTTGATCTCGTGAAGAACAGTCTTGAAGGTAGCTTCCTTGCCGGCAAGCTCCTTTGCGTGATAGTCCTCCGGGAAGGTGACAACGACATCGAACTCATCGCCGGGGTTATGTCCGACTATCTGAGCCTCGAAGCCGGGGATGAACTGACCGGAACCGAGGGTGAGGTTGTGCTTTTCGCCCTTGCCGCCCTCGAAAGGCTTTCCGTCGACAAAGCCCTCGTAGTCGATGACTGCGATGTCTCCGTCAGCGGCGGGACGGTCGGTTATATCAACGGTACGGGAGTTGCGGGAACGCACCTGTGCGATTTCGGCATCGACTTCCTCGTCGGTCGTGGGAGCAACGGCGCGCTCTACGGCATAGCCCTTGTAATTCTTCACGGTGACCTCGGGCTTGACCGGGAATGCAGCCTTGATGACCACATCACCCTCGAGGGAAACTATATCAAATTCGGGCTGACCGACCGGCTTTTCTCCGGCCTCGTCAAGTGCCGCCTCAAAAGCGTCGGGGATAAGTGCGTTGAGGGCGTCATCATAGAACACGCCCTTGCCGTACATTTTTTCGATAATTGCCTTGGGAGCCTTGCCTTTACGGAAGCCGGGGACATTCATCTTTCCGACGTTTTTTCTGTAAGCGGCATCGACAGCCTTGTCAAACGCTTCCTTTTCGATGGTGAACTCAAGCTCCACCTGATTGCCGGTGGGCTTATTCCTGCTCTTTAAACTCATTCTGTATCTCCTTGTACTTACATTGTTAAATAAGTTAAGCCAATATACTATTGTACCAAAATCCGCGATAATGTCAAGGGATAAACCGAAATATTCACACTTTTTACACAATAAGAAGCGGAATAAAGCGCAGATAATCGGCTGAAACTATCGTCATCGCGATATCCTCAAACAAAAATGTCGGCGGAATATCGTAAACACCGTGGATGTGACCGTAACAGCATCGCTTCACGCCGTATCTGTGAAGCAGATCTACGATCCCGCGGCAGACCCATCCGCGGTAGACCGGCGGAAAGTGAAAGAAGGCGATAAGCTCACGGCTCCCGTCTTTATTCAGCTCAAGCCCTGCCCTCAGGCTGAATTCGGTGCGGAGGACCTCCCTTGCCGATATTTTTTCCGGGTCGGAGTTCTCCGGCGAGGCTTTCGGGTCACAGAACCACCCGCGCGAGCCGCAGAGGATCAGATCTCCGACGGCATAGGCGTTGTTGTGGAGCGGTTTTATATTGTCGATTCCCTTTTCGGCAAAAAGCGTGTCGATCTTCTTCTGCGACTGCCACCAGAAATCGTGGTTGCCTTTTAAGATCAGCTTTTGTCCGTTAAGCGCGGAGAGAAATTCAAGGTCGGGCGCGGCTTCCTCAAGGGTCATTCCCCATGAAATGTCGCCGGCAACGACGACGGTGTCATCGGGTGAAACGACGGAATTCCAGCCGCGCGTGAGTTTTTCCGTGTATCCCTGCCACCTTGAGCCGAAAATATCCATCGGTTTTGAAGCGGCAAGCGAAAGATGCGTATCGCCGATGCAGTACAGTGCCATTAAATCGACTCCTCAGGGTAAGAAAATTTGCATAACAGCCGACATTCCGGCAGATAATTATACCGTAAAGTCAGGCAGACGCCGGGAATCCGGACGAGCCGACGGATGTGCCGCAGACCGGTACCTGCGGTGCGGTACTTTTCCGTGTGCCGGAGAAAAGGATGAAATTATGGGAATATTTGATAATTACGAGGACGTAAGAGAAAACCGGCCGAAGAACCAGCACCACATCAAGGGCATTGTATGCGATGTGAAGAACTGCGTTCATCACGACGGCGACAACTACTGCACCGCCGACAGGATAGCGGTGGGACCCAGCTTTGCGACCTCCTGCGCCGACACCGTCTGCGCCTCCTTCAAGCCGAAGGCGCTCTGAAATAAGAGGAACGCTCAGGGGACTTTTTGTAAAAAGTCCCCCGAGACCCCTCAAAAACTTTTGTACAATTGTATGAGGCGGGCTTGTTTCGGTGATGATATGGGAATCCGAGGGGAATTCGGGGGGACGACAAGACGACAGGGGTGTGATACAATGTTATCGTCGGGGCGGAATTTCAGTCTTTGAGGATGACTTCCGGCATCATTGCGGGTTCTATTGCGTTTTCTGGGTCGAAGCGGATCCTGCGGGTTCCGATTCCGGCAAGCGGCGCGGGGATCGGGACTGATGTCACTCTCTCAAGCTCGTCAAGTGCGTCAAGCTCGTTTTCCGGGACGGCTCCGGTGAGGTCGCGCAGGACGCTCGGGGCGAATTTATACGGTGACGCGGTGGAAACCGACAGCATAATTCTGCTGTCACCGGTCGATTCGATATACTTTTCCGCGCAATAGAGTCCGACGGCGGTGTGGGTATCGGCAAGATAGTGTTCTCTGTCCCATATCTTCTTTATCTCCTTTGCCGTCTGTTCCTCGTCGCAATATCCGGCGGAGAAGCAAGCCGAGAGCTTTTCCTTCACGTCGTCGGAGACGGTATAGCGTCCGGCCGAGGCAAGCTCCTTCATATATTCCGCCGTCTTTTCGCTTCCGGCAGCGAGATACAGAAGTCTTTCAAGGTTGCTTGAGATAAGTATATCCATCGACGGAGATGTGGTCGTATGGAAAACGCGGTTGCGGTCGTATGTTCCGGTTGTGAAGAAGTCGGTCAGGACGTTGTTGCAGTTTGAGGCGCAGACGAATTTTGCGATAGGCAGTCCCATGTTCTTTGCGATGTAGGCGGCGAGGATATTGCCGAAGTTACCGGTCGGGACGCAGACGTTTATCCCGTCGCCGCACTTTATGTCGCCCGCCTTCACAAGGTCGCAGTAGGCGGAAATGTAGTACACCACCTGCGGTACGAGACGACCCCAGTTTATCGAATTTGCGCTTGAAAGGAACTCGCCCTTTCTGTCGAGCGCGGCGTTGATTTCCGGATCGCCGAAAATCTTCTTGACGCCGTTCTGCGCGTCATCGAAGTTGCCGACGACGGAGTAGACCTTTACGTTGCTTCCCTCCTGTGTCGCCATCTGGAGCTTCTGCACTCTGCTGACGCCGTGAACCGGATAGAATACCGATATTTTCACTCCGTCAACGTCGCGGTAGCCCTCAAGCGCCGCCTTTCCGGTATCGCCGGAGGTTGCGACAAGAATGTGCGCAAGCCTTGTGTCGCCGGTCTTTTTAACCGCACGGACAAAAAGCCTCGGCATTATCTGAAGCGCCATATCCTTGAAAGCTGCTGTCGGGCCGTGCCACAGCTCAAGCACGCGGAGGTTCCCGTTCAGCCTTGCAATGGGTGCGGCGCCGCCGGGGAACGATGCTTCCGAATAAGCCTCGCGGCAGTCGGAAAGAAGCTCGTCGTATGTATATTTGTCCGAAAGAAAGCGGTACATGATATCCGCCGCGCGGGTGGGATAGTCCTCCTCCGCAAGTCTATTTATATCTTTCGCCGAAAGCTCCGGAAATGCGTCCGGAAAACAGAGTCCGCCGTCCTCGGCAAGACCCTTCTTTATTGCCTCAGCAGAGCTGCACGGTCTGCTGTTTCCTCTTGTACTTACATATTTCATGATCCTGTTTACCTGTTCCTTGCCCGGCGCGGTGATGAAGGGGAAACTCCGTCACGCGAGCCGAAAATACAGTAATATTATAGCTTCTTTTCGCCGAAAAGTCATTACAAATCATACTTTTCGAAGAAATTTCGTGCATTTGAATAAAAAACCTTATCGGCAAAGCCGCGCGGATATTTATTATCGCTTAAAAGCCCGTGAATTGCCGGCAGGTCGGAGATGTCCTTTATCCCGTCGGGAAGCGCATCCGTGCCGTCAAGGTCACAGCCGAGGCAGATACTGTCCTCTCCGGCGACACCGGCAAGATGAGAAATGTGGTTTATGACAGCGGAAATGTCGGGCGAGCCGAGGTGCGGGACGACAAGGTTCACACCGATGACCCCGCCGAGCTCGGAAAGTGTCCGTGCCATGTCGTCGGTCAGGTTGCGTCGGTGGTCAAAGACAGCTCTTGAGCAGGAATGGGACGCGATGACTGTTCCGCCGCGTTTTCCGGCGATCTCTGCGATTTCGTAAAACATTCTGTCCGATGCGTGGGAGACGTCGGGGATTATTCCGAGGTCACAGCAGCGTTCTATGACCGAATAACCGAAGCCGGTCAGTCCCTCGTCGGTGTCCCATGCCCCTCCGATGCAGCAGTGACCTGCCCAGACCGGGGTGAACACTCTGACCCCGCGGCGGTAAAGGTGATCAAGCCGTGAGATATCGCCGCAGAGCAGCTTTCCGCCCTCGACGGAAAGGATCGGGGTGAAGTTCTCATGTGATGCGGTCGGGAAAACCTTATTTACCACGCGGTCGAAGCGCCTGTAACACTCCTCGCCGTCAAGGTCATCGCGGCTCCAGACCGCCGTTACCTGCCTGTATTCGTCGAAGACCGAAAAAGCCTTGTCAAGCGAAACCTGACAGGAATTGTGAGAAAAGCTCTCTCCTCTGTCATATGCGGCGCAGAGCGTGTCGCAGTGAAGATCAAACAGTTTCATAAGCAAAACCTCATATCCATATTCTGCCCCGTGCGCCGAACACGCCCTTCATGTGGTTGAACTTATAGCTTCCCTCTCCGGTGTATCTGTCGGAGCAGATCAGCACCTCGACAACGTCGAACCGGTAGAATTTCGATGAAGGATGGGATCTTATATACGCTTCGGCGGCGCGGGCGAGGCAGGCGCGCTTCCTTGCACCGACAGCCGATGACGGTCTTCCATAGCGGCTGTACGGAACATATCGTCGTGTCTTTACCTCGACAAATACAATATACCGCTCCGTCTCGGCGATTATGTCTATTTCGTCATGCGCCGCGCGGAAGTTGCGGCAGACAACGGTATAACCCTCGTCCTCAAGGAACTTACAGGCGGCGTCTTCGCCTCCGGTGCCGGTTATGAGATGCGGCGGCC
>FR891126.1:0-2028 GCA_000433515.1 Candidatus Colimorpha enterica | reverse complement strand
GTTATGAGATGCGGCGGCCGTTTCCCGTCAGTCGGGCTTCCGTTCATTGCAGTAGACCATTCCGCGTCTGCCGTCGACCGTGACGGTGGTGCCGGATTTCAGTATCTTTGTTGCGTTTTCGGCGATTATGACCGGGATATTGAGGGTCTTTCCGACGATTGCGGCATAGGAATCGTCGCCGCCCCTCTCGCAGATTATCGCGCTTGCGTGGCGAAGGACGCTGATTATGCGGTCTGAGGCGAACGGGACGACGATAATATCCCCGCTTCTTCCCTTTTCAAGCGCCTCGTCCTCGTTTGTGCAGACGCAGAGCTGACCGCAGACCGACTGCTCGACGATTCCCTTTCCGGCAAGAAGCACGTCTCCGACCATCTGAACCTTCAGCATATTTGTCGTTCCCGGAATGCCGAGAGGGAGTCCGGCTGTGACGACGACGAGATCGCCGTAATTTACATATCCTGCACGATAAACATTGTCAACTGCGGTTGAGAGCAGTTTTTCGGAGCTTTCCTCGACCTTGTCGATGAGCATCGGGATCACGCCCCACGACATATTCATGTGGCGGCAGGCTTTGGGGTCGGGGGAGCAGGCTATTATATCCGTCTGCGGGCGGAAGCGGCTGAGAAGTCTTGCGGTGAAGCCGGAGACGGTGACGGTGATTATCGCCTTTGCTCCGAGGTCATGAGCCGTTGTGCAGGTCGCGTGGGAAATCGCGTCGGTCACGTTTCCGAAGCCGCCGAAACGGCAGTCGAAAAATCTCTTTTTGTAATCGATATCGCTCTCGGTTCTGAGTGCTATCGTTGCCATTCTGCGGACGGCCTCTATCGGATATTCGCCCATTGCGGTTTCGCCGGAGAGCATTGTTGCGCTTGTTCCGTCGTAGATGGCATTTGCGACGTCGGTTATCTCGGCTCTTGTCGGGCGGGGGTTGTGTGTCATGCTCTCGAGCATCTGGGTCGCGGTTATGACCTGCTTGCCGGCGTTATAGCACTTTGAGATGAGCTGTTTCTGGATGACGGGAATGTTCTCCATCGGCACCTCTGCCCCGAGGTCGCCTCTTGCGACCATGATGCCATCGGCTTCGTTGAGTATCTCGTCTATATTCTCGACTCCGGCGGAATTTTCTATCTTTGCGATTATCCTGATGCCGTGACTGCCGTTTTTGTCAAGCTCGTCGCGGATCTTTCTTATGTCATCGGCGCACTGGGTGAAGGAGGCGGCGATGAAGTCGAAGTCCTCTTTCACTCCGAAGGCTATATCCGCCTTGTCCTTTTCGCTGAGAAACGGGATGGACAGGCGCACTCCGGGGACGTTGATTCCCTTGCGGTTGGAGAGAGTACCGCCGTTCTTGACGGTACACTTTATCTCGCGCTCCGAGACGCTTTCGACGGTCAGCTCGATAAGTCCGTCATCGACAAGTATTCTGCTTCCGCGTGAAACGTCCCGCCAAAGTCCGGTATAGGTGATAGAAACGCCCTTTTCGTTGCCGGGGCGGCCGTCCATATAGAGTGAGAAGGGTGCACCGGCGGCAAGGACAGCCTTTCCGTTCTCAAAGGTTTTCAGCCTGATTTCCGGTCCCTTTGTGTCAAGCAGGAGCGCCGTATGGACTCCCAGTTCGGCGCGGAGCTTCTTCACGGTGTCGGCTTTATGCTTGTGTTCACTGTACTCGCCGTGAGAGAAGTTAATTCTTGCGACATCCATTCCGGCAAGGATCAGTTCCTTTATTACCTCCTCGGTGTCGGAAGCCGGTCCGAGGGTGCAGATTATTTTGGTTTTTCTCATTGTCATGACTCCTTTTTACAGCGCATTTATCAGATTGCAGTGAAAGAATCCGCAGGTTATGTTCCTGTCGGCTTCAAGCACGATCCGGGAAAGGCTGTCGAGTGCGGGATTTTCGGTATAAAAATGACCCGCGGTTATTATGTTGACTCCGCATTCGGCGGCGTCTGTCATTGAATTATAGCTCATGCTTCCGGTAAGGTAGGTATCGCATCCGGCATCAAGCGCTTCTCCGAAGGAATCCTTTCC
>FR891125.1 GCA_000433515.1 Candidatus Colimorpha enterica | reverse complement strand
CCCCGGAGGTCAATTCACTACCAAGCCCCTGCTTCGCAGCCCTCCGAGGGGAAGCCAAGGAGAGGCTCTGACGCAGTCGGAAAATCTCTGTCACAAAACAAAATCCCACAAGCAACGCCCGCCCCGGCGAAGCCCTCAGACCGCCACTTCAAATCGTCCGATCTTCTCTCCGTGCTCATATCTTTCGATTCTGAAGCTGTCCGGAGTGAACTTATAGAAATCGTCAACCGTCGGGTCAAGCGTCACTATCGGATCGGCACAGGGCGCGCGGGAGATCAGCTCCTCGACGATCGGAATGTGCCTGTCGTAGATATGCGCGTCTGCGATGACGTGCATCAGCGTTCCCGGCTTCAGCCCGGAGACCTGCGCGAACATCATGACAAGCGCCGCATACTGCGCAACGTTCCATGCGTTTGCCGCCAGCATATCCTGCGACCGCTGATTCAGTATCGCGTCAAGCCGGTCGCCGGTCACATTGAAGGTCATGCTGTACGCGCAGGGGTAGAGCGCCATTTCGTGAAGGTCGGCAAAATTGTACAGATTCGTCATTATCCTGCGCGAGCAGGGGTTGTTCTTCAGGTCGAACAGCACGCGGTCCACCATGTCGAACTCTCCCTCCTTATACTTGTGCTTCACGCCCATCTGATAGCCGTATGCCTTTCCTATGGAGCCGTTTTCGTCAGCCCACGAGTCCCAGATGTGGCTGTTCAGATCGTGAATGTTGTTCGATTTCTTCTGCCAGATCCATAGGATCTCGTCGACCGCAAGGCGGAGGCTTATCGGGCGGAGGGTGATGAGCGGGAATCCCTCCGAAAGCTCGTAGCGGTTCACCACCCCGAACAGCTTCTTGGTGTAAGCGGGTGTCCCGTCCTGCCAGTGCGGACGCACCTTCGGATCGGTGACAAGAGTGCCGTTTTCAAGAATATTGCGGCAGGTATTTATAAAGGCTGTATCTGCTGAACTCATTCCGGGTATCTCCTTGAAGAAATGTCTTATCACTAATTATAATATATCCCGCACGGGAAATCAAGTCTCATTTTGTTACGGCGTCTGATTTCCGGAGCGCGGCATCTGCACGGGATTCGTGTATGGCGGCTTTTAACACGTGCCGGGTGAACGTAAACAGAGACGAAAGCCTTCCGACTTCCGCCTCCGTCTGTTTTTCAGAACTTTTTAAACAGCCCGCCGCCTCAGAACCTCTTTCTCATAGCCGCCATTCCCGAAAATGCGTAAACGGCGCAGAGAAGTATCACAACAGCAAGAAGAACATCCCCCGACAGTCCGCCGACTCCCGAAAGATAAGCGGCAATGAGCGAGACGGAATATGAAAATCCGAGCATTGCGGCGGCACCGGAGAAGGCGAGGTAAACGCGCAGGACCGGCTTTCCCACCCTGATCCTCAGCTCCGAGAGGAAGAAGAGCATAACAGCTGCAAGAGCCATCTGCGAGAATATCTTCACGGGGTTGTTTATCGCGGAGGTGCGGTCGAAATAGATCCTCAGCAGGCACACCGCCGTCCAGAGAACCGGGAAAAACCCGAGAGCGGTGAGCGCCGGCTTCTCCTCGGTCTTTGTGAGCGCGCTGATTATCAGATACGCGGCGGTCGGGATGGAAAGCAGAGTCATGATTATCCAAAGCACGGCTGTCGTATTTGAAAGTATGGCACTGATAATTACACTTATCGATGAGTTTGGCGGGAGGTTCCGGATAATCTCAATAATGGTGGTAATACAGTTCATCACCGAATACGCAAATATCGCCGCGCCAGCCATTGCCGCGAAAAATGCCTCTGCCGTGCCGCATACAGGCACGCGCTCTATCCCGCAGGCACCTGACGGTACCGAAACCGCGGCGATGATAACAGCGGCAAGCCCGATGACGGTCCCCGCAATGAACATCACCGGCGAATATCCGTTATAAATGTAGACTCCGAGCGAGGAATCGTAGCTGAACAGCAGAACCGCCGTGTGCGCAAGCGCGGCAACTACAGCCGTGACAGCGGTTATTATGACAGCAAGCATTATCTGCCGGTGCGTCGGGCGCTTTTCGGCGGGCTGAAGATTTGAATCCATATGTTTTGTTCCTTTCGGCAGCTGTTTTACAATTGATAATATATATATTATACACCGTACAGCCGATTATTTCAAGGGGAAAAATCATTGTGCGGATAATTGCCGCCCGTAACAGTCAGAACCGCGTTTTTAAGCACTTACAGCTTCGCTCTGCTTGAAATTGCGGCTCAAATTCAAGCGCCACGGAAAAATACGGCACTGCCCGCCTCCGGAATCCGCATAATTTTTAGCACTCGCATGATTAGACTGCTAATGTTTACAAAATCAACACACAATCCGCTATAACCGTTAACAATCCCGGAGTATAATAGAAAACGTAAAAAGGAAAGCGAAGAGCTTCCCCGGATACAACCGCCGCGATCCGGCGGAAATACAAAGAAAAATCGAACGGAGGTAATTCATTATGTTCGGAATCACACCCTATAACAAATATCACGGAGTTTACGATCCCTTCCGCGAACTCGAAAAGATGGAGAAGGAGCTTTTCTCCGGCAGAGACGGTCTTGCTTCCTTCAGAACCGATATAAAGGACAACGGCGATGCTTACCTGCTTGAGGCGGAGCTTCCCGGATTCAAAAAAGAAGACATTCACGTCGATATCGCAAACGGCGTTCTCACCGTAAGCGCCGAGAGAAAGCACGACGAGGAGAAGAAGGACGGCAAGGGAAATATCGTCCACTCCGAGCGCACCTACGGCAGGTTCGAGCGCAGCTTCGACGTCAGCGAGATCAACGAAAAGGATATCTCGGCAGAGTATGCCGACGGCGTTCTCAAGCTCAATCTCCCGAAAAAGACAGAGGTCATTCCCGAGTCAAGACGGCTTGAGATAAAATGACAAAATCTGCTCTCCCGGAGGGGACAGCGGATAAATAAAGAACCGGCATCCCCGGCAGTCTCATTAAAGGACTGCCGGGGATCTTTTTATTTTTTCTCCGCAACAGCCTTTCTCAGCGCGGCTTTTGCGTTTCTCGCGGCACTGGCGTGGTGCTTTTCGAACTCGGCAAGACAGGTCTCTTCGCTTTCGCAGATTATGGAGCGCATGAGGCGGTTGTGCGTCTCAACATCATCCTCAAAGAAATCCTCCGCATATATCCCGTAGCTTATCTGGAACATCGTGTAGAGTATCGGCGCAATGTTCTCGTAGGCATGAAGAATGTACTTGTTCCCCGACATTTCGATTATCGAGTGATGAAAATCAACATCGTATTCGAAATATGCCTCCCGCGACGCCTTCGACAGCGACTCAAGCCGTATGAAGGATTCAAGCATATTGGAATAGGATTTCAGCTTCTTTTCAAAAACCATCTTCACCGCGGTTATCTCAAGCAGGTTTCTGAGACTGTAAAGACAATCAAGGTCGTTTTCGGTGAATTCGACCGTTTTTTTGCACCCGTTGTCGAGCATGGTCACGAAGCCCTCGTTTTCAAGCTGCTGAAGGATCTGCCGTGCGGGAGTTTTTGATATGCTGTATTTCAGACACAGCACCCTTTCGGTGAGTTTTGTTTCCGGAGGGTAATTCCGGAGTATGATGTCTTTCCGTATTTCCTGAAGCACGCCGGAGGCGAGAGCGCTTCTTGACAGCGCGCCGTTGATGTAACTCAGCATGGTTTTTTCCTCTCAGATCTTTTTTATAAGTTTATTATACAATGACGGAGAAAAAAAGTCAATAATCAAAAGATGACATCCCGAAAACCTTAAAAGTATTCCGCATCGACTGCGGCGCGGGATATCTGATCCCGTTCCCGCGAAAAGACGACCGGAAATAAATTTTGGTATTCTTTTTTAAAAAAAGGTTGACAACCGGACGGCAACCTGTTATACTTAGTACAGAAACGGGCTGATGCGGGTGTGTTATGTATCTATTTTACATAACTGTTTCGCAAAAAAGTCGCCCAATTTTGATTCGGAGCAGTTAAAATGACAAATACAATAAGAGAAAAAATCGCGGCGGGAGGTTTTCTTACCGGCACACACGTCTTTTGCGGCGCGCCAATGCTCACGGAAGAGATCTCAATGAGCGGCTTTGACGCCGTGTGGATAGACATGGAGCATACCGCCATCGGAAAGGCAGAGGTGCTTCAGAACCTTATCGCCGTAAGAGCCGGCGGAGCATACAGCTTCGTCAGGATACCGTGGAACGACGCGGTTCAGGCAAAGCCGATAATCGATATGGGCACCGACGCAATAATCTTTCCGTATGTACGAAGTGCGGATGAGGCGGAATACGCCGCTGCCTCCTGCGCTTATCCGCCCGACGGAATAAGGGGCTACGGTCCCCTCCGCGCCGGCGATTACGGCGGAATATCCCAGACCGAGTATGTTGACCGCCGCTTCCGCGATATGCTCAGGATCATTCAGATAGAGCACATCGATGCCGTGAATGACCTTGAAAGGATTGCCGCCGTGAAGGGTATAGACGGCTTCATCGTCGGTCCGAACGACCTCTCCGGCTCTGTCGGACATATCGGCAGACCCAATCACCCCGACATGATGCCGGTGTATGACAGGATCGGGAAAATCCTCTCCGGCACAGGAAAACTCTTCGGAGTCTCGCTCGGCTTCGATGCAGAGGTCATCGGACAGTGGCTCTCCCGCGGTGTCAATACCGTCTTTACCGGAACCGACGTCGAGTATATCAGGGCGGGGGTGACCTCGACATTCGAACGTCTCTCGGCTCTTGTCGGAAAATGACCGGCATAACTGTGGCTGCTTTTTTTCACATATACATTTCCGCAAGCGAAAGGAGGAATGCCGCTGGGATAAGGTGCGGCTCCGCATCAGCCGCTGAATCCGCCGACGGAGACCTGCTTCTCCGCGCCGGAACAATAAACGAACAACAGACGAAAGGAAGTGATACTATCACTGCAAAAATCACGGCAGCCCTTATCGCGGCTGCAATACTTCTTGCTGCGGCCGTGGGCTGCACACGCGGGGGAAGCACCCCGTTCGGTTCTTCGGGTGAGGAATCGACCTCCGCACCGGAAACATCAGACGGCTCCGCCGTTCCCGCACACGATTACGGCGGGTACGGGTTCAGCTTTGCCGACACCGAGGCAACCGGCGCGAAATCGCACTTCTTCGCCGAGATAAGCGCCGATGCTTCGGACACCGATACCATCCCCGCCTCGGTATACAAGAGAAACGAAAGACTTGTCTCAAAGTACAACATAAAACTCAGATCCAACTTTGAGATAAACCTTTACAACTCCCTCACTGCCGGCGAGGACATCGTCGACGCTGTGATATACGACCCGTATGCTCTCAAGGGGGTAATGCAGGACGGTCTGCTTGTCGACCTCAATACTCTCAACTACTTCTCCTTCGATTCCGACTGGTGGATGAAGGGAATTGCCGAGTCGGTGTCGATAAAGGATAAGCTCTATATGATGACCGGCTCCGCCAATATCAGAACCCTCGGCTCGACCCAGGCGCTGTTCTTCAACAAAACCGTTGCGGAAGACAGGATCCCCGGAACCGATATATATATGTCTCAAAGAACGGTCTGACCTCCGATAAGGCGGTCTCGTCAGCCAAAGGAGAGTTTTCATGGCAGTGGCAGGGCGGCGCTCTTGTGACCTGCGGACTTGATAACACCGGAGGCCACAGCGGAAGCTGCCCCACCCACGGAAGGATCGGCGGGATCCCGGCGGATCATTTCGGGACAGATTGCTTTTTCAGCGGAGACGATTATATCCTGCGCATCACCGGCGAAATGCGCCAGACGCGGATGTACGGTCATCAGCTGATCCTACGCAGAAGCATCGAGACCTCGCTGTTCTCCGACAGTATTAAAATCCGCGACGAGATCATGAACCCGCAGTGCACGGACGAGACCTATATGCTGCTCTATCACTGCAATTTCGGCTACCCGCTCCTGTCAGAGGACACGGAGGTCACCGTACATGGCGGGAAAATCACCCCGCTCGGTGAAAATTCCCGCGACCCGCGGCATATGTGCGAACCGTCTCCCGATGCAAAAGAGGAGCTGTTCCTCTGCGAAAACGCAGATTCCGGAACGGTGTATAACCGGAAGCTCGGGCTCGGAGTGACACTGTCGTTCACGACCGGAAACCTGCCCTGCCTTGTCGAGTGGAAGAATATGATGAGCCACGAATACGTCGTCGCCCTTGAACCGTGCAATACCTACGGAATGAACCGCGAAACGATCGAACGCACGGGAAAAATCGCAGTCCTCCGCGCAGGCGATACCGCAGTTAACGAATTGGTTTTCAAAATCACGGAATGACAGACGGCAAAGAATGAATCAGAACTTCACTTAACTATAATATTGTTTATTTTTCTTCTTTCCCCTCTTTCTTCTCAAG
>FR891124.1 GCA_000433515.1 Candidatus Colimorpha enterica | reverse complement strand
CTTCAGCCGAGGCCGGTAATAGACAAAAAGATCTGCCGCGGATGCGGAATGTGCGTGAAAAGCTGCCCTCAGCACACTATCTCAATTAAAAACGGTAAGGCGGGGATAAGCCACGACCGGTGCATAAGATGCTACTGCTGTCAGGAGCTGTGCACATTCAGGGCAGTAAAAATCAAAAAAAGTTTTATTTACAGGTTTACGGAATGATCGGACTTGAATTCAAAGAGGCCTCCGTTATCGAGGAGGCATATGCAAAGATAAATCTTTTTCTTGAGGTGCTCGGGAAAAGGCATGACGGATATCACGGAATACGCTCGGTAATGCAGACCGTATCGCTTCACGATACAGTCAACGTCAGGCTGTCGGAATCCGGAATAAGCATGACGTGCAGTGACCCGGCGCTTGACTGCGGGGCTTCAAACCTCTGCATCAAGGCGGCAAAGGCATTTTCCTCCGCCTGCGGCGGTGTCGGCGCGGAGATAACCCTGACAAAGGTCATCCCGATGCAGGCGGGACTCGGCGGCGGAAGCGCCGACGCGGCGGCGGTTCTGAGGGCGATGAATTTCCTTTGCGGCTGTCCGTTCACCGTGCGCGAGCTTTGCCGTATCGGTGCAAAGGTCGGTGCCGACGTTCCGTTCTGCGTGTCGGGAGGCACCGCACTGGCAGAGGGGATCGGAGAAATCTTAACCCCGCTTCCCGCTCTTCCGCACTGCCGTGTGGTCATCTGCGCCGGAATGCCCCCGGTGTCCACTCCCGAGGCATACGGAAGGCTTGACCGGCTCCCCCCTCCGTCGGGAGACCCGTATCCGCCGTTTGCGGCAGCACTTGAATCCGGCACGCTTGCCGATATCGGCAAAAGGCTCTATAACCGGTTCGAGGACACCTTCCCGCAGTCGGCAGTCAGGGGTTTTATGATTCAGAGCGGCGCATACGGCGCGCTTATCAGCGGTTCCGGGTCTGCGGTTTTCGGACTGTTTCCGGAAACCCCGGCGGCTGAAAAGGCAAGGGCGGTGCTTGAACGCTCCGGCTATACCGCGTTCCTCTGCCGACCGGTATCAGGCTCCGAGGTCTGCCGCAATCAGAAAAAACAGTGAAAAAACAGCACCGCATTCACGTCTTTGCGCATGAATGCGGTGCTTTGCTCATACCGTAATATCAGTCCATCTTCTCGGATAGCTTTTTCCCGCCGAGAATGTGGAAATGCATATGATGCACACTCTGACACCCATCCTCGCCGACGTTCGATATGATGCGGTAGCCGTTCGTCAGCCCCGCCGCCTTCGCGATTTCCGGGATTTTTTCGAAGATATAGGCAACGACCGCGCTGTTTTCATGGTTTACCTCGTCGACCGAGCCGATGTGCTGCTTCGGAATAACAAGAACATGAACCGGAGCCTGCGGATTGATATCGCGGAACGCAAGAATGCGCTCATCCTCGTATACCTTCTGCGACGGGATCTCTCCGTCGGCTATTTTACAGAAAAGACACATGATTTTTCTCCTTTTTGCGGTATGCCGCAGTGAAATTTACACCGCCTACACAAATAAATTGTTGACAAACGGATAAAGGTGCGATATAATGAAAACGATAATATCAAAAGGTATTATATCAGATGGGAGGACGGATGTCAATGGAAATCACAAAAGATACGATAATCGGAGATATACTCGATCGCGATCCCGGAACCGCACAGTTCTTTTTCGAGATCGGAATGCACTGTCTCGGCTGCCCTGCATCAAGGGGCGAGACGATAGAAGCCGCCTGCATGGTTCACGGTACCGATGCCGACGGGCTTGTTGCAAAGATCAACGATTATCTCAGCAAGAAGTGAAGCAAAGGGGCTGTAACCGGTAAAGGGTTGCGGCTCCTTATGTGATTTCAGATAACCTTCATACATGAACGAGACAAAAATACCGGGCGCACGCCTTCTTGCCGTTTCACGCTCGGTAAGAAACGGCGTGACGCTTTATGATATCGGCACCGACCACGCATATCTCCCGATCTTCCTTGCGAACGAAGGGCGCACCGCTGCCGCATATGCCTGCGACGTATCGGAAGGACCGCTTTCCTCGGCTGAAAGGAATATCGCATCGGCAGGACTTTCCGACAGGATAAAAACCGTTCTTTCCGACGGACTTTCGGCGGTCGGCATTGTATATCCCTGCGATATCGTGATAGCCGGCATGGGCGGAGAGCTTGTCGCATCGATAATCGGCGCAAAGCCGGAGGTGAAGCACCCAGACGTGCGCCTCGTGCTTCAGCCGATGACAAAAACCGAATTTCTGCGCCGGTATCTTGCCGGAAACGGATTTGAGATCATAAAAGAAGACCTCGCCGAAGAGGGAAAAATATATCAGATAACAGTCTGCCGCTATACCGGAAAGCCATATAAGCTCACGGATACCGAAGCGGTCATCGGATATGCCCCCGCAAGACGAAGCGACGCACTTTTCAGAAGGTTCGCCGCCGCAAGAGCAGAGGTAT
>FR891123.1:44666-51066 GCA_000433515.1 Candidatus Colimorpha enterica | reverse complement strand
GGGTCTCGGGGGGCGGAGCCGCATTGAGTTCATTGTGTCGCCGCTTCCCCGGCGGTGACATAATGAATCTCACTTCGCGGCGCAGTCCCCTGAGTGTGCTTTCTTGGCAAAGCCGTTCTTTGCACAAGCAAAGAATGGCGTAAACCTCAGGCGGCGCAGTCGGAAAATCTCTGTTGAAAGTCACCCTCCTGACAAGCGGCAAGGCTGAACCTTACATGATTTCCCGCGGGAATTTTTGGGGGATCAAAGTGGGAAATTTCAGGGGAAAAACAGGGGAATCGGACGGGACGACAAAACCGGAAAACCGTGATACAATAGCACCGTCGCAGTATTCCGCAGGCTCCTCCGCGCGGACGCACAAAAAAATATTATGAAAAACGCCGAAATTAACAAATCGTTGTTTACAAGTTGAGAAAAAAGTGATATCATTATACTGTAAAATTATGCGATGAGAAATTCGGAGGTTATATGGAACAGACAACGCGGTATAAAAGGGTGCTTATCAAGCTGTCGGGAGAGGCGCTTGCCACCGGTATCACGGGCGGAATACTGAATTACGATTTCGTCAGACAGATCT
Organism: Candidatus Colimorpha enterica; assembly: GCA_000433515.1. Classification (GTDB taxonomy): domain Bacteria; phylum Bacillota; class Clostridia; order Oscillospirales; family CAG-272; genus Colimorpha_A. The sequence goes on along the minus strand of FR891123.1, from coordinate 50,489 downwards.
GTCTTGCCATAAAGGAGTGCCAGAGCATGGGCGTGCAGGTCGCGCTTGTCGTCGGTGCCGGAAACATATGGAGAGGCAGACAGGGAGAAAAGATGGACAGGACAAGAGCCGACCATATGGGAATGCTTGCGACGGCGATAAACGCACTTGCGCTTCAGGACGCATTTGTTCAGCTCGGTGTTGACTGCCGCGTCATGACTGCGATCGCAATGCATGAGGTTGCCGAGCCGTACATCAGGAATAAAGCCGTCCACCATCTTGAAGAGGGGCGCACGGTCATTTTCGGATGCGGCATAGGCAGTCCGTTCTTCTCGACCGATACGACCGCCGTTCTCCGTGCCGCGGAGATAAATGCCGATGTCGTCATGATGGCAAAGAGTATTGACGGTGTTTATACAGCCGATCCCAAGACCGACCCGTCGGCAAGAAAGCTCGACGAGATCAGCTACATGGACATTCTCAGTCACGAGCTGAGGGTAATCGACGGCACCGCCGCCTCCTTCGGCAAGGACAATCACATACCGCTTCACATTTTCGGAATAACCGACCCGTATAACATAGTCCGCGCGATAAAGGGCGAGAAGATCGGAACCCTTGTCACCGGCGCGTAAGATAAACGAAAAACAGGAAAGGAAGAACAGTTTTATGAAACTCGATACCAAGGAATACGAAGGAAAAATGAAAAAAAGCACCGCCGCCTATGAGTCTGAGCTCGGTACGGTCAGAGTCGGGAGAGCAAATGCCGCTGTGCTTGACAAGGTACTTGTCGATTATTACGGGACACCCACACAGATAAATGCGATGGCGCAGATCTCCATTCTCGAGGCGCGTATTATGGTGATTCAGCCGTGGGACGCATCGACGCTCAAGCCGATTGAGAAGGCGATTCTTGCTTCCGATCTCGGGCTGAACCCGCAGAACGACGGAAAGGTGCTGCGCATCACGTTCCCGATGCTTACCGAGGACAGGCGCAAGGAGCTTTCGAAGCAGGTCGCAAAGATGGGTGAGGAGGCAAAGATCGCTATCCGCAACATCAGGCGCGAGGCAAACGACAAGGCAAAGGAGCTTTCCAAGAAATCCGAGATGACCGAGGACGAGCAGAAGGCATCCGAAAAGGCGGTTCAGGATCTTACCGACAGGTACATCAGGGAGATCGACGCGATTACCGCAAAAAAGACAAAGGATATCATGTCTATCTGATGTCCTGACGCAAAGAAAGCAAAATCACCGGGGCTGTCTGAACGGCAGCCCCGTTTGAAAAACCGGAGTGTGCAACAATGTTCTCAAAGCTGTTCAGAAAAAGTCCGGAGAAGGCTCCGGCGGAAAACTGCGGTCTGCGCCACATTGCCTTTATCATGGACGGCAACGGCAGGTGGGCTGAAAAGCGGAAAATGCCGCGTACATACGGTCACGCCGCCGGTGCAAAGGTGTTCAAAAGGGTCATAGAATACTGCGGGAGCATCGGGATAGAGGCAGTCACGGTTTACGCGTTCTCGACCGAGAACTGGAAACGTCCCGCAGACGAGGTTTCGGCGATAATGAAGCTGTTTACCGACTATCTTTCGGAGGCTGAGAGGAGCTTTGCAAAAAAGGACATTCAGATCCACTTTTTAGGGAGCAAATCGGTTTTTCCGGAGGATGTGCGGAAGCGCATGGAGGCGCTTGAAAAGGCTTCCGAGAGCAAGAGGCAGATCGACGCAGTCGGAAAATCTCTGTCACAAAACAAAATCCGATAAACAGGCAATTCGTGAACCCCACTCCCTTACCCCAATATTATAAAATAAATTTGTTACTTTTTCAACCACCCGCTTTATTTTTTCTGAATATATGTTATAATAATAATGCCCCGATAAATACACACCTGCATTACCGCAGTGAAAGGAAAGAATCAATGGCAAATTACAGAAAAGACCGCATTGACGGCGAAATGCTCCGCGAGCTTTCGGATATATTGCGGACGGTGAAGGATCCCCGCGTGACAAGCGCGTTTGTCAGCATTACCGGCGTTGACTGCACACCCGATCTGCGTTCCGCTAAAATATATTACTCGGTCATGGGCGAAAGACGCGACGGCGATGCCGGAAAAGGACTTGAAAACGCCGCCGGATATATCAGGACACAGCTTGCAAAAAATCTCAATCTCTGCATAACCCCCGAGCTTCGCTTTATCCCGGATACTTCGATGAAGCGCGGCGCGCACGTCTCGGAGCTGATAAAGAAGGTCGAAAAAGAGCTTGACGGGATCGATGCCGCCGGTGACGACAGCCGGGAGGACGGAGAATAATGCCGCAGAACAACATAACTCTTGATGAGATCGCGGAGTTCTTCCGGGAGAAGGACAACTTTGTTCTCATCTGCCACAAGCGTCCCGACGGGGACACCCTCGGCTCCGCGCTCGCGCTGAGACGGGCGCTTGAGTACATGGACAAAAAGGCAGAGATCATCTGCGCAAACACCCCCTCGCCGAACAACGAATTTCTGTTCGACGGAGAGTATTTCCCGGCTTTCGACCCGGAGGACATGAACGGTATCCCGGTGTCGGTTGATGTCGCGTCTGAGGAGCTTCTCGGCGACCTTCAGCCGGAATGGGGCGGGAAGATCATGCTCAAGATCGACCACCACGAGACGAGCGACGATTTCGCAAAGCTGAATTACACCGACCCGACAGCCGCCGCCTGCGGGGAGATAATCTTCGACCTTGTCGGGCTTCTCGGAGTGCCGTATGACGTCTGTGCGGAGCCGCTTTATGCCGCCATATCCTCCGATACCGGCGGGTTCAGGTATTCAAACACCACCTCCCGCACCCACAGAGCCGCCGCAGAGCTGCTTGATGCGGGGGCGGAGAACGCGTTTATCGACCATATGCTCTACGAGAGCCGCACCCAGTCGGAGATACGCGCCCTCACCGCCGCCTATGCGAGCATGAGGTACTATCTCGACGGCAGAGTTGCGATGGTCGTTATCACAAACGACGACAAAAAGCGTCTCAACCTCCGCGAGGAGGATCTCGGCATAATCAGCCCGATAACAAGGGAGATAAGCGGAGTCATCGTCGGCATAACCATGAAGCAGAGCCGCGTCGATCCGACGAAGTTCAAGATCTCGGTGCGCAGTGAACCGGGCTTCCCGGCAAACGAGCTGTGCGCCGCCTTCGGAGGGGGAGGACACCCCTGCGCAGCTGGGGCTGAAATTCCCGCCGCAAACGCAAAGGTCGCCGCCGCGCTGGTTCTGAAGCATATAACCGCCTCCGGCGACGGACTTGCGGTAACAGACTGACGTTTATTATTATAAAACAGCAGCACATCTTTCCGGTTGCTCCGGCAGGATGTGCTGCTTTTCTGCTTATTGTTATCCTTCGGGGGTGAATGTGATGATCTTTCCCTCGATGCGGGTGATTCCGACTATTTTCCGGTTTGGTTTGTCGCCTGACGACAGCGAGTCCTGCTCCATGACTCCGAAACCGTATATTCCGAAGCGGACGATATTGTCGGGGCAGAAAAGGTTGAACATATGGGAGTCGTTTTTTCTCGGCTTTTCGTAGTACTGGATGCATTTTATCCTTGCAATTTTCCCGCCGGTGTAGTATAATACTCCGGTATGTGATCCGGAGGGACATAAAATGGTAACAGAACAAAAATCGCACCCTAAGCTGACAGCCGGAAGGGTGACGGAATTCATAAAGAACAACACGGTACTTATAATCGCCTTCGCGGCGGCGGCAATTACGTCGGTGATCGTGCCGCCGGACGCGGAATATGCGGGATATTTCGATTTCCGGACGCTGACCTGCCTGTTCTGCACGCTTGCGGTGATATGCGCGCTGAAAAACATAAAGTTCTTTACGGTAACTGCGGAGAAGATAGTTTCCGCGACCGGGAACATAAGACGGGCGGTCATTGCAATCGTCGTCATAACCTTTGTCGGGTCGATGCTGATAGCCAATGACATGGCGCTTCTGACGTTCCTGCCGCTCGGCTACCGGGTGCTTGAGTCGTCGGGGCAGAAAAAGTACATGATATTCACCTTCATAATGCAGAACATCGGCGCGAATCTCGGCGGGATGCTGACTCCGTTCGGAAATCCGCAGAATCTTTATCTTTACAACCGGTTCGGCATTCCGACGGGGGAATTCATGGGCATTATGGCGATCCCGTTTGCCGCGGCAACGGCGCTTATTATACTGTGCTGCTTTGTTTTCGTGAAAAGTGAGCCGATAACCGTGTCGGTGAAGAGCGGCAGAGCCCTTCCCGCCGGAAGGACGGCGCTTTATCTTGCGCTGTTCGCTTTCTCGATAGTGATAGTTTTCAGGGTCATTCCGTACTGGGTCGGGCTTATCGTGATACCGGCGGTTCTGATATTCGCCGACCGCAGCGCGCTTAAGTCGGTGGATTACTGCCTGCTTCTGACCTTTGCCTGCTTTTTTGTCTTTTCCGGAAATATGTCGCGGATAGAGCCGGTCAGCCGGTTTCTTTCGGCGGCGCTCGGCAAAGATCCGCTGATAGTCAGCATCCTGTCCTGTCAGGTGATAAGCAACGTTCCGTCGGCGATACTGCTCTCCGGCTTTACCAAAAACTACCGTGCCCTGCTTTACGGCGTCAACATCGGCGGGACCGGGACTCTTATAGCCTCGCTTGCCAGCCTTATCACATACCGTCAGTTCTGTGCCGAGGAGCCGGAAAAGAAGGGGAAATACCTCGCCGCCTTCACCGCGCTGAACGTCGGGTTTCTTGTGATAATGACCGCTGTCTGCGCCGCGGTGCTGAGGTTCGGCAAAGGCTGAAGCCTTGCGGTTGAATCTGAATAAAAAAACCAGTGTACCTGCCGGTTGTAACGGAAAGCGCACTGGTTTTTTGTTATCTTAAATTGAATTCCTTTTTGCCCAAAGCGTTTCGGTCGGGTCAGACGTAATACGGGCAGCGTTGTTGACGAGGCGAATTCTGCCCACAGCGTCAGAGCCTGAAAAGCATCGGCTTCGCGGTTTTCCGTCAGAATCCCCGTGCGGCGGAAAAATATTGACAACCTGCGGCAGACTGTGCTATAATATATTCACAGTGATTACGTTATGAAGCCAGAAGGGTGTTTTTTATAATGAAGCGCATATCGATCCTTGCTCTTCCGCTGATCCTGACATCGTTCTTTACGGTTCTTGTGTCGAGGATTGTGATTTTTTTCATCCCCGAAATAGCCGTGCTTTTCGGCGCCTCGCGGGAGGCTTTTCCGATGTGGAGAAGGTCGGTGGCTGATCTTAAGCTGACGATACCGATCCTTTCCGGAGTCATTGTCATGATGCTTATCTGCGGAATAAAATGCGGCACGCGATCCGGAAAGGTGCTGAAAGCGGTTCTTGTGGCTGCGGTGGCGGTCGGATTCACGGCTCTTACGGTACTGACCGCAAAAATAAACGGGACCCCGATAGTTCCGCTTATCCGCTCGGCAATGTGACAGGTACGGACAGATGCAAAAAACAGAGCTCCGACAGGCTCTTGCCGGACTCTGTTTTTACTTTCAATAAAAGGAAGGATGTTACGGAGCGCATCGCAGCCGTACCGGAAACCTCCTGCCTCTCACTGCAATGCAGTTTCCGGCAACAACCCGGAAAGCTCCGGACCGAAGCCCCGGATTTATAAGTCCCGTTATGCCGGAAGCCCCGGCGCGATACTCTTTTGCAATATATAACTTTATTTTTTCGGAAAACGGTACAGGATTTCCGAAAATTTTTTTATTTTTTTTCGGACGGCTTGGTTTTCGCGCGTTTTTTCAGCACAAAACGGTCAAATGCGAAAAATACGGCTCCGAGAATTGCCGCTCCGACAGCCGATGCGG
>FR891123.1:25975-44639 GCA_000433515.1 Candidatus Colimorpha enterica | reverse complement strand
CAGCCGATGCGGCGACCGTGAAACCCCATGACGAGCGGAAATCGGTCGGGATGGAGTACTTTGCGGCATAGTCCCGGGCAAGGGCATTGTTTTTCACGTCAAGCGTCAGGGCGGAACACCCGTTGAAAACGTCAACGCCGATTTCCGTGACGGACGACGGGACGGCGAGGGCTTTCAGCAGAGTACATCCGTAGAAGGCGCAGTCGTCGATTTTCTTCAGCCCCTCGGAGAGGGTGACGTTCCTCAGCCCCGCGCAGTTTCTGAAGGCGGAAAAGCCGATGATTTCTGTATTTCCGAAAAACGTGACGTCGGTCAGGTTTCTGCAGTCGGCAAAGGCAAACTCTCCGACGGAGACGACCGAGCCGGGTATCTTCAGAGAGACGATTGCATCGTTTGAACGGCACGCCTGTGCGGCGATGTATTTTACCGGCATTCCGTCGATCTTTTCGGGAATGCTCATTGTGTTTCCGACGAAATTGAAGCCCTCGACGGTGACCTCGCCGTTCTTCACACTGTACTGGATCCCGCTGTCCGTTTCGCTTACCGCCCCTGCCGGAAGCATGAGACAGAGAAGCAGAAACAATACCGTAAGCGCCGTTTTTTTCATTTGTTTTCCCCCATACCGATCACCGCACACCGGACGGGTGTGCTTTTTCTGCATTTTAACACAATTATGTGCGGGTTGCAACAATATAATTGTAAATTATCCGTTCAGCCCTTAAAAAGCCCCTTCAACAATTATTATTCGCTGTCCGGTTCCGGCAATTTTTTTGCATTCCGGGAGTTATAATATAGGCAAACAGACAACCCCGGACGACCGGGACTGTTGCGGTTGTGAGGCGGTGAGACTATGAAGCAGACGCTTTACGGGGACGTGCTTTTCCTCGTGAATTTTTCGATGGATTTCCTGACCCTTTACATAACCGCCCTGATACTTCACAGGAGCGTGAAAAAACGGCGCTTCGTGCTGTCTGCGGCGGTCGGCGGGGTATACGGCGTTGCCGCCTGCTTCATGGGAGGGGCGCTTATCTTCCGCATCGCGGTGAATATCGCCGTGTCGGTTCTGATGTGCTGTATCGTTTTCGGGGAAAAGCCGCTTGCTCCGTGTGCGCTGTTCTACGGCACGGGGTGTCTGCTCGGCGGGGTCATGACTGCCGTTTTCGGTATGATCGACAGCATACCGGGGACGCGGACGGTGTTCGTTGACGGCGCGTACCGCACTGTGTCGGGCGACATTCCCGTCGGATGGTCGGCTGTCGTTGCGGCAGCTGCAGCGATTATTGCCGTGATCTGCGGAAGATATGCGGGACGGAAGCGGGAGACCCCGGAATACCGCGTCACAGTGACATTCAGAGGACACAGCGCGGAGCTTACCGGCATATGCGACAGCGGAAATCTTCTCTCCGAGCCGATAACCGGGAGGCCGGTCATAATCGTGACCGGAGAAGCGCTTAAAGGCCTGCTCCCGGAGGAGGTTTATCTTTGGCTTCTCTCCGGTGACCCGCTTGACGTTGCCGGGCTGCCTGCGGAATACATAAGAGCGGTAAAGCTGATCCCGGCGGAGTCGGTCGGGGGCAGAAAACTGCTTGCAGGGCTTCTGCCGGACTCGGTTTCCGTCTCGGGAGAGGAAAAAAACGCGCTTGTCGCCGTCTGCCCGGATATTTCCGGATTCATGGGCTGTGACGCGCTGATACCCGCGGTGCTGTGCGGATGAAAAACAAAATACCGTCCGCTTTTCCGGACGGTCTGCATAAAAGAAAGGACAGATATGCCATGTCTGCAATATTCGATACCCTTAAAAACGCGCTTGCACGGCTTCTGCGCAAAAACGGAGGAGTTTTCTATATAAACGGGCCGGAGACACTCCCGCCGCCGCTTACGCACGAGGAGGAGAGCGACATAATCGGCAGGCTTGATGGCGACGGTTCGCTCCGCTCGGTGCTTGTCGAGAGAAATCTGCGGCTTGTCGCATACATTGCGAAGAAGTTTGAGAACACGAATATCGGGATAGAGGATCTGATATCGATCGGGACGATAGGACTGATCAAGGCGATAAACACCTTCAGGGCGGACAGGAACATAAAGCTGGCAACCTATGCCTCCCGGTGCATAGAGAACGAAATTCTCATGTACATCCGCAAGACCGGAAGCCGCCGGTGCGAAATGTCGATAGACGAGCCCCTCAGCTCCGACTGGGACGGAAACGAGCTGCTTCTCTCCGACATTCTCGGCGGCGAGGAGGACACGGTGTACCGCGATATGGAGACAGAGGAGGACAGAAAGACCGTTGACCGCGCCGTTGCAGGCCTTCCTCCGCGCGAACAGACTATAATACGTCTGCGCTTCGGCATCGGGGGAGGGAAGGAAAGGACGCAGAAGGAGGTCGCGGATATGCTCGGCATCTCACAGTCGTACATATCCCGCCTTGAAAAGAAGATAATCGACCGGCTGAGAGAGGAAATTGCGGGAAAGGTCTGAAAAAGGCGGCGCCGTAAAGCCGGGACGCCGCCTGAATATCAGAAGTAGCCGTATTTCTTTCTTTTTGCGAAAATGAATGCCGTGGAGATCATCGAGGCGCAGACCTCCGCAACCGTTATCGAAAGCCAGATCCCGTCAACGCCGAAAAGCTCCGGCAGGATCAGCACAGAGAGCGACTGGCAGATCATGGTGCGGAAGAAGGATATCGCCGCCGACACCCCGCCGTTGCTGAGCGCAGTGAAGAAGGACGACGCGAAAATATTGTACCCCGCAAGCAGGAATGCCGGGGAAAACATCCGGAAGGCGTGCTTTGTGAGGTCGAAAAGCTCCCTGTCATATCCGACGAAGATCCCGGAAAAGACCCCGGCAAGGGCAAAGGCAAGTCCGAACATTGCAATTCCCGTTCCCGCCATCAGAAGGATGCTCTTTTTCAGCAGGCTCTTAAGCTCCGCCCGGTTTTCCGCGCCGAAGTGAAAGCCGACGATCGGCGCGCAGCCGATGGCGTAGCCGATATATATCGCGATGAACACGAACTGGACGTACATAAGCGTGCCGTATGCCGAAACGCCGTTTTCGCCGATGAATTTCAGAAGCTGGAAGTTATAGATCATGCTGACGACCGACGAGGAGATATTGCTCATAAGCTCCGACGAGCCGTTCGCGCAGGCGGCAAGGATCGGCCTTGCCTTAAGCGGCGTAAGCGTCAGGTGCAGGCGGCTGCCGTTGTCCTTTTTCAGGAAGAAAAACAGCGGGATTACCCCTCCGACGCACTGACTGATCCCGGTAGCGACCGCCGCCCCGGCGATGCCCCAGCCGAATACGCCGACAAACAGCCAGTCGAGGATCATGTTGGTCACTCCCGCCGCAACGGTCACCGCAAGCCCGAGCTTCGGCTTTTCGGCTGCTATGAGAAAGCTCTGAAAAACATTCTGGAGCATGAAAGTGACGGTGAATCCGGTGACGATCCTGCCGTACAGTATGCAGTCGTCAAGCATTGCCGGCGTAGCTTTGAGAAGCAGTGAGACGGGACGCATGAGCGCGACCCCGGCAACCGACAGGACGGCTCCGAATACGACGGTGAAGCCGACCATTATCGAGAAGGTGCGGTTTGCCTCCTCCGGCTTGCCCTCGCCGAGCTGTTTGGCAACAAGCGCGGTGCCTCCCGTGCCGATCATGAAGCCCATGCCGCCCAATATCATTATGAACGGCATGACGAGGTTGATTGCGGCGAAGGCTGTTTTTCCCGCATAATTCGAGACGAAAAAGCCGTCAACCACGCCGTATATCGACGTGAATACCATCATTATTACCGACGGCAGAACAAAGCGGAGCAGTTTTTTATATGTAAATTGGTCGGAAAGACTGATTTTCATTGATTATCTCCTGTGTCGGTGCCGGAACGTGCCGCGTCCTTGTCCGCGTGCTCCGCGGCAGGTGGGAGACCGTTCCCCCCTCACGAAAAACTCAGCCCGCTGACCGGTGAGGGCGCGGCGGGACTGAACGATTATATACTTTTCCCCCGGTTTTGTCAAGCCGGTTCACGGAAATGTTACAAAACTGCTTATTTCAGGCAGATGTACTTCTCCGGAAGGTAGCTCCCGATGTTGTCGGACACAAATTTTATGAATTTCTTGGCAGCCATCGGGAGCATATCATAGTCCCGGTAGGCGATGCCGACCGTTCTTGTGACCGGAACGTCGGTGGGGACGGCTTTTATCCGGTAGGGCGCACGGTCAAGTATCATTGAGGGAAGGATGCTGACGCCTATGCCCTTTTCGACCATCGACAGTATCGTGTAATCGTCATGGATGCGGAAATTGATCCTTGCGGTAAGACCGGCTGCGGAAAATGCCCGGAGGACGGTGTTTATCCCGCCCTCATCGACGATAATGAGCGGCTCCTTTGCCATAAGCGCGAGCGGGACTGCTTCCATCTTCGCATACTGATGTCCCTCCGGGAGAACGGCGAGATAAACGTCCTTCACAATCGGGCGGTTGACAAGCCCCGACGATGCCTCCGGGTAGACAAATCCGAAATCGATTATCCCGCTGTTTATCCACTCCGGCAGGGTGGTGTTGTCTCCCTGTGACAGAACAAAATTTATCTTAGGATATATCCGGCTGAAATCGCTCATAAGACCGGGAAGCAGGTGCTGGGACATACTTGAGAAGGTGCCGATCCGTATCTCTCCGGAATCAAGGCCGTTTATCTCCCCGGCGCGGTCTGCCATCTCCCGGTATGCGGCGGCGAATTTCCTGATGAGCGGGTACATCTGCTCACCCTCGCGGGTAAGACGCACACCGGAGCGGGTGCGTATCAGCAGGCGCAGAGAAAACTCGTTTTCAAGCGACCGTATCATCTGGCTGACCGCCGCCTGAGTGTACCCGAGAGCCTCTGCGGCGCGGGTGAAGCTGCCGTATTCGACTATTTTGCAAAATGCGGTGTAGCGGGTCATGGCTGACTCTCTTTCGGATGATTGTTTCCTTACCAGTATTTTCTGTCAAGCGAACGGAGCTGTATCGCCTCGGCTATGTGCTTTGCCTTTATCATGTCGGAGTCGTCAAGGTCGGCAATGGTTCTCGCAACGCGGAGAATGCGGTCGTAGCCTCTGCCGGAAAGCCCGAGACGCTCGAAGGCGTTCTTCAGCAGAGTCTGCGCGGCAGGTTCAAGGGTGCAGTATTTCCTTATCTGATGCGAGGTGAGCGCGGCATTTGAGAATACCGTGTCGCCCGATGCGGCATAGCGGTTGACGGCGCGGCGGCGGGCATTCGTCACGCGGGCACGGATGTCAGCCGACGTCTCGGACTGCCTTTCGTCGGAAAGCTCCTCAAACGACAGCGGCGGCACCTCTATCTGTATGTCGATGCGGTCAAGCAGCGGGCCGCTGATCCGCTGAAGATATTCCTTGATATCCGCCCTGCGGCAGGTGCATTTGCGCGTCGGATGTCCGAAATACCCGCACCGGCAGGGATTCATCGCGCAGACAAGCATGAAGGAGCAGGGAAAGGTGACTCTCCCCGACGCGCGGATTATGGTTATCGAATGGTCCTCAAGCGGCTGGCGCAGGACCTCGGTCGAAGGCTTTGAAAACTCCGGAAGCTCATCAAGGAAAAGAACGCCGTTGTGCGCAAGCGAGATCTCGCCCGGCATGGGTATTGCACCGCCGCCGGCAAGCGCCACGGGGGAAAGCGTGTGGTGCGGCGACCTGAACGGTCTTGATGTGATAAGCGAGACGCCCTCCGGCAGTATCCCAGCGACCGAATGGAGCTTTGTCGTCCCGATCGCCTCTTCAAAGGAAAGCGGCGGCAGTATCGTCGGAATACGCTTTGCCAGCATACTTTTTCCGGTTCCCGGCGAGCCTATCATAAGAATATTGTGCCCGCCCGCCGCGGCTATCTCAAGCGCACGCTTTGCCTTGTCCTGCCCCTTGACGTCGGCGAAGTCAAGCTCAAAGCTGTTTATGCCGTTCTCGAACAGGCTCATGTCGAAAACTGTCGGTTCGATTCTTCTGTTTCCGGTAAGGTGGTCGATCATCTCCCGGACGTTTCTCACGCCGTAAACGGTGATGCCGTCGGCAACCGAGGCTTCTCCGGCATTTTCGTAAGGAACAAACACCTTCTTTTTCCCCGCCTCACGTGCGGCAAGGCACATGGAGAGGACTCCGCGCACGGCTCTTACGTCTCCCGAGAGGGAAAGCTCTCCGATGAAGCAGGTGTCGCTTATGTCGGCAGGCAGTCTTATCATTCCGCAGCAGCCGAGAATGCCGGTCATAATGGCAAGGTCATAGGCAGAGCCCTGCTTTTTCTTGTCGGCGGGTGCCATGTTGACGGTGATGTCCGCCTCCGGAAATTCGTACCCGCTGTTTTCTGCCGCCGCCTTGATGCGTTCTCTTGCCTCTTTCACGGCGGCATCGGGGAGCCCGACGACCTCAAACTTAGCCAGCCGGTTGGCACTGTTGCATTCAACCGTTACGGAAAATCCGTCAATGCCGTTTATCCCGGCGGAGTAGACTGTCTGAAGCATGGTGATGTCCTTTCTTGTTTTTCTCGACAGACGGAGGTGAGGGGCGCGCTGTCATTCGCCGAAGGGGAGCCTTTGATTGTTTATTCCGATTATATCATTTTGCCGCTTTTTTGTCAATGTTTTTTTGACCCTGCGCAAGGGGACGGAGGATGAAGAAGGAAGGACATCCTTTTTCAGAAAATCCGTTTTCCGACAACGGCACCCGTCTCGGACTCATATCTTTTCCGGTACTGCTTCGGCGTGACGCCTTTGTACTTTTTAAAGGTTTTGACAAAATAGCTCAGATCGTTGAATCCGCAGGAAAAGCCCGCCTCGGTGACCGAGCAGCCGCTGACCCGAAGCATCCGGCAGGCACTGTCGATACGGTACATATTGAGATAATCAACAGGGCTGCGCTGGGTATATCTTTTAAAAAAGCCGCAGAAATATCCGGGGTTCATTCCGGCGATCTCTGCCAGCTTCTCAAGGGTAACGGTGTCGGCATAATTCTCTTCTATCCAGCAGAGAACCGCCTTCATTTTTGCGTCACCCGTAAAATGCCTGCAGACCGCCGTCTCTCCGGTCACGGCACCGTTGCGGTAAAGCAGACCGAAAACGGAATACAGGGCGCCGAGAGCCAGAAGGCGGTTTCCCTCCCGTTCGGTCTTCAGCGCATTGATGAGCTGTTCGACCTGTCCGGCAAGTTCCCCCTCACCGGCGGGAAAATAACGCCGGATCCCGGTATCACCCGCGTCGGAGATTCTTGTAATATCCTCCCGCCAACCGGAATTGCTTCTGCCCAGAAGCAGGGAAGGGTCAAATACCACACAGTGATACACACAGCTCTTCGGGATCCCGCCGTGAATCATTCCGCTGTTGATCAGAAGAACATCTCCCGCCGAGGCACAGTATTCCTCTTCACCGATGCAAACGGAAAACTCCCCCTCCTCCACCCGGATGATCTCAAATTCCTTGTGCCAGTGAAAGGGCATGATATAGCGTGAATTGCCGCTGTCGATCCGATACAGCTCGATGGGAAAATCCGGTGTTCCCCGACTTTTGATCTCGTTTAACTCACTGTATTTCACAGCTGCTTTACCTCCGTGCGGCGAATTGTGCGTAAAACTGAATATCGTTATACTTTGCCCCTATTATACCACAAGTAAATCCCGAAAAGCAATAGTATAATTATAATAAGAAAGATTGCCGTTAACGATTATCCGGCTTTTTGCCGGCGGCAGGCGGCAGCATCGCAGACCAAACCCTTTTTTGATTCGCCGGCGGGAAAAAACCTGATCTCTTCTCACCGGTCACTGAGAGAATTTTATTTCCAAGGAGGAAATCAGCTATGGCAGAAAACAGACTTATCGGCGGCAATCCCGTCATCGGAATCCGTCCCATTATCGACGGGAGGAGAGGACCTCTCGGAGTCCGGGAATCCCTTGAGGAGCAAACCATGTCGATGGCAAAAGCCGCAAAGTCCCTGTTTGAGAGCGAACTGCGCTGCTCAAACGGCGAACCGGTTAAGGTAATTATCTCCGATACCACTATCGGACGGGTTGCAGAGGCCGCCGCCTGTGCGGAACAGTTCAGAAAAGCAGGGGTGTCGATCACGCTCTCGGTCACTCCCTGCTGGTGCTACGGCTCCGAAACCATGGACATGGATCCCATGACCGTCAAGGGCGTCTGGGGCTTTAACGCCACCGAGCGTCCCGGTGCCGTTTATCTGGCATCGGTTCTTGCCACTCATGCCCAAAAGGGTCTCCCCGCCTTCGGCATCTACGGAAAAGACGTCCGGGACGCCGACGACAACACCATGCCGGACGATGTGAAGGAAAAGCTTCTGCGCTTCGCCCGCGCCGCTGTTGCCGCGGTTACCATGAGAGGCAGGTCATATCTGCAGATCGGCTCGATCTGCATGGGAATCGGCGGTTCCTCGATAAGCCCGGAATTTCTTGAGGAGTATCTCGGAATGCGCGTGGAGTCGGTGGATGAAGTTGAGATCATCCGCCGAATGTCTGAGGGTATCTACGACGAGGCGGAGTTCCGGAAGGCATTGGCATGGACAAAGGCCAATTGCCCGGAGGGCTTCGACAAAAACCCCGAATTCGTCCGCAGGTCAGCCGGACAGAAGGAAAAAGACTGGGAATTTGTGGTCAAGATGGCTGTTATCATCAAGGACCTCATGAGCGGCAATCCCAATCTTCCCGCCGGATGTGAGGAAGAAAGGCTCGGCCACAATGCTCTGGCAGCAGGCTTCCAGGGACAGAGACAGTGGACGGATTTCTACCCCAACTGCGATTTCGGAGAGGCGATCCTCAACACCTCCTTCGACTGGGAAGGCGCCCGCGAGCCGTATATTCTTGCCACCGAGAACGACTGCCTCAACGGCATCTCGATGCTCTTTATGAAGCTCCTGACCGGCCGTGCCCAGATGTTTGCCGACGTACGCACCTGTTGGAGCGGCGATTCCGTCAGACGCGTCACGGGCTATGAGCCGGAGGGAAGGGCAAAGGAGGCCGACGGCTTTATCCATCTGATCAACTCCGGTGCCTGCTGCCTCGACGCCTGCGGAGAGGTGACCGACGAAGCCGGCAATCCCGTTATCAAGCCTTGGTACGATATGACGAAGGAGGACATTGACAGGGTTCTGAAGGCTGCGGAGTGGTGTGCCGCCGACAACGGCTACTTCCGCGGCGGCGGGTTCTCCTCCCGTTTCCTTACAAGAGCCGAAATGCCCGCTACCATGATCCGTCTGAATCTTGTGAAGGGGCTTGGTCCGGTTATGCAGATTGCCGAGGGCTGGACGGTGAACCTTCCTGATGAGGTTTCCGAAATCCTGTGGAAGAGGACCGACTATACCTGGCCGTGTACCTGGTTCGCTCCCCGCTGCGACGGAAATGCCGGCAGTCCCTTTGCCTCCGCCTATGACGTTATGAACAACTGGGGAGCCAACCACGGCGCTATCTCCTACGGCCATATAGGTGCCGACGTGATTACTCTCTGCTCCATGCTCCGCATCCCGGTGTGTATGCACAATGTGCCCGAAGATCGGATATTCCGTCCCGCCGCCTGGAACGCCTTCGGCATGGACAAAGAGGGACAGGATTACCGCGCCTGCGCTGCTTACGGCCCGATGTATAAATAATAATACCGTCAACTGAAAAAACCCCCTCCCGCGGCAGAACGGAAATATATCCGTAACTGCCGCAGGAGGGTTTTTAACAGCCCGGTTCGTTGCCTGATTATTCTTTTCTGCCGCCGGTTTTTTTGTATTCCGGAGGCAGATCAAAAATCAGGCGGGAGTTTTCATGCTTCGGTAAGCCCGGACAAGCCGGCGGATTACTTCATAGCCTCTTCAACAGCAACCGCGCAGGCGACTGTCGCGCCGACCATCGGGTTGTTGCCCATTCCGATAAGACCCATCATTTCGACGTGAGCCGGAACGGAGGACGAGCCTGCGAACTGAGCGTCGCCGTGCATACGTCCCATAGAGTCGGTCAGACCGTAGGAAGCGGGGCCTGCCGCCATGTTGTCGGGGTGAAGGGTACGTCCCGTGCCGCCGCCGGAGGCAACGGAGAAGTACTTCTTGCCGTTCTCGTTAGCCCACTTCTTGTAGGTGCCGGCAACGAGATGCTGGAATCTGGTCGGGTTGGTGGAGTTTCCGGTGATGGAAACGTCAACGCCCTCGTGCTTCATGATGGCAACGCCCTCAAGGACGTCGTTTGCGCCGTAGCACCTGACCTTGGCCTTATCGCCGCTTGAATATGCCTTCTCGTAAACGATCCTGAGATCGTCATTGTAGAAGTCATACTCGGTGCAGACGTAGGTGAAGCCGTTGATTCTTGAGATAATGAATGCGGCATCCTTGCCGAGGCCGTTCAGGATAACGCGGAGCGGCTCTTTTCTGACCTTGTTTGCGGTTCTTGCGATACCGATAGCACCCTCTGCAGCCGCAAAGGACTCGTGACCTGCGAGGAAGCAGAAGCACTTTGTCTCCTCACGGAGAAGCATGGCGCCGAGGTTTCCGTGACCGAGACCGACCTTGCGGTTTGCGGCAACGGAGCCGGGGATGCAGAACGCCTGAAGCCCGATTCCGATAGCCTCTGCGGCGTCGGCAGCGTTTGTAAGCCCCTTCTTTATTGCGACTGCACAGCCGAGAGTGTATGCCCAACCTGCGTTGTCGAATGCGATCGGCTGAACGCCCTTGACGATAGCGTCAACGTCGATGCCCTTTGCAAGGCAGATGTCGCGCGCGTCCTCGAGGTCCTTTATGCCGTATTCCTTCATGCAGGCTTCGATGCCCGCCATTCTTCTTTCTTTGCCTTCAAACTGTACGTTGTTTGACATTGTCGTTACCTCCTCACTCTGTTCTGGGGTCAATGAATCTGACGCCCTCGTCGTAACGGCCGTATGTCTTTACGTTGCTCTCGAAAGCCTCCTGATAGGACTTTCCTGCCTTGACGGCGCTGAGCATCTTTCCGACATGGACGAACTTGTAGCCGATGACCTCGTCGTTTGCGTCGAGTGCCATGTCGAGGATATATCCCTCTGCCATTTCAAGATAACGGACACCCTTCTTCTCGGTCGCGAACATTGTTCCGACCTGCGAACGCAGACCCTTTCCGAGGTCCTCGAGGGAAGCTCCGACCGGGAGTCCGCCCTCGGAGAATGCGGTCTGGGAGCGTCCGTAGACGATCTGGAGGAACAGCTCTCTCATTGCAACGTTGATGGCGTCGCAGACAAGGTCGGTATTGAGAGCCTCAAGAATGGTTTTCCCCTGAAGGATCTCGGCAGCCATAGCCGCAGAGTGGGTCATTCCGGAACATCCGATAGTCTCGACAAGAGCCTCTCTGATAATTCCGTCCTTGATGTTAAGTGTCAGCTTGCAGGCGCCCTGCTGAGGTGCGCACCAGCCGATTCCGTGGGTAAGGCCGCTTATATCCTTTATCTCGAACGCCTTTACCCATTTTC
Source organism: Candidatus Colimorpha enterica (assembly GCA_000433515.1). Classification (GTDB taxonomy): domain Bacteria; phylum Bacillota; class Clostridia; order Oscillospirales; family CAG-272; genus Colimorpha_A. The sequence continues at coordinate 33,185 of FR891123.1, read as the reverse complement.
CCTCTTCGGGAATGGGGGCGGGTCCGTGTTTCGGGCCTTTTGCAACGGTGTACATATTCTCAACCTCGTGAGAAACCGCGTATGGACAATCGCTCATTTTATATCTCCTTTGAGTTTTATTTTCCGATTCATTATTATAACGCAATTCCGTCGGTAAATCAATGATTTTAATATTAATAATTCGGTTTTTTTTAAAATTTTGTCCGGGATAAGGGCAAATTCCGGCGCAAAATGCCGCCATAGCACCGGGAGCGGCCGCATTTTCTCCCTTCCCCCTCACTTTTTTCTTTCTCCCCGCTTGTAAAACCCGGCGAGATGTGTTATAATACAGTTATACTGCAATAACTGTGCCCTGAGGCGGCATAAAAGCCCGACGACGGGACAGACGGAGGACAGATTTGATTATACAGCTTGACGAAGCAAAGCGCGCGCTGAATGCGGCGAAGGAGCCGATCGCCGACCTGCGCAATGCACTGAGGATAGACGACCTCGAGCGTCAGATACAGGAGCTTGAGGCGAAAACGCTGATACCCGACTTCTGGTCGCAGCCCGATTCGGGAAAGATACTTCAGTCGATAAAGGACAAAAAGGCAACGGTCGAGGAGTACGGCGGACTCTGCACAAAGCTGGAGGACACGCTCCTGCTCTGCGACATGGGCATCGAGGAAAACGACGAAAGCGTCGTTGACGAGGTGCTGAAGGACGTGAAGGAGATAAGCGACACGGCTGACAGAATGCGCCTTGAGACGCTTCTCACCGGGGAATACGACAGAAACAACGCCATTCTTTCCTTCCACCCCGGAGCGGGCGGAACCGAGGCACAGGACTGGGCGCAGATGCTCTACCGTATGTACACAAGATGGGGCGAGAGCCACGGCTACAACGTGAAGCTGCTCGACTGGCTTGACGGCGACGAGGCGGGGCTGAAGAGCGCCACGGTCATGGTCGAGGGGCTTAATGCCTACGGCTTTCTGAAGAGCGAGAACGGAGTTCACAGGCTTGTCCGCATATCACCGTTCGATGCCTCCGGCAGACGTCACACGTCGTTTGCCTCGGTCGAGGTAATGCCGGAATTCACCGACCTCAACGACGATATCGAGATACGCGACGAGGACATCGAGGTCACCGCTCACCGCTCGTCCGGCGCAGGCGGTCAGCATATCAACAAGACCGACTCGGCGATAAGGATTCTGCACAAGCCCACCGGCATCGTCGTCGGCTGCCAGACTCAGCGCAGCCAGCTCCAGAACAGGGATTTCGCAATGAAAATGCTGAAATCCAAGCTGATGGAGATAAAACAGCGCGAAAATCTCCAGAAGATCGACGACATCAAGGGAGTAAAGACCGACATCGAGTGGGGCGCGCAGATAAGGTCATACGTTTTCATGCCCTACACCCTTGCAAAGGACACCCGTACCGGCTTTGAAAACACCGACATAAATTCCGTGATGAACGGCAACATTGACGGATTCATAAACGCATATCTGAAAATGAACAGCTCAAAGGCTGAATAACGGAGGGATTAAAATGCTGAAACAGACGAGATTCTACCTTGGACTCATGCTCACGGTGCAGGCGGTCTGCTGCTTCTTTCTTGCGATCTGCTTCCTTTTCAAGGACAAAAAGAACACGGCGGGACCGTTCACCGTGCTGGGGCTTCTGAATGCCGTCGGCGGCGCGGTTCTTGTCTCCGAGAAGATAAGAGAGCGCTTTGACGATGACAGTATCATCGAGGCGATGAACGGTATCTGCGCCGAGGACGACGGGGAAAGACACGACATTCCGGTTGACGAAACGGCGGACGAGGCGGAATTCAACTGATAAGTAGTCCGCACTGACACTCACATTTTACGGAAAAACGGCTGCCGGAGCGATCCGGCAGCCGGATTTTGACCCCGGAGGAGGAAACAGAATGGCTTTTGACGCAGGCTTTACGAAAGCGATAATAAACGAGCTGTCGGCATCGGTCACGAACGCACGGGTGGAGAAGATATTCCAGCCGTCAAAGGAATCGGTGCTTTTCGTGCTGAGGGGCGAAAGAAACGGAGCCGACCGCGGCGCGACAATGAAGCTGCTCATCGACGCGGGAAGCGCAAACCCGAGGATGTCGCTTGCCGACCCGGTTTTCGACAACCCGAAGGTTCCGCCGATGTTCTGCATGCTCCTGCGGAAGCACCTCGGCGGGGCAAGGATAACCTCGGTGCGCCAGATTGGCTTTGACCGCGCGGCGGAATTTGAATTCGAGGCGCGCGACGAGCTTGGATATCTAACGAAAAAATATATTTACGCCGAGATAATGGGCAAATTTTCGAACCTTATCTTCTGCGACGCGGAGAAAAAGATAATTTCAGCCGTCAGGACGAACGATATCACAAGCGGCAGCAAGCGCCCGGTCATTCCCGGTGCGCTCTACACCCCGCCGCCCGCTCAGGAGGGAAAACGCCTTCCGTTCGGCGTGACTGAAGAGAGCTTTGTAACGGAATTCCGCAACAGCGGGCTTTCCGGAGCGAAATTCATAATGAACACCTTCAGCGGAATTTCGCCGCTTGTCGCGCGCGAGGCGGCTCTTTGTGCGGGTGAGGACGGGGAAAAGCTGTGGGCAGGCTTTTCGGAGCTTGTAAGACGGTTTGAGGAGTGCGATTTTGTCCCGGTCATGCTGAAAAAGCCGGACGGCACGCCGCTTGAGTATTCCTTCATGCCGATAAAGCAGTACGGCGACGCGGCGGAAATGACGGTCTGCGGATCGTTCAGCGGGCTTATCGAGGAATTCTTCGCCGCCCGTGCGCACGCCGAGCGTATCCGTCAGCGTGCCGCCGACATTCTTCGCCTTCTGACAAACGCCGAGACAAGGCTGACAAAGAAGATAGCGGCTCAGCAGGCTGACCTTGAGGCCTGCCGTGACAAGGAGAGCTTCCGCCTTTCCGGCGACCTTATAACCGCAAATATCTACCGTCTGAGCCGCGGCATGACCGAGGCAATGCTCCCCGACTGGTCGGACGGCGGGCGGGAGGTGCGAGTGGAGCTTGACAGCCGCCTGACCCCGTCGCAGAACGCGCAGAGGTACTACAAAAGGTATGCCAAGTGCAAGTCTGCCGAGATCAATCTGAAAAAGCAGACGGAGATCGCCCGGGAAGAGCTTGATTACATAGCCACGGTGTCGGAATCGCTGACAAAAGCAGAGACCGAAAACGACCTTTCCGAGATAAGACGCGAGCTTTACGAGTCGGGCTACGCATCGAAGATGAAGAACTATCATGCCGTGAAGATCCCCGCGCCGAAGCCGATGGAATTCGTGACCTCCGGCGGCTGCCGCGTCCTCTGCGGCAAGAACAATGCCCAGAACGACTGGCTTACAAACAGGCTGGCGGGGAAGAACGACATCTGGTTTCATGTGAAGGGGCTTCCCGGCTCTCACGTTGTGCTTCTCTGCGGCGGGGAAGAGCCGCCGGCATCTGACTTTACCGAAGCCGCAAACATTGCCGCCGTATACTCAAAGGCTCCGCGCGGTCAGAAGACCGAGGTCGATTACACCCGCGTGAAGAACATAAAAAAGCCGCCGGCATCAAAGCCCGGATACGTGACATTCTCCTCAAACTATTCCGCTGTCGTGACTCCCGACCCGGATGCGGCGGAAAGACTGAGAAAGAGAAGCTGAGACCCTGCCTGCGCTTTTTCTCCGGCGGGAGGGGCTGTCGGAAACCTCCGATGCTTCCGACAGCTCCTTCAGTCTGAAAAAACTTAAAAAATCCGAAAAAAATCCGGAAAACCTATTGACAAATGCAGAAACGGGTAGTATTATATATGGTGGTTAGCGAAAGCTAACTTATTTGAAGGCCATCGGTTAGTTGATGCTAATCACGAAACGGGGGATTTATAATGATGCCGCTTTCACTTGCAGAGCTTGACACGGAGAACACGATAAGGAAGATCGGCGGTTCTCCGGAGCTGAGAAAACACCTTGAGAACCTCGGATTTGTTGTCGGAGGCAATGTGACCGTTGTCGCAATGCTCGGCGGCAATGTAATTGTCAAGGTCAAGGAAGCAAGAGTTGCAATAAGCGAAGAAGCCGCGAGAAGAGTCATGATCTGACCTTCCCGGTTGAAAATAATCAAGGAGGAGCAGAGATGAAGACTCTGAGACAGGCAAAAATCGGAGAGACCGTGAAGATAGTGAAGCTCCACGGCGAAGGCGCGATAAAGCGCAGAATAATGGACATGGGACTGACGAAGGGCGTCGAGGTCTATGTAAGAAAGGTCGCCCCGCTCGGCGACCCGATTGAGATCACCGTGCGCGGATACGAGCTTTCTTTGAGAAAAGCCGATGCCGAAATGATTGAAGTGGAATAATCCGTAACGGTTATCATTGCCCTTCCCGGAAACGGCGGGGAGGCAGGAGAGGAAAAGAAAATGAACATCAGAATTGCACTTGCCGGAAACCCCAACAGCGGCAAGACCACACTGTTCAACGCCCTGACGGGTTCCAACCAGTTTGTCGGAAACTGGCCGGGCGTTACGGTTGAGAAAAAAGAGGGCAGGCTGAAGAAGCACGAGGGCGTCATAGTCACCGACCTTCCCGGCATCTACTCGCTTTCGCCCTACACCCTTGAGGAGGTTGTCGCCCGCAACTATCTTATCGGCGAGCGCCCCGACGCGATACTCAATATCATCGACGGAACCAACCTTGAGAGAAACCTTTACCTTACCACCCAGCTCACGGAGCTCGGCATCCCGGTCGTTGTCGCGATAAACATGATGGACGTTGTCAGGAAAAACGGCGATATCATCAATACCGCGGAGCTTTCCCGCCAGCTCGGCTGCAGGGTCGTCGAGATCTCGGCTCTTAAGGAGACCGGCATCATGGAGGCTGCAGAGGCTGCCATCGATGCCGCAAAGAACGGAAAGACCATCCCCCAGCACACCTTCACCGGCTGCGTCGAGCACGCTCTTGCACACATCGAGGAAGCGGCTGTCCACGGACTTCCGGAGGAGCAGCAGAGGTGGTACGCCATCAAGATATTCGAGCGCGACGAAAAGGTCCTTGAAAAGCTGAACATCGAAAAGTCGGTGCTTGATCACATCGAGAGCGATATCAGGGCTGCCGAGACAGAGCTTGACGACGATTCCGAGTCGATCATCACAAACGAAAGATATATCTACATTGCCTCCGTCATCAAGGCGTGCTATAAAAAGAAGAACGTCGGAAAGCTCACCGCTTCCGATAAGATCGACCGCGTCGTCACGAACCGCTGGCTCGGACTTCCGATATTCGCGGCAATCATGTTTCTTGTCTACTATCTGTCGATGGTCACCGTCGGCTCAATGGCTACCGACTGGGCAAACGACGGACTGTTCGGCGACGGCTGGCACCTCTTCGGCATCGGCTCCGCTGAATTTGAAGAGAAGAACGGAGAATACTCCGACGCTCTCAACGCAATAAACGCGTTCGTCACGGTCGATCCCGAAGCGGACGACTTCGATCCCGGCTCCGCTCTTGATGCAATAAAGAGCTTCAAGCCGGCAGACGGCGAGAGCAAGGGAACCGTCACCGTTGAGGATGAGGAGACCCTTGAAAAGACCGATATGATCGTCTACTACGACAGGATTCCCGACAATCTTTCGAAGGAAGAGAAGGAAACCACAATCGGAGTCACGTACCTTGAGGCTGTTGAGTACTTTGAAAAGACCAACACCGGATTCGCCGCTCCCGATCCCGCCGATTACGGCGTGTGGGTGCCCGGTATCCCGGTGCTCATCGGAAACGCGCTCAGAGTTGACAGCGATAACCCCGTCTGCCCGGAGTGGCTCTCCGGACTTATCCTTGACGGTATAGTTGCCGGTGTCGGCGCAGTCCTCGGATTCGTTCCCCAGATGCTCGTCCTGTTCCTCCTCCTCGCATTCCTTGAGGCCTGCGGCTACATGGCGCGTATCGCATTCGTCCTTGACCGTATCTTCCGTAAGTTCGGCCTCTCCGGCAAGTCCTTCATCCCGATGCTCATCGGCACCGGCTGCGGCGTTCCCGGAATCATGGCTTCCCGCACGATAGAAAACGAGCGTGACCGCCGTATGACCATCATGACGACGACCTTCATCCCCTGCGGCGCAAAGGTCCCGTTCATCTCCATGATCGCAGGCGCTCTGTTCGGCGGCTCCGCGTGGGTCGCGACCTCCGCATACTTCATCGGTATGGCGGCAATAATAGTCTCCGGAATCATACTCAAGAAGACAAAGATGTTCTCCGGCGACCCGGCTCCCTTCGTTATGGAGCTTCCCGCTTATCACTGGCCTACCGTAAAGAACGTCCTCCGCTCCATGTGGGAGCGCGGCTGGTCGTACATAAAGAAGGCCGGTACGATAATCCTTCTTTCGACTGTCTTCGTCTGGTTCACCACCTACTTCGGCGTTGTTGACGGCTCGTTCCGTATGCTCAGCGAGGAAGAGTTCGACCATTCGCTTCTTGCGGCTGTCGGCGGTGTCCTTGCATGGATCTTCAAGCCTCTCGGCTGGGGCACATGGCAGGCGGCTGTTGCCTCTATCACCGGTCTTATCGCAAAGGAAAACATCGTCGGAACAATGGGTATCCTTTATCCCGACGGCTGGCCTGCGATAGCAAAGGCATTCACCGGAATCACCGGATATTCGTTCCTTGTGTTCAACCTCCTCTGCGCTCCCTGCTTCGCGGCTATCGGTGCCATCAAGCGTGAGATGAACAGCGCTAAGTGGACATGGTTCGCAATCGGCTATCAGTGCGGATTCGCTTACGCCATCGCCCTCATGATCAACCAGTTCGGCGGACTCTTCACCGGAAACGTGAACGTCGTCGGAGTGATCGTCGCGGTCGCTCTCCTCGCCGGAATGATCTATATGCTTGTCCGCCCCTATAAAGAGGCAAACAAGCTGACAACAAAGGTCAAAGTATAATAAAAACCGAATTTCGGGCTGTCATCTCCGATGAAAGCCCGAAAGATGCTGCGGATATGTGAAAGGAGCCAAAGAAATGTTTGCATGGATCGCCGACAACATTGTCACAATCATTATCTGTATTGTTCTCATCGCTGTCATCGCCGCCATCATCGCGGGACTTGTGAAGAACAGAAAAAAAGGAAAATCAAGCTGCGGCTGTAACTGCGGCTCCTGCCCGATGTCGGGCTCGTGCCATAAAAAATGACCCGCAGACCTTTCCCGTTGCTTTTTCAAAAGTTCTTGAAGATTCC
>FR891123.1:0-25840 GCA_000433515.1 Candidatus Colimorpha enterica | reverse complement strand
GCTTTACCGTTTTAACACGGTAATTGTTAAAACGTTGTTAAAACTTCATTCTGTTAATGCCGGATTCATAATTATCGCATATAATTGAAATATCACACGGATGCAGGAAGCAGTATTTGCTCCCCGCGTTCTTTTATTAAGAAAAGGAGGACGAAAAATGGGAAAAAGAAACTATTCCGAGATAACTCCGGAGATAGAAGCCCTGACAAGGCTCTGCGAGAAGAGCGACTATATCGAACCGTCGATGTATTCCGAGTATAACGTGTACAGAGGACTGCGCGACCTGAACGGAAAGGGAGTTCTGACCGGTCTTACCGAGATATCTGAGGTAAGAGCAAAGGACGATGCCGGAAACCCCTGTCCCGGAGAGCTTTATTACCGCGGCTACGACGTGAAGGAGCTTGTCCGCGGGTTCACGGCAGAGGGGCGGTTCGGCTTCGAGGAGACTGCGTATCTGCTGCTTTTCGGAGAGCTTCCCACCGCGGCGGAGCTGGCTGACTTCGGAGAGCTTATCGCCGGATACCGCTCGCTGCCGAATTCCTTCGTCCGCGACCTGATAATGAAGGCGCCGAGCACAAATATGATGAACTCCCTCGCGCGCTCGGTGCTGACGATGTATTCCTATGACCTTAACCCCGACAGCACCGATATTCCGAATGTCCTTCGCCAGTGTATTCAGCTTATCGCAATGTTCCCGATGATGTCGGTCTACGGATATCTTGCCTATGACTATTACCTGAGGGGGAATACCAGCTTCTTCATCCACGAGCCGTCGCCGTCTCTCTCCACCGCAGAAAATCTTCTTTATATGCTTCGCCTTGACAGCAGCTATACAGAGCTTGAAGCGCGGATACTCGACGTCGCGCTTGTGCTTCACGCCGAACACGGCGGAGGAAACAATTCCACCTTTACCACTCACGTCGTTTCGTCGTCCGGAACCGATACATATTCCGCAGTTGCCGCCGCTCTCGGGTCGCTCAAGGGTCCCCGCCACGGCGGAGCCAATATCAAGGTCTGCGAAATGATGGCTGACATGAAGGAAAAGGTTGCCGACTGGAGCGACGACGGGCAGATAGAGGACTACCTTAAAAAGCTCCTGCACAAGGACGCGTTCGACCGCGCAGGGCTTATTTACGGCATCGGTCACGCGGTTTATTCCGTCTCCGATCCCCGCGCCGAGATATTCCGCGGCTTTGTGGAAAAACTGGCGGAGGAAAAGCACCTTGAAAAGGAGTTTGCCCTCTACTCGGCGGTGGAAAGACTCGCTCCCGGCGTCATAGCTTCCGAAAGAAAGATCTATAAGGGCGTCAGCGCAAACGTCGATTTTTACAGCGGGTTCGTGTACAATATGCTCGGACTTCCGGTGGAGCTTTTCACACCGATCTTTGCCGTCGCAAGGATCGCCGGATGGAGCGCACACCGTCTGGAGGAGCTTGTCGGCAGGGGCAAGATAATCCGCCCGGCATATATGGCGGTGCATCCGAGGAGAGGCTACAAAGAAATCGGTGAGCGTTGAGGTCTCATCTGACTGGGGCTGTGATATCCCTGCGCTTTTGGCAGGTATATCACAGCCCCTTTCCGAAACACAAAAAGGGGCCTTTTATGCTCTGTAAAAAACAAAAGAGCATCTCCTGAGATGCTCTTTTTCTGGCTGTTATGGTCTTAAAAGATGCCGCTTTGTAATCTTTGCAAACTGGAAGTTGTAATTATAAGCAGCTGTAAGCATAAGCACAAGAAGTGCAACGGTAACTCAGAATGATCATTTGAACTCAACCAAAGCACAATAAATGTCGTCTGCATATACCGCCACAAGATACGCAGAGTCCTTGAAAACATAATTAGCTTTCACAACGGCTCTTTCCATAACGGGCTTTGCGTACAGAATATGAATGTCCGTGAAATCATCGCTTGCAATAATTTCGTTCGGTAAAGCCTCCATAGCCAGATCGACATAACGGGTGTTATGAACATGACCGTTAAAATCAATATCGCTGCGGCGCAGCTTCAGTTCTGTTTCCGAGGTGTACTCTGATGGTGCGCAAAGCCTTTGCGCGTCCCCAAAAACCGTTTTGTCTTCGGGCTGATAGGAGCCAAACAATTCTTCGCTGATGCGTGTAAGTCTTGATGTGGCAAGGTCAAACAAAGCGAACTTTGCTTCAGCTCTGATCACCTCGGTGCCGTTTTCATCGGTCAGAAGAAAGTCACGATACACAGCGCTTGCGGGCGCTTTGCCGCGAACCCAGGTTGTGATGTTCAGAGACTCGCCGTTTTCGGGACGGTGAAGGATCTGAACCCTCCATTCGGTTAAGATCCACGCAATACCGTTTTTGTTCGCATCGGCTATGCTGTCGCCCGAATTTGCGGAATGATTACCTGCGGTATTCTCAAGGAGCTGAAGAATTGCTTCATAGGATAGTTTTCCGTTTCTGTTGTAATCGCTGGGACGGGGGTTATATATTTCTTTATAAAACATACTGTTCTCCTTCTTATCTTGCAAAGCAATCGATATGCTTTTGACAACGAATGCTTAATGATTCTTTTTTACATCCTGCCAATTGGCGTTACTCAGAATTTCCGCATCGTCACCGAAGAAAACCGTACCTGCCTCTTCATCGCCCTGCAAATGATACATAAACCACGCCGTCATATATCCGTCGGCATAAGGCAGCATCTCCCCGTGGTCGGTATTTGCTCTTCGCGCGATGATCTTTGAAACACTGTCGGAAATATTGTTGTACTTTTCCTGCAGCTCAACGAGCGGACATATCCCCGAATTTTCCCCGTCGCCGGCATCGATTTGCTTTGTTCCGGCAACCATAAAGCACGGAATATTGACACCGCTGATATCAAACGGTGCTTTCAGCAGATCAACGCTGATTTGTAATGTCGGTGCACTTGCCACATACATCACTTTGTAAAGGTTGCCGTTATCCTGTGCCGTAACAGCATTGATCGTTCCCAAACCGCCCTGCGAATGTCCGCCGATACCGATATTGTCAAAATCGATCTTACCGTAAAACTTACTGTTGCTGTCGGAATTAAGCGTTAGAATATAATCAAGACTTGCGGATGCCGACGCGCCGTTTCCCGCGCTTTCGTCTTCGTTACCTACTACGATAAAGCCCCAGCTGGCAAGGTGGTCGAATATGGGCTTATATTTTGATGCGGCTACGCCCGTTCCGTTTACCATGACCACAAGCGGATATGTATTATTTGTTGTTTCCATTTCGGTAGGATACCAGACCTCATACTTTTTCCATTGCTCGTTGTTTGCATCTTGCTCATAGTATGAAACTTCGTAATTGCCTTTTTGCGTGTACTTTATATGTCTCCTTTTATTTTTGATTTTCTATGTAATTAAATAACTGCGTAAAACTGCCTCGTGAATATTTTGAAATATCTTTCCTTTCCTGATTCATCAGGCAGTCGGTCAGCAAAAAGAAATCTGCGCCCGTAAGCATTGCCGCGGCATCCTCGGTCGTATCGTTGCCGACCATCAGGCAATCGCCGGGCTTTACGCCTATCTTTTCGGCGATCTCTTTGTAGTATTGCGGATTCGGCTTGCAAGAATGGGAGTTCTCGTAAGATGTTATCCATGTAAAATCGTCGGGATTTATGCCTGCCCATAACATTCTTTTCTTTTGCGCCGTCATCGGAAAGACGGGATTCGTCGCAAGTACGAGAACAAAGCCTTTTTCTTTCAGCGTCTGAATTGTCTGATTCGCTTGCTCGTTATAACCGCAATGGTTTTTCAGTTTATCAAAATCAGTTTCATAAAATTCATTGAATTTGTCTATGTCCGAATAGACCTTATCACCGAAAAGCCCGGCAAATTCTTTCCAGAATACTTGTTCGTTCGTTTGCTTTCCGTTATTCTTAACCATAGTCTTTGCGCCCTGCCACACGCCTTCAATCAACCGTTTCGGCTCGTAACCGCAGGGGGCAAGCGTCTTTGAAAGCCTGTCAAAATACGCCGCTGTAAATTCGTCCTGCTGCATAGGCAGCAACGTTCCGTCCAAATCAAACAAAATCGCTTTCATACGATTTGTTTCAAACGATGAGATATCGGATTTCATAATGTTTTCACTCTCTTTCGGGTATATTAGTCGCTCAAATAATAATCAATCGGCGACAGAGCCTTGTTTTTTCCCGATACCGCTTTTTTCAACATAAATAACGTTAATGCGAATATTACGAATAAAAGCAACAGGTAATATGGAAATATAGCCGTAGAAATTGCCTGCGCCAATATGCCAAATAACCATGGCATCAACATAATGCCAGCGTAAGAGGAAGCCTGCTGCACCCCGATAACCGATTGCGAAATATCCGCACCGAAGTTTTGGGGTGTCAGGTGCGTCAGATTCGGGAATACAGGACCGCATCCAAGCCCGATAAAGAACAATGCCGCAGCGGAAGCCGGCAAAGGCAGCGGCAAAATAAACAGAATGATTGCGCCAAAGAGAATCAACGCCGCAATACGGATGATTCTCCAACGACCTGTTTTGTGAGCAACGATACCAGACAAAAACCTTCCACTTGCCAGGCCAACATAAAACAGCATCGCGATTTGTGCCGCCTTATCGGATGGAAGCCCCTTGATATTGACAAAATAGGTGCTGCTCCATGAGCCCGCGCATAGCTCCAGAGCGCAGGAACCGAAAAACACAAGACAACTCAATCGGACGGCAGGCATTTTGAAAAGCTGTGATAAAGTCAGCGTCTTTGGGAGAGACGTATTTTCATCCCTGTCCTTCTTTTCCGCCCTTTTCCATAAAGGAAGCGATAAAGCGGCAATCAACGCGATACAGAATTGTATCAAACCGATGATGATATATCCTTTTCTCCAGTTATCATCAGCGCCTAACGCAAGCGACATAACATAGGGACTCGCTGCGACTCCAAGACCGTAAAAGCAATGCAGAAAGTTCATTTTCGATGCGCTGTAATGCAATGCGACAAAGTTGTTGAGCGCCGTGTCGATGGAACCCGCCCCAAGCCCAAGTGGAATTGCCAGCAAAAAGAAAGGAACGGCATTGTTTGCAAAAGCAAATCCAAGTAATGCGGCGGCTGTCATCAGCGTGCTTACGGCAGAAACAACGCCTGTTCCGAATCTATTGATCACCTTTGAGCTGATAAGGCTGGAAATAATCGTACAGACGCTGACGGTTGCAGAAATGTATCCTGCAAGCGAAACAGGCAAATTAAACTCGCGGTAAATTGCCGGCCACGCCGTTCCAAGCACCGAATCGGGTAATCCAACCCCAATAAAAGTAATAAAAATGATAATTAATAACGTCGTCATCATAACTTCAACACAAATTATCTATTGACATTCCAAACATGGTATGTTAAAATTAAATTGGAACTATCGTACCTATATTGTATCATAATCCGAATTAAAAATCAATATATGAAAAAGGAATCGGTACGATTGTCGAAAAAAGTACCTTTCAGAAGGAGAAATAAACGTATGGGCGGAAATGCAAAAACAACAGAATTTCTGAAAGAGTGTATGGCAGATGCACTGATTAAGATTTTGAAAACGAAGCCGATAGAAAAAATAAGCGTTCCCGAAATTGTGGAATTGGCAAGCGTTGGCAGAACCACTTTTTTCAGAAACTTTACAACAAAAAATGAAGTGTTGACCTTTAAGATCGTGCGGCTTTGGGAACGATGGGCAGAGGAACATGATTTAGATGAACGCAAAAAATTCACCTTGGACAACGCTGTTGACTTTTTCAATTTCAATTACAGCATAAGGGATCTGCTGGAGCTGATTTACCGACGCAGTCTGCAGTCCACTGTTTACGACGCCTTTTATGAAGTGATGATGCCTCAGTACGGCACGAATGCTTTTGAGTGTTACGAAAGCAGATTTTATTCATACGCTTTATTCGGCTTACTTGATGAATGGATCAAACGCGGATTCTACGAGTCGGTTGAGCAAATGGCGGAAAATGTTAAAAAAATCTGCGGACAAAACTCGTAAATAAAATAAAGAAGATCACGTAATAACTGTCATTTATACATCACCTGTCCGATTTCTCAGTGACATATCTCAGCCGGTAAGCCTGTAATCAAATACTGCGTTTGTATATGTGGATTCATCCATTAATAGTTGCAGTCGCAATCTTCTTTTTTATATATGTAGACGATCCGAAGCACCTCCTTTCTCAGACACAGAAATTTAACAAAGTTTTTTTGAGAAAAAACGAAAAAAGGGCGGTTTTCTTAAGAGAAAAACTCTCTGAAAACCGCCCTGAAATAGCGTTCCACCAGTCCGATTCCGCGCACAAGGCCGAAATCGGCGTTTGGCATCTTTTTGTTTTTGCTTAAAATCGAATTTTGAAAAAGTGAGAAAAACGGCGAAAAACGAAGAAAACCCGAGAAAATCTCGGGTTTTTCGACCGGCATCTTTTAAGACCGGAACACTTGGAGGCGACATCCGGATTCGGACCGGAGAATAACGGTTTTGCAGACCGTGGCCTTACCACTTGGCTATGTCGCCTTAAAACAAACGCTCCCGTGGAATGGGAGCGTACTGGAGCGGATTACGGGGCTCGAACCCGCCACCTCCACCTTGGCAAGGTGGCGCTCTACCAAATGAGCTAAATCCGCATAACGTATGTATCGGGCTGGCGCGGCGATACACACTCATCACACGCTATTGCATGCAATTTTGGTGCCTCCGGTCGGAATTGAACCAACGACACGGGGATTTTCAGTCCCCTGCTCTACCGACTGAGCTACAGAGGCATATTCCTGCAACCGCGGTAAGGGAACAATGCCGATAAAAAGAATGGCGACCCGAAGGGGACTCGAACCCCTGACCTCTAGCGTGACAGGCTAGCGTTCTAACCAACTGAACTACCGGGCCGTAAATGGTGGGAACAATAGGGCTCGAACCTATGACCCTCTGCTTGTAAGGCAGATGCTCTCCCAGCTGAGCTATGCTCCCGAACGGTCGTCCGCGGGAGTGGCTTCCCTTGCGACGAGTGATATTATATCATATCCGGGCGCGTTTGTCAACACCTTTTTTGATTTTTTTCGGATTTTTTTTGAAAAAGAAAATTCCCGGAGTAAATTCCGCAGTGCAGATCGGAACGGTGTTTGCTCCGGGGGCGCGTGGCGTCATTAAGTCCGGAACAGGGGACCCGGAAAGTGAACAAAAGAGGGAAGGGAAACAGGCACCTTGTCCCGATGCCCCTGTGACCGCGATATTCATTCTGTCTGCCTTGTGCTGACCTCTCCGCCCGACAGAAGCTCCGTGCGTCCGTCGGGATATTCCACCTCAAGCCGGAAATCCCGGTCAAGCCCGACAGCTTTTGCGGTTTCGGTGCCAGAGGGCTTTATGACGTTTATCTTCTTTCCGATAAGGACAAGGCGGGACAGGTATGGGGAATAGAACCGCCGTCCCTCAAGGTCGGAATAGTATTCCCCGAAGCGCGTCAGAAATTCCGCCGCGATGCGGTTTCTCATATCCTTTACGGGCTTTTCGCAGACCGCACCGGCGATGCTCCGCAGCTCCTCCGGGAACCCGCCCTCCGGCTCGCGGATGTTCACGCCAAGACCGAGGACGGCGTAATCGATGCTTCCGGTCTCGACGGAGAATGCAGCCTCTGTCAGTATTCCGCAGACCTTTCTGCCTCCGATAAGTATATCGTTCACCCACTTTATCCCGGACCTTCTGCCGGAAACGTCCTCGATCGCCTCTGCCATTGCCGCGGCTGCGGCGGTGGTTATCAGCAGTGCCGATTCCGCGGCGATATGCGGACGCAGAAGGACGCTCATGTAAAGCCCCGTCCCGGCCGGGGAGCTGAAGCTGCGCCCCATTCTGCCCCTGCCGTGCGTCTGCCGGTCGGCTATGTACACAAGCCCCTCGGCAGCGCCGTCCTTTGCCGCCCTCCGGAGCGCGGTATTTGTCGATTCAAGCACGGAAAACACCCTGACGTCGTATTTCCCGCCGGTCATTCCGGATATCCGGGAGCCGGAGAGGACATCCGCCCATCCGGGGATCATGTACCCGCTGCTTCTGCGTCCCGCAACCGGTATTCCGCTCTCTCTCAGCTTATCTATCCGTTTCCCGACCGCCGCGCGGCTTATTCCGTATGCCGCGGCAATCTCCTCGCCGGAGACATACTCTCCCTGCCGCGAAAGAAGCATATCGGCAAGTTCCTTATTTTCCACCGTTTTTACCCCGTTTTCCCGTATTTATTACTATATTATACCCGTATTTTGCGCCGGTGTCAACCCGGATGACCGCCGTCGGGAAATCATGGGGTAGACAAAAAAGCAATTTTGTGATATAATAGGAATGAGGCTGCGCTGTGCCGCTCCGGGATGTCTGAAATGTGAGGCTTCCCCGCCGGTCACGAAACAGGGAAGGAGATTATGCGCGCCTTCACTCGAAAAAATGTCTGCGTGAGGCTCTCACGTGCAAGGCATAGCGCCGGGACCGCAATCTCTTCAGCGGTTGACGAGGCGGGGGTAATCGAAATTTTCGGCGGATACCCCCCGGCATACGGCAAGCCGTAAGGCAACGGTCAAAAAACGCGGGCAACTGCGCAACAAAGCCGCTGTTCTGCCGTATCATCGGATTGATGTTGGATTATATTTTTGGGGCGCTGCCCCAAACCCCGCCTCTTTCTTGAGAAGAAAGAGGGGAAAGAAGAGCTGAAAAGAAAATTATGGGTGTTTACGGAATGGGGTTATTATCTGTTTTCCGGCGAACGACCGTTTTTCGCTGTTCACTTCCTCCGTCGTCCGATCCCACAAACAAAATGAAGAGGTACAGAAAATATGTGTGGCATTGTAGGCTACGCCGGCGACAGACAGGCTGCCGGCATTCTTGTTGACGGGCTTGAAAAGCTCGAATACCGCGGCTACGACTCTGCGGGGATCGCCGTTTTTGAAAACGGTCACATCTGCGTGGAAAAGGCAAAGGGGCGTCTCTCCAATCTTGAGGAAAAGCTCCGCCGCGACGGGGTTCCGGTCGGAAACGTCGGAATCGGACATACCCGGTGGGCAACTCACGGCGAGCCCTCCGACATAAACTCCCATCCCCATACGCACGGAAGGGTAACGCTTGTCCACAACGGGATCATCGAAAACTATCTTTCACTGAAGCACTCGCTTGAGGCGATGGGCAACGTTTTCACCTCCGAGACCGACACGGAGGTCATAGCGCACCTTATAGATTACTATTACAGCGGCGACCCGATGGATGCAATAGTACGTGCTGTCGGTCGGCTTGAGGGCTCATATGCGCTCGGAGTGCTGTTCTCCGACATTCCCGACAGGCTGTTTGCGGTGAGAAAAGACAGTCCGCTCATCGTCGGAGTCGGAAGCGACGGTAATTTCATCGCGTCAGATGTTCCCGCGATACTTGCGCATACAAGGAAATACTATCTGATCGACCAGCAGGAGCTTGCGGTGGTTTCCGGCGCGGGCGTCAGGATCTTTGATTTCGGCGGCAATGACATAACGTCGGAAAAGACGCTTATGACCGCCGACTGGGACGTCGAGGCAGCCGAAAAGGGCGGTTATGCCCACTTCATGCTCAAGGAGATACACGAACAGCCCGATACGCTGAAGCGGGCTATTCTCCCGCATTTTGCCTGCGGGCTTGAGGGGATACTGAAGGAAGAGATCCCCGACACCTCCGGGATAAAGCGGCTTGTGATCGTTGCCTGCGGAAGCGCAATGAACGCAGGGCTTCTCGGAAAATATGCGATCGAAAAGCTGGCGCGCGTTCCGGTCGATGTCTGCATCGCGTCGGAATTCAGATACGCCGACCCGATACTCGGTGAGGGCGACGTTGTCGTCGTAATCTCCCAGTCGGGCGAAACTGCCGATTCGCTTGCGGCGCTCCGTCTGGCAAAGAGCCGCGGCGTGCCGGTATATGCGATAGTAAACGTCGTCGGCTCGTCGATAGCGCGCGAAGCCGACAACACCATCTACATCTGGGCGGGACCCGAGATCGCAGTTGCAACGACAAAGGCATTTACCTCTCAGGTCGCGGTGCTTTACACGCTTGCTCTCCGTCTGGCGATCGACAGAAAGACGATCTCCGACGAGCGCGCAAACAGCCTTGCAGAGGCGATGAAATCCCTCCCCGACGTTGTTGCAAAGACGCTGACGGACGACAGGATAGCACTCTATCAGCACCTTGCCTCCCTCAACCGGAGCAAGCACGACTTCTTCATAATCGGGCGCGGTCAGGACTATGCCGCCGGCTGTGAGGGCGCGATGAAGATAAAGGAAGTCTCATATCTGCACTGCGAATCCTATGCGGCGGGCGAGCTGAAGCACGGGACGATTTCGCTCATCACCGAGGGCGTTCCCTGTCTTGCGATAGCCACCGACCGTTCGCTTGTGGAAAAGACTGTAAGCAACATCAAGGAGGTCAAGGCGCGCGGCGGTCAGGTCGTGTTCCTCTGCACCGAGGGGCTTGCAAAGGGTCAGGATTTCTATGACTATGCGATAGAGCTCCCCGAGACCGACGGACTTCTCATGCCCATCGTCGCGATAGTTCCGGTTCAGACCTATGCCTACTACACCGCCGTCTACCGCGGCTGCGACGTAGACAAACCGAGAAACCTCGCAAAGAGCGTTACGGTGGAGTGATTTTTCACGGGGCGCCGCCCCGTACCCCGCCTCTTTCTTGAGAAGAAAGAGGGGAAAGAAGGGCTGAAAAGAAATATTGGGTGTCAAAAGACTCTTTTTTTGGGTTTTTGACACCTTTTGTTTTTTTACGCGGTGAAAGCTGATATCTCTGTGAAATATTTTGAAAAATATATTGACATGATTTGAAAAATATGATATGATATCATTGTCCCGGCACGGCCGGGGCAAAAACAAGCTCCGAAAGCAGGGAAGCCATGATAAACGAAGAAAGAAAAGAAGCCCTTACGGGATTTCTGTCAGGCAGCAGATATACCTCGCTCTCTGAGGTGTTCGCCGCTTTTCCCGACATTTCACAGTCAACGATAAGGCGGGATCTGCAGTCGCTGGCGTCGGAGGGGAAAGTGATACTTCTCCGCGGCGGTGTGAAGCTCCCGGACATAAAAGAGGTGCACGACCTTCCGATAAAGTCAAAGCTGATGATCAACACGGAAGCAAAAAAAAGAATGTCTTACGCTGCGGCGCGTATGGTACGCGACGGGGATGTGATATACCTCGACTCATCATCAAGCGTCTATCCGCTGCTGCGCTTTTTGACAGCAAAAGATGTCACTGTCGTGACGACCGGGATATACACGGCGGTTCTTGCGGTATCCCTCGGGTTCCGGTGCGAAACCGTTGGTGGAGAAATACGGAACAGTGTCGGTTCGGTCGTCGGAAGCGTCACCGAGGAGGAGCTGCGGCAGAGGCATTTCAGCATTGCCTTCATGAGTTCAAACGGCTTTTCCGCCGATACTGGGATCAGCACCCCTCATGCCGAAGAGGCTGCCAAAATCAGAATCGTAAGGGCAAACAGCGAAAAAAGCCTGTTCCTGATGGACTCCGGCAAAATGGGGCTGAATTTCAGCCATGTCGCCGTTCCGGTGCGGGAGGCGGATATAATCTCAGACAAAGAGTGCGGCTCTTCGGAATGTTTTGCGTCGTTCACTGTCGCGGAAGAGCTTCCGGGAAGGCATGGGAACGGTGACCTGTCATGAAATACTGGCTCGGAATAGAGATCGGCGGGACAAAACAGCAGATCGGAATCGTCGGGGACGACGGTTCGGTGATAAAAAAGCAGTCGGGAAAGCCGGCACTTGTCCGCGGAGCGCAGGATATCCTTGACTGGATGGAATCGGAAATACCGCATCTGACCGACGGATATGAAATAAGCGGAGCCGGGATCGGTTTCGGCGGAGTGCTTGACAGCGGAAAAGGCACGTCGGTGTGCTCGGTACAGGTTCCGGGATGGAAGGACTTCCCGATACGCGACAGGTTTTCGGAAATGCTGTTGCTTCCATGTACCGTCGTCAACGATACCGTCTGCGGCGGATATGCCGAACTGAATGTCGGAAGCGGAAGAGGCAAAAAGATCTTCGCCTACACAAATATAGGCACCGGGTGCGGCGGTTCTCTGTTTGTGAACGGAAGGACATATAACGGAACCGGTGTCGGAGGGGCATATTTCGGACAGATATACGTGCCTGACTTTGTTACCGGAAAGTCGGCGCGGATGGAAAACGTGTGCAGCGGCACTGCGGTTGCAAAGCGGCTGAGAAAGCCCGGATATATTCCCGGATCCTCCGTGCTTTACGGCAAAAGACAGGACGCCGACTTCAGGATGCTTTGCGACGCCGTGCGGGAAGGCGACAGCTTCGCCTGCACCGAGCTTGACCGGTGGGCAAAAAGCTATTCGTATGCAGTGGCTGATATCCTTGCTCTTCTGTCGCCGGAAAGGATATCGATCGGAGGCGGAGCGGCAAACGATGCCGATCTTCTGCTCCCGCTGATACGGAAGCACACCTCGCGGCTTGAATTCCTGTCATCCTCCGGCAGATATGACATTGTTCCCTGCGAGACACTTGATGACGCGGTATTCATAGGTGCCGCACTTTACGCAAGAGACGGATTCGGCGTGATCGCCTGAACCGACAATTAAAAATATGAAAGGATGCCTCCGACACGGGGCAACGGCAAAAAAACATGAATGAAGAACTTTCCGAAAAGGGTTATGACGCAAATTACGGAAAATACTGCGACCACACTGTGCTGCGCGCGTACACCACCTCCGATAAGGTGATCGGATTCTGCCAGGAGGCGAAAAAATACGGTGCGGCATCGGTCTGCGTCAATCCGATACACGTTGCGCTGGTAAAAAAGAATCTTGAGGGCACCGGCATAAAAACCGCCGCAGTCATAGGCTTCCCTCTCGGGGCAAACCGCCCGGAAACAAAGGCATTCGAGGCGCGGCTTGCAGCAGAGGACGGAGCGGAGGAGGTCGATATGGTCATAAATATCGGCGCGCTGAGGGAGAAAAATGACGCGCTTGTCCTGTCGGATATCAAGGGAGTTGTTGACGCGGTAAAAGGCAGAGCTGCAGTGAAGGTGATAATCGAGACCTGCTATCTGAGCGATGAGGAAAAGATCCGTGCCTGCCGCCTGTCGGAAGAAGCCGGCGCGGATTTCGTAAAGACCTCGACCGGAATGGGCACCGGAGGTGCAACGGTGCGCGACGTCATGCTTATGCGCAGCACCGTCGGCAGCCGGATGGGAGTTAAGGCTTCCGGCGGCATCAATGACCGCGCGACCGCACTGATAATGATAAAAGCCGGAGCCGACCGCCTCGGATGCAGCCGTCTGCCGCAGATAGTTTCCGACGACACGTCGATCGTATCGGTCTCGAAAACAAATCAGCCGCCGGCATATAATTGAGTATAACTTTTATATGGGGCGCCGCCCCATACCCCGCCTTCTTTCTTGAAAAGAAAGAAGGGAGAAAGAAGGACTGAAAAAGAATTATTAGGTGTCAAAAGACTCTTTTTTGAGTTTTTTGACACCTTTTTTTAAAGAGTCACCCCTCCGCGGGTGCCGTAACATCCGCGGAGGGGTGATTTTATGAAATTTCCTCAGCCGTTGCAGCCGCAGGAATTACCGTTGCAGTAGCAGTAAAGGATAACGAGGATAAGCAGGATTACCCATACATTGCAGTCGTCGAAAAGATTGCAGAGGCAGCTCATTTAAGTTTCCGTCCTTTCTCTTTCTTGGTCGGCAGGGTGCCGCTTCACCGGACGGCGGGCGGCTTTTTTGCCTTCCTGATATTATCATATGCCGCCGCTTTCCCGGTGTTACAAAAAAACCGCTCCCGCAACCGGATACTGTCCGGCGCGCGGGAGCGATGGCTTTATTCTGTTATGTTCCGGTCAGGCTCAGAAATCGAAGTCGCTGTCGGAATCGTTTCCGCCGAAAAGGCCGAGGTCGGAAAGTCCGGTCATGATCTTATTCATAAGATCCTCGGCGCCTGCCTCGTCGATCGAGAACAGGTCGGTGGTCGTCTTGGGGAACACGGGAGCTGTCGTTCCCGCAGTGAGCTTAACGGTGAGGTCAATGGTTATCGGGGCACCGAAATTGATCGAGGTAACGGTGAGCGTCATTGACTTGCTGTCATACTTAAGAACGCCGGATACGGAAAGTCTGTCAACCGGAAGCCCCATGCCTGCCGCAGAGAAAGAAACGGTGTACTCGCCGGAGGTTCTGTTGTAGTCGATCTTGAGAAGGTTATCAACGGTGACATCTCCGTTCTTCACGGAAAGCGATGCCGAATACTTTTCCTTGCTGTTTTCGCTTATGTTGTAGGTGACAACGATCTCTTCCTTTTTGGGCTCGCCTTCGCCTTCGCTCTCTTCACTGGTCAGGGTAAGAGTCTTCTTTGCCGCGTCGGTGAGGTCGAGGACTGCTTTCGCAACGGTCTTTTTCTTTGTCTCCTTGACCTCAACGGTGACGTCAAGCGTTGCCTTTGTGATGATATTCTTCTTGCCGGCGGTGACGGTCAGAACAACGGTAACGTCAGCCTCGTCAAGAGCCTTGAGGGCCTCGTTGAGGGTGTCCTCGGAATCGAAGAAGTTTTTGACCCAGTCGCTCTTTTCGGGGATGGATATTACGCCCTCGGAGTCATCGTCGTCGAAATCCCAGTCGTCAAGGTCTTCTTCGGCGGAGGTGCCGGGCTTGCCTATCGAGGGAGCGGAAAGGAGAGTGTTGAGAGTGTCGCGGAGCTCCTTGTCGTTCTTTGCCGCGCTGTAAAGCTCTTTTGCGATCTTCTTGATGCTCTCGCTGTTCAGCTCGATGGTAGCGGTGCCGTTCTCAAGGCTGGTCTTTGCGTTTGCATCGACTGTCCTGATGATCAGCTTTTCGTACTTTTCGGCAAGGGCTTTAAGAGTCTTGCCGAGCTCTGCGTTCTTTTTGATATTATCGAACATTTCGCCGTTTTCGCCGAAAATGCCGATGAGAGAGAAGTTGCTGTCAGCCTTTCCGAATATCGAAGCAAGGTAGCTGTCCTTGCCCTTTTCGAGGTCGACGCTGTAGACCGTGTCGCCGGTGAGGGAGGAGGAGAGAGCCATCATCTTGCCGGCTGTCTGCCAGAGCTTGAGATCTGCGCTCTTGTCGCCCTTTGTAAGCGCAACCGTTGCAAGCGAGGTGTTTCCGCCGAACTGTGTCTTGAGGCTGAGTCCGCTGATCTCAACGAGCGCCGCGGTTGTGTCGTTTCCCTTGAAAATCACTTCAAGCTCGCCGCCCTTTGCCGCGGAGTCAAAAAGCTTTTCGAGGTCGGATGCCGCAGCTCCGTTTGCGGTCGCTTCTACTGCGTCAAATACAAACTTCGTGGGAGTTTTTTTCTTTGCGCAGGAGGAGAAGGCGAATGCAAGAGTCAGCGCCGCCATGCAGAGCGCTATGACGGTCAGAATACGTTTGTTCTTCATGTCGTGCCGTTTCCTTTCAGTTTTTCGTGCGTTTTTGCACATTCGGATTATATTCCGTTACAGTTGATGATAACACAAAGAATGAAATTTGTCAAGATTTTTAACGGGAATTAACGAAAATATATAGTATCTATTGCCGTGCGTCCTTTTGACGGGGCTTTTTCTGCCCCTTGACACGAACAAAAGTTCGTGATATAATATAAAAGAACATAAGTTCGCAACAACCGGAGCAGGTCCGGTACACGGGGGAAGGGCATTTATACGTTATGGACAGAACGATACTTCACTGCGACATGAACAGCTTTTTCGCAAGCGTGGAAATCGCGCGGAGACCGGAGCTTGCGCGCGTCCCAATGGCGGTATGCGGGAGCATTGAGGAGCGGCACGGTATAATTCTTGCGAAAAATCAGCTTGCAAAGCCATACGGCATCGAGACGGGAGAGCCGGTGGTTCAGGCGATGAGAAAATGCCCGCGCCTTGTGACCGTCGAGGCGGATTACGATGAATATATCAAATTCTCCCGCGCGGCGAGAAAGATATATGACGGCTACACCGACCTTGTGGAGCCTCTCGGCATAGACGAATGCTGGCTTGACGTGACCGGGAGCCGGCGGCTTTTCGGTGACGGGCTGACGATTGCCGAAACGCTGAGGGAGAGGATAAAAAGAGAGCTGGGGGTGACGGTATCGGTCGGGGTTTCCTTCAACAAGGTCTTTGCCAAGCTCGGCTCTGACATGAAAAAGCCCGATGCGGTGACCTGCATCCCGCGGGAGAGCTTCCGGCAGATGATCTGGAGCCTTCCTGCATCCGACCTGTTCGGCGTGGGACGCGCGACGGCGGAAAAGCTGCGCGGGTGCGGGATCGTGACTATCGGACAGCTGGCGAATGCCTACCCGCCGATGATAAAATACCGTCTCGGGGTGAACGGGCTGAGGCTGATAGCCGCGGCGGCGGGGCGCGACGAGACACCGGTTCTGCCCGGAGACGCGGTGATCGAGGCGAAAAGCGTCAGCCGGGGGACAACGACGCGGCGCGACATGGAGACACCGGACGACGTGAGGGCTGTCATGTTCGCCCTCTGCGAGGATATCGGGCATAAGCTGCTCCTCTGCCGGCAAAAGGCTTGCGGGGTGGCGGTTTACGCAAGGGATAACAGACTCTCGCATTTTCAGTACCGGGCGCGTCTTCCCGAGCCGACCGACAGCTACTCGGTCATAGCGAAGGCGGCATTTGAGCTGTTCATGAGGAAGCACAGCTTTTCTCTCCCTCTTCGGTCGGTGACGGTCGGAGCGACGGAGCTCTGCCGCGACACCGTTCCTCAGCAGACGTCGTTTTTCACCGATTCGCAGTCGGTTTACCGCTCGGAAATACTTGACCGGACGATGGACGGGATAAACCGGCGCTTCGGGAAGAACAGCATACGCTACGCGCTTCTGTACGGCAGCGACCTTTCCGGGGTTGAGGCGACAGTCGGGTTTGCGAAAACGGGGGAAAGCGCCTCTTCGGGTGCGTGGGGGTGAAAGAGAGGCTATCCCTCAGCGGGGACAAAAAACCGGCAGAAGGCTCTGACCTTCTGCCGGATGATATGAATATTCAGATCTCGTCGGTATCCGACTCAGCCTCGGCTTTGTCGATCTCCGCGTCCCCGGAGTAGCAGTCGCCTGCGTGGTACTCGGGGAGGGTTTCGTCGAATCTTGCGCGCTTTTGGATCTTGTTCTTCGGAAGCGGACGGGGAGCCTTGGGAGCGGCGGGAGCAGTCTGCTCCGCGGGCTTTTTGCGGGCGGGTCTTCCCTGTCCGTCAAGTGAGACGACAACACGGCGGTTATTGTCCGAGCCGACGGAGTTTGTCGTTACGCCCGCGATATTCTGCACCTCGGAGTGGATTATGCGTCTTTCATAGGCGCTCATCGGCTCAAGGGTGATGTTTCTTTTGTACTTCAGAACCTTCTCGGCGGTTCTTCTTGCAAGTCTGCGGAGGGTCTCCTCGCGCTTTGCGCGGTAGTTGCCGATATCGACGGTGATGCGGGTGTAGCTTCCGCTCTCGTCGTCCTCTCTGCGGTTTGCGGCGAGATTGGTGAGGTACTGGAGCGCGTCAAGCGTTTCGCCGTGGTGACCGATAAGAACGCTTGCTCCGTCGCCCTCTATTGAAATGAAGTACTCGCGTCTGCCTCCGGGAAGTCCGGAAAGCTCTGCGGCAGCGTCGATTCCCATGTCGGAAAGCACGGTTTTCACGAATGCAAGTCCGACGGTCTCGGGAGTGGGAACGAACGTGACCCTCACCTTTGCGGGGGCCTCTCCGAAGCCGAGGAAGCCCTTTTTCGGAGCCTCGATTATTTCATATGTGACCGAAGCCGCCGGGACGCCGAGCTGTTCCGCGCCCGCCGCGACTGCCGCTTCAACGGTTTTTCCGGTCGCTGTAACTTCCTGTTTCATAATAATCCTTCCTTGATTTGAATTGTCATTCGGAATCGTCGGGCTTTCTGTCCGACTCGTCCTTGAGTGCTGCGGGAGGAACGAGACCTGATGCCCTGCCCTTTGCGGGAGCGGTATTTTCACCGCTGTCAGCGGGCGCGCCGTCGTCAAGGTCGATCCTGTGAGCCGACCTGCCGCCGCTCTTCTTTATGCTTTTCGGCTGCTTTATGCCCTTGTTCATCTCGCGCTCCGCCGCCTTATACTCCTCCTCGGTGAAGGTGGGGTAGGGGAACATGAGCTTGAGGACGAACTGCTGGAGCGTTGAGAAAATGTTCTGGTATATCCAGTAGACCGCAACGACAGCCGGTACCGAGAAGGTGAACACGGTACTGATAAGCGGCATGGTATAGTCCATCAGCTTCATGGATATCGCCGCGTCGCCGGCGGTCTCGGCGGGCTGGTAGGTGAATTTCTTCGTCAGCTTCATGCTTGCGAACGTGAAGAGGAAGGTGAGAAGCGGGATCATCATCAGCCAGTCGAAATGCTGGATCGACGGGGTCCTTGAAAGGTCGAACGAGCCGCCGAAGATCGTGAAGTCGGGCAGGTCCTTATCCCTGAAGGATGCGCCGAGCATTCCGTCGCCGCGGAACTTTTCGACGCCGTTTTTCTTCAGGATATTGACTATCTCGATGCTGTGCTTATTGACGAAGGGGCTTTTGACGTTTGTTGTGCTTCCGTCCTCGTCTATTTTTTCAGCCATTTTTTTGATATTGTTGGCGGTGGACTCGGAAACCGCGTCCTCGATATCAAGCTCGCCGTTATGGTAGAGCTCGACAATCTTCACGGAGATATTATTTATATTATCCGCCGGGATATGGCAGACGTAGCGGAGGGGGTTGACAGCAGCGGCATAGATGGAGAAGACGATAACCAGCTGGATTATCATCGGGAGGCAGCCTCCCATCGGGTTGAACTTTTCCTCCTGATAGAGGTTCATTATCTCCTGCTGCATCTTCTGCTGGGTGACCTTATCGGTTCTGCCGGCATAGCGGTTTCTTATCGCCTGCTCCTTCGGACGGAGGGATGCCTGCTTGACCATGTTCTTCTGCTGCTTGATCCCGAGAGGGAAGAGCAGTATCTTTATGATCAGGGCGAAAAACAGCAGTGCTATTGCGTAGTTCGGAACGAGCTTATAGCACAGGTTGAGGATATAACCGAATGCCTCGGTTATAAAAGGGATTTCTATCATTGAACGGTTTCTCCCCGGGCGGGGAGCCTTTCTTCTTGAATAACGGGGATTCCCGTTTTCCGAAAGCTCTCTTATTCAGCTTTCATTGCGGCACCCGATATCGGCTTTCCCGCCGTCATTTACGGGAGCTCCTCTTCGGAACAGGGTCGATGCCGCCGCGACCGAACGGATTGCAGCGCAGTACTCTCCACACAGCAAGAGCCAGCCCGCGTATCGCTCCCCACTCCTTCACAGCCTCTAATGCGTACTGCGAGCAGGTCGGCGTGAACCGGCAGCAGGGCTTTTTGAGCGGAGATATGAATTTCCGATACAGGGTTATCAGCCATATAAGCACATATTTCATGACCGTATACTCCCGCGGGCGATTGGGGTTGAGATACGAAGGTTTATCCGGGCGCTGCCCGGGCCTGCCAAAAACCTTCTTGAAAGAAGGTTTTTGGATTTCCAAGAACTTTTGTCAAAAAGAGATCTGGCAAAAGGTTGGGTTCAGTCTTCGTATATCGGTTTTACCGAAAAAGGCCACAGCACTTTGTGCCGCAGCCCTGTCGGTTGTTTTTCCGGAAAAATCAGAGCAGACCTCAGACGAAAAGCCCGAGCTTTCCGAACGCAGCGACAAGGTCGCGTTTCACCTCTTCCGAGGTCGCGCCGACAGCCTGTCCGCGTGCGGAAATCACGATAAGGTTTCCTGTTCTGAGACTGCGCTCCGACAGGATGCCGCGATAAGCCGCCCGCATTATTCTCTTACAGCGGTTTCTCGTTACGGCGTTGCCGAGCTTTGTCGTTGCCGTGAAGCCGATGCGGTTGAGGTACTTCTTCTGCGGGTTCTCTTTTTTCAGCTTCGCCGCCTTGTAGTCACGCAGGACATAAACCGTTACGGTTTTACCGGAGAACCGCATTCCCTTGGTATATGCCTTGACAAAAAGGTGGTTTTCTTTTATCGCAAACTCTTTCACAAAAATAATCCCTCACCGGGACATGACAACCGCCTGCCGCAAAAGCGGGCGCGGCAGACTGTCAGTGGGTAAGTCTTGCTCTTCCCTTGGCGCGTCTTCTCTTGAGCACCTTTCTTCCGTTGGCAGTGCTCATTCTCTTCATAAAGCCGTGCTCCTTGGATCTCTGAAGCTTCTTCGGCTGATATGTTCTTACCATTTTCAGTCACTCCTTTTCTTTGGCATAATTATGACGTTAACATATATTATACACGGATTCAAGGGGGGTGTCAAGGGGGAAGGGAAATTTTTTTGATTTCCTCAATCAAAAACGCACACAGAACGGGGCGCATAATAAAACCGTTCCCGCCCCGGACAGCACCGGACTGTCGGGGCGGGTGATAAGCGGTCAAAGCGGCGGTTTTACGTATTCCTCTGCGTTTTCTGCGTGATAAAGCCTTATTAGCTCCGAAACCCTGTCGCGGTATTCCTCCGAATCCGCAGGAGCGCCGGAGGTTCTTACGATTTCCCTATCAATGACCGCACGGCAGTATATGATTCTCCATTTCCACCCGGAGCGTATCCTTTCAGGAAGTGCTGCGTCGCACTTTATGATCTCGCTGTATATCTTTTCGACAGGGGGAGGGCAGCTGATGTCGCAGCGGAGCACCCCGTCCTGCCGGTATACGCTGCGCGGCAGGGTCTTTTCCATCAAAAGCACTGCGTCGGCAAGCGCTTCGCTGTCACAGCAGAACTCGTGTTTCAGATACGCTCTGACAGAATCGGCGGTGTTTTCCTCACGGTACGAGAACTGCCGCAGACATATCCATTTGTTTATGTCATCGAAAATGCCCTCCGAATACGGGAAACCGCCGCGGAATATTTCCGGAAGGCTGTTTTTCCGGAGAAATTCCGGAAGCGGGTTGGCTCCGAAGCCACCCCAGGGGACTGCGCCCTGCATACTGATTTCAGGGAAGGATATGAATTTTACGTTTTCGGGTATACCGTTCTTTGAAATTGCCTCGGGAAGGCCGTCGAAGAAATATGCCATGACATATTCCGCGCCTGAAGGAAGCCCTTTTTTCATAATCCGGCTCATCCCTGCCCATTCTCCGGCGGTAAATCTGTCGAAAAACCATGTTGATACAATGATTTCCGCCTGCGGAAAGAACTGTCCGGCAAGCTCAGCCGTTTCCGGAATAAGTTTCATATATCCGTTTATCCCCCAGGGTGCGCAGCTTTTGCAGGTGCAGCCTCCCTGGTCATACGGCCATAAGCAGATGTATTTCAGCGCGATTCCGGAAAATGCCTCAAGCACTTCGCGCCTTTCGCGGAGTATAGCCGCCTTCCCTCCGGGGACTGACGGGCATATTTCGGTTCCGTAGAATCCGGCAGGTGGGGTATGATAACCGTTTTCCGCCGCATTTTCCGCGAGGAGACTGTCCGGAGTCCCGGAAAAGCCCTCGTTTGCCAGCATGAGCAGGGAGGGTGCCATTCCGAATGACTCCGCGCAGGCAAGAATTTCTCTCAGCCTTGTGATCATTTCCTTTGCATCCGGCTCGCCGATCCCGGAAAAATGATGCATATCGAACCAGACAAGCAGAGCGTTGCAGCCCCTGAAAGCAAGGTCACAGACCGTTTCATACACCTCTTCCGGCGGAGCGGAGTGCCAGAAATTCCGGAAGTGCGTTGCATAATACATTCCCCGCAGCTTTTCCGCAAAGGAGTGTTTTACGGCTTTGCGGTATGGCTGAAATCCGCCGTATCCGTCAAACGATGAACGGCACAGAAATTCCCCGGCAGCGGAGAAGAGACAGGACGGGTTTCCTCCGGTTATATGAACCGAACCGGTGTCCGGAAGAAGCGTGTAACCGTCCCCGACCGACCCGTCAAGGCTGAACCGCATTGTGAAATCCGCACTTTCGCATCCGCGCGATGCAAAGCGGTCTTTAAGTGCTTTCTCAAGAAGCTCTGCCGTGCCGCGTGGGACAGTCACATCGCAGACAACTGTCAGCGGCATGAGAACTGTTCCGGGATGACATTCCCTTCATACACAAGATATATCGGCGCCAGAGATGCCTTTACCGTATTGTTGATTATTTCCGTCGGATTTCCGTACATATCGTAAGCGGAACAGGCAACTCCTTCCGGCAGCGTCAGCGTCCCGCCCTCTCCGAATACCGTAACAACACTTTGTTTTCCGTCCCCGTAGATATCCGCATACAGCATACGTTCGTCGCTGACGGTTCCGGTTTTTTCACACTGACCGAGTTTGCCGATAAGCACCGCATAAGCAATTGCAGCTTTTTTCGGCTGGAGATAACTGTCGAATATCGCCCAGCCGTCCTCCGGCTGAGACGGAACGGCGCGGAAGGAATACTGAACGTACATTCCGAAGCCGTGACCGCGGGTGTAGAGGATCTTTGACATAAGATGCTCCGCCTGCGTCTGTTCGTTTGTCTCGAAAACCCCCGCCTCGGTGTTATAGATGCCCTCGGTTGAAAGCCCGGCTTCCTTTGCCTGCCTTGTCATTTCCTCAAGGGTGCCGTAAAAATACTTCTCACCGAAAGTGCCGTGAATGTGGACGGAGTAATTGTTGATCAGCTTTCCGTCGAGCAGGCGTCTGA
Source organism: Candidatus Colimorpha enterica (assembly GCA_000433515.1). GTDB lineage: Bacteria > Bacillota > Clostridia > Oscillospirales > CAG-272 > Colimorpha_A. The sequence continues at coordinate 3,207 of FR891123.1, read as the reverse complement.
ATCCGGCGAAGTACGGACGGCTGTCCTTGTACCGGTAATCCGAAGGTTCATTTACGACCGTCAGTCCGCCGGGATACAGATAGACTGACGGATTCACCTCACGGAAGATTTTTGCGGTTCTTTCAAGCAGCGAGAGATAGTCCTCCGGCTTCCCGGTGAAAAACTCCCAGTCCGGCTCGTTCCATATCTCCCACAGTATGCCGTTCTCTTTTGCGTATCTTTCTGCAAGCGCGCGGGCGTATTTGTCCCACTTCTCCTCCACCGGACAGACAGACCAGTACATATTTTCATCTGTCATGCTCAGATATTCCTGCTTTGCTGCCCATTTCGGGGTTGACTGGAGAAGCCAGTTCAGCTTTATGCCACGGCTGCCGGCAGCCTTTACAAGTCTGTCCATCCATGTGAAATTCAGCTCCGACTCCTCGGTCGGCTGCATTGTTTCCCACACGGTGCCGTCTTCTCTTATGACATTGCATCCGAGCCATTCGACAGTGTTGAAAATCGATCTTTCCGATTCGTCAACCCCCTGTCCTCCGACAGAATGACCGCTTCCCCAGGTATAGGCGCGGCTGATATACGGCTGGACACCGAAATAAAAGCTGTCGGACGCAGTTTTGTTTTTCGGGACAACACCGACCCTGAACGAAAGCCGGATATCGCCTTCAAGCACGAGCGTCAGAGTGTATACCCCGTTCAGTTCTGCCGAAAAAGCTCCGGAATATGTATGCGTTTTTCCGTTCGACTGTTCAAGCCTGAACGGAAGCTCCCTGTTTACACGAAGGTAGGTCGAGGTAAAGGTGACCTTGGCGTCGGTGTTGTCAAGGCTTTCGCCGGTTATCTGCGCAAAGAACCCGATTTCGCTGTCCGGTTCAAACAGATTCTGCCCTCCGACCGCTCCGAATGTTATTCTTATGCCGTTTTTATTGTATATCACGTTTTTGTATTTCCCGTCCTTAAGCTCTGCATCGACAGCAACCGTCTGAGTCATATCCGTGTTTCTGTCGGAATTACCGTCAGACCCGGATTGTGACGTCGGAGTATCTCCTCCTCCGCGTGAGCAGGAGGCAAACAGTCCCGCCGCAAACAGCAGCGCGATTATAAATCCCGGTTTCATCCGTTTTCTCTCTTTCATTCAAACACCACCGTACAGAAATTCCATGCCTGAACCGCCGGGAGAGCGATCTCTGCTCCCCCGTCATAAAACACGGCTCCGGGGCGCATATTGTTGCCGTCCGGGAGGTATGCGGTGACATTTCTGCCGGCGGGACGTCTTACATCAAGCAATATTCCGTTCGCAGTGCCAACGGTCGTGTTGAGAACCGTGACCGACACCGTTTGCTTTTCCCGGTTTTCGCGCGGCAGGACAAGAACCTCGTGCCTTCCCTTGGAATACGCGGACAGACGCCTGCCGGATATCCTGTCAAGAGCGCGGATCATCTGTCCGCGTTTCTCGTGGCTGATTATCGGAGTCCACGGATACTGTCCGGTAACGTACCATTCAGCCCCTGAGGATGTTTTCACTGTAGCCGACGATATTCCTCCTGCGGTTCCCGGGGCATTTCCGTCGCAACCGTAAGTTCCGAGGATTCCGGTTTCTCCCGTCCGGTCGTATATCACCGCGCCCTCCCGATGAAGCAGACCGTTTTCCCATCTTCTGCCTGCCGCCTCTCCGTTGACCGGGTGGTCGGAATATGTCTCGTACAGAAGAAGGGTATCACACATTTCCGCCGATGCACTGAAAAGGTTGCCGAAACCCCTGTTGCAGAGCACCGCAAGCGCATCTCCGCCGCAAAAGACCGGTTTTCCGGACAGATAATTCACATCTTCGGCACTCATCGCTTCGGCGCATTCCGCGGTAAGCATATAAAGCGGCTCCGGAACATTTCTGTCGAAGGTGACAGGTATTCCGCACCGTCTTATGCCGTTCCCGGTATACCACGGTATTTCAGCCCAGTCATACCCATTCCTGTTTCCGGGGATATGTCTTTTCCATGCATCTTCCGGTATGTAATGCACTATCCCGCTTCCCGATGTTGTTCTGCTCAGTCCTGAGAGAATTTCCCAGTATCTCCGGTGGAGAGAAAACGCACGGAAGAATTCCCCGTGCCACGAAAGCGGTTCAAATCCGTACATCATTGTCGCGTAGCTCATTGCATCGGCTCCGCCGGCAAGATAAAGCGATGTTTCATAACAGGTACCCGCCGGAGATTTGCCGAATGCGACGTGCGGGAAGTTTTCGATTTCCGGACGCACCTCATCGGTCATACCCGCAGTAACACTGCACTGATAACCGATACTGTCAAGCTTTCTTATCATATCCGAGGGGTCGAGGTCATTGTATGTCCCTGCTCCGGGTCTTGTGCCGACACTTTTGCCGCTTCCTTTTTCAAAGGCTTCAAACAGTTTCCGGCATCCCGATTCCGTCGGAAGCCATCCGACGCCGTGCTGATAACCGATCGAGCAGCCGGGAGATGCCGAGACCGCTGTCCGCGCAATGAATTCCGCCGTTTCGCACAGCCCGTCGGTTATGAATTCCGAAAAATCCTTTCTCCGACGGGGGTCGTTTCTGACCGCCGATGAAAGCGCCTGTCTGTCATATAATGTGCCGTACCGTTTGTTGAAGCGCTTCAGACAGCTGTCACACATACACCCCTTCCCAGCAGGCGAATGGTTGTCGTATCTGAAATCGTCGTCGATCCAGACCCGATGGGGCATTATCGCGGCACAGTATATCCGGATAACCTCCGCAAGATACTCCCGGAACCGTGTACCGTGCCAGCAAAAGCTGTATTCAGCCCTCACACCGTCAACGTCGGTGAACCTTTCGGCACCGTCAAGTCCGGAGCAGTCGCGCACGCCCATATAATCCCCGTGCCCGATAGTGTTTGATATCTGAAGCGACACACGGATTCCCGCAGCTTTCAGCAGCTCTGCGCTCTTACCGAGAAGGGATGCGGATTCACGGTGCTTTCCAAGGGGAGGGAAGCCGTAATCGGTTGCAAGCCAGATCTCGTCGCAGGAACCGGGATTTCTGCCGATTATCCGGATAAGCTCTTTTATATAGTTTTCGTCCTTTTGATTTTCAAATCCGAGGCGTTGTGTAAGCATTTCTGTTTTACCTGTCGGGGCTGATTTGTTCCCCGGTTTTTACTTATCTTTTCTGCTGAAGGGTATAGTGAACGTCGTAAGCCTTTTCCTCGTCGGTGT
>FR891122.1 GCA_000433515.1 Candidatus Colimorpha enterica | reverse complement strand
TGGCAAATATCTTATTGAAAGAAACACCGACAGAGATAGTCAAGCCGAGTTCAAACTTGATAGTTTCTCTTATCTTGTTTGCAACTCGTTCAGGAGAGCCGTAGATGTGTTCTGTGCCGCTTATATCAAGCCAACACTCATCCATACCATACGGTTCCACTTGGTCTGTAAAGCGACTATAAACGCTTCTTGCGAGTTTTGAATACTTTATATATTCTTCGTAATGAGGCGGAACGATAACTAAGTCTTTGCATTTTTGCTTTGCCTGCCATACGGCATCGCCTGTTTTTACATCAAAGGCTTTTGCCGCATAGTTCTTCGCAAGCACAATGCCATGTCGTTCTTCAACAGAACCGCAAACTGCAACCGGATATTTTCTTAAAGAAGGATCAAGCATACATTCAACGCTTGCATAAAAGTTATTCATATCACAATGCAGAATGGAACGGTTCAACTTTTTTCGCCTCATTTCATGAAATTTTTGCAAAACCACTTGACAAACGAAATGTCGTGCTGTAATATATAGACACGACACAAATGTCGTTTCTGTGTTTTAGATTATAGCACGCCACTATTGTCGTGTCAATATGAATTTACGAAATAAATGTCGTGTTACAAAATTTTCAGATTTTAAGACGAAGGGGTATGATTATGAAATTCAACGAGAGACTTAAAGAATTGAGAGAAAAAAGCAAATTAACACAAGAGCAACTCGCAAAGATTTCAGGTGTTTCCTCTCGTATGATACAGAGATATGAGTACGGAACATCTCGTCCTCGTTTAGATGCGGCAGAAAAGCTCGCAAAAGCTCTCAATGTAACTACAGATCAGCTTCTCGGAAACGGCGATATGCTTGTTGCACAAGCCGCAGAGAAATATGGCTCCAGAGGTGCAAAGCAGGCTCAGCAGCTTACCGAGGAAGTAACCGGCTTGTTTGCGGGCGGTGAAATGGCACAGGAAGATATGGATGTTATGATGAAAGCGATCCAGGACGCTTATTGGATTGCAAAAGAAAAGAATAAAAAATACACCCCAAAGAAATACCGTTCCGAGTAAGTCCGTTTTTTGGGACATATCTTTTGATAGGATTAGTGTAGGAAGGTATGAAAGGGGTGAGAATCAATGTATGTTTGTAATTCCGAAATAGTGCAAAAGGCGAATCGGATTGTTGCTCAGTGCGGCACCCGTGATCCGAAACGCATTGCAAGGGAACTCGGAATTGAGGTAATGTATTTGCCGTTTTCCAAACAGCGAGGAGCATATAAGGTTATTATGCGAAATCGCTTTATGTTCATCAAAGACAATCTGCATCCGGTTATGGAGAATATTGTCCTGTTGCACGAACTTGGACACGACACGCTGCACAGAGAAGAAGCCACCCGGACAGGCGGCTTTGAAGAATTTAACATCTTTGAAATGCAGGACAACCGTATGGAATATGAAGCAAACATTTTTGCTTCTCAAGTTGCTTTACCCGATGATGATTTTCTTGAGCTGGCTGAGCGAGGTTACGATACTCAGCAAATAGCAAGAACCTTGAACTCGGATATAAACCTTGTGGCTTTGAAAGCGGATACCCTCATATCACAAGGATTTAGGCTCAGACCGCAAGAACACTGTAATGACTTTCTCAGATACAATAGATAAGACCGTCTACTCAATACGAGCAGACGGTCTATTTTTATTTCTCCCAATTTCCTTCGTGTTCCAAAAAAACACGAGGGAAATTACAATAACTATTGATTAGCGTACTCTTTGTGCATTTTCATCACATAGAAATATAAGGTTTCTCATTTTGTTACCTACTTTCTTAATCAGCATACTTCTTGAAGTTTTCCGCCTGCTCCAAGACTTCCTTGTAAACATCGTCAATGGTTACGGGTGGATAGTCAAACTCATCAAGCAAGAGAATGAGGTCAACCTGAAGGTTCGCCTTAATATCATCACGAGTAGACCAATCGGTATATCGAGATTTATCGTCTACAATAAGTTTGATACGCTTTGACAGTTCAATCATCTTGTCATCGGGATACTCAAACTCATACTTTCGAGCTACAACGTTGAGAATGTCATAGAAGGCTTTTTCCTCATAATCAATTCCCATATCCTTGAAAGAGTCTTTTTCTTTTTTCAGTTCTTCCAAGAGCTGTGCAAGCTGTTCGGCAACATCGTCAAGTACCTCATTAGCAAAGGCTTCATCTCTACGGCGGTTGTTATATTCATCAACCACACGTTTCATTCTCTCTGCAAACTCCAAGCTCATAATACGATTGACTTTCTTATATTCCTCAATAGCCTGAGATAAGAGTCTTTGCAGAATCTTGATTTTTGTGTTCGGGAGTTGGATAGCATTTATCTTATCCATATACTCATCGCTGAAAATATCAACGGAGATATGCTTTCCGGTTTCAAACAGTTCCTCGATACCGTCCGACTGAATGGCACCCTCCAAGAGTTCACGAACTCTTGCGTTCATCTGTGCTGTATCAGGAGCATCACCCTTTGTCAGCTTAAAGAGAATGGAACGAACTGCACAGTAGAAAGCAATATGGTCTTTGTCATCATCAGTAAACTTATCGCTTGAACTGCAAAGATTAAACGCCTGCTTCATTCTCTTAACCGCAGCCATAAATCTTCTTTCAAGTTCTTCCGTGAGCTGAACATACTCTACGGCTCTGTTCAGGCAAGCGAGTTGTTCCACCGGAGAGCCTTCAAAGAAGTCTTTGCTATTGAAGTTGTGGAACATCTGCCCAAGCACTTCTAATTGATCTTTAACGATAGTGATTGACTGTTCAACGCCCTCAAATTCTTCCGTCTCAAAGTTCGTGTACTTCTTGAGTGCCATATTCATATTTTTCTTAATACCGATATAATCGACAATCAAGCCCTTATCTTTACCCTCATACACACGATTAACACGAGAAATCGTCTGAATAAGCGTGTGCTGCTGAATAGGCTTGTCAATGTAAATGGTATCAAGTGAAGGAACGTCAAATCCCGTGAGCCACATATCAACAACGATGGCAATTTTGAAATTGGACTTAATGTTCTTGAACTGACGGTCAAGTTCTTTTCTGTCTTCCTTTGTTCCAAGCATTTCATACAGTTCAGGCTCGTCATCCTTGTTGCGAGTCATGACCATACGAACTTTCTCAATAGGTTTTAGTTCTTTCTTATCCTTTTCGGTAAGTTCTGCGCCGTCAGCACATATCTTCTTTACTGCCCATTCGGGTCGAAGTTCAACGATAATTTTATAAAGGTCATAGGCAATGTTACGGTTGGCACAAACAAACATAGCTTTTCCCGCAACAGTCGCACCTTCAGCGACTCTATTCTCATAGTGATCGATAAAGTCTTGAGCAACTGCACAGAGTCTGTCAGGATCGCCAATAATGACTTCCATATTGGCAACCGCTTTCTTGCTTTCTTCGATTTGGTGTTCGTTTGCTCCTTCAATCTCACATTGAGCATAGTAGTCCTCAATCTGTCTAATCTTTTCCTGATCGAGAGTAACACGAGCTGCACGACCATCATAAACAAGATTTACAGTAATGCCGTCACGGACTGCTTCGGTCATTGTATAGGCATCTACAACGCCACCAAAGACTTCGATGGTTGCATCAACGGGCGTTCCCGTGAAACCAACATATGTAGCGTTGGGGAGAGAGTCGTGCAAATACTTAGCGAAGCCGTATGTGCGTTCAACCCCCGTATCTGTAATCTTTACCTTTTGATCAAGATTGATTTGGCTACGATGTGCTTCATCGGAAATGCAAATGACATTTGTTCTATCTGTGAGCATTTGCAGATCTTCGGTGAACTTCTGAATAGTGGTCATATAGACACCGCCGCTTGTTCTTCCTTGCAGCTCCTGACGGAGTTTTTCACGGGAGTCAATACTAACGACTGTATCATCACCGATATATCTTTTAGAACCGACAAACTGCTTCGATAATTGGTCATCAAGGTCAGTTCGGTCGGTAATAATCAAAATGGTTGGAGAACGAAAATACTTGCTTTTCATCAGCATACGGGTAAGGAACATCATAGTGTAACTCTTACCACAACCAGTTGCACCAAAGTATGTGCCGCCCTTACCGTCACCTTCAGGACGCAAATGTGCCTTAATATTTTCGTAGAGCTTATTTGCGGCGAAGAACTGCGGATAGCGACACACAATCTTTAAGTCTTTATCCGAAGCATCAGGGAAATAGATGAAGTCCTTAATAACTGCAAGCAGACGGTCCTTGCGGAAAAGTCCCTGCATCATTGTAACAAGGGAATTGATACCGTCAAGTTCTACATCATTTGCTTCGACTTTTCTCCACGCATAGAAAAAGTCATACGGGCTGAACAAAGAGCCGTATTTATTATTTGCTCCGTCACTAATAACGACAAAAGCGTTGTACTTGAAAATTTCGGGAATGTCACGGCGATAACGAACTGTAAGCTGAGTGTAGGCATCCATAATCGTAGTATTCTCTTTGATTGCACTCTTGAACTCAAGCACAACAACGGGAATACCATTAACAAATACGATTCCGTCAGGGATTCGCATTTGATTATTCATACCTACAATTTCAAACTGATTTACTGCCTTGAAAATGTTGTTTTCGGGGTTTTCAAAGTCAATCAGTTCAATGAAAATATCCTTTTGTGTTCTATCTTCACGGTTGAAGATAAAGCCGTCACAAAGCATTTTGTAGATGGCCTTATTAGCTTCGTACAGAGTGCCGGAAGTGTTGCGGAGCATAAGTACTATACTCTCAACCTCGCTCGGTGTAATGCCATCTTTGGCATAACGAGAGTAGAGGTATTGCTTGAGATCATCAGCAAGTAGTACCTCTGTTCGTTCTCTGTGAATTTGGTCGCCACTTATGTAAGTGTAACCTTGCTCTTTGAATAACTGCATTATTGACATTTCTAATGCGTGTTCATTAAAGTTCGTCATATTTCACTTCATTCCTCTCAATGCTTTTTGGACTTCGCCTACCATATACGCTTCATCTTTATAACAAAAAGCGATAAACCGTTCAGCTTTTTCGATCATTCTTTGATTGATTAACGAAACCATATCCTTTTTCACATATCGAATAGTATCGTATTCTTCTACATCGTTAGGTTCTGTCAGAGAACAGACTATTGCAAAATGCGGCGATACGGGATATACATACTTTGCATTTGTAAATTCATCAATAAGCACAGGAAAATCCCCAATACAAAACGCATCTGATTCTGCTTTAATTAAATAGACATTACACTCGCTATTTATAAAATCATATACAGTTGTATTTGCTTTGGTTTCACGGATATTGTTTTTTGCATCCTCCGAAAGTGTAAAATCGTTATTATCCAAATAATTAAATCCACTTTCCGGAGAATCTATCACAATTCGATACATCGCATTGGTTTGTAAATTTCTTTCTGTACTATCCGCAATATTGCTATTTGAGTCATAAAAGAGGTTTCGGATAAAAGGTAGGCGAACTAATTGAAAAGCCACGAGATCCGCCAAGCATTTAATCTGATAGCGACTTAACTTTTGCTTTTCATCTGCTCGCTTGATAATTTGGGGTAACTCTGTAGATAGCATCCCCTCAAAATCAGCAAAGTCTTTTTCAATGGCGTTTCTATCAAAGTAAGTTCCGTCATTGTTTTTAGTTTCATAAAGATTGCAGGAGTAAAACAAACTTGAAGGCAACGAACTGTAAGGTTCTATCGGTTCTTTACTCTTGTTGATCACTCGTACTTTTCCATTTTCATCAGTAAAATATCTAATGATGAATTGGGATATGTAGTGTTCATCAACAGTATAATTGCCCATTGTTTTCTCCTTTCTGTTCGATAAATGATAATTTAGCGGCTTGAAATTTGTGTTAGAAGTAATGATTTCAAAGACTCTAAATGTTGTATCTCGTATTGATTTTCTCTAATTGTAGAAAATAGCGGTTCAACTTTTCTGTGAAACTCATTCATTACTGTTTCATCAGGTAAAAGAATTGGAATTTGCCCAAATAGTGTTTTGTTGACATTAAGCGTTGTGCTACCGCCTGCACCAAGTTGTTTAAGATACTCAGTAAGTGTAGTCATCTTAATGTAAACATAGAAAGGACTAATTTTCTTTTTGCATACGATAGAGTTAATCTGTTGATTGGTTTGGCTTGGCTCAGCGGTAAGACATACTAAACCGACCGAAGCGATACAGCTAACACAGATACTATTTTCAGGTAAAGTTTTGTTTGCTTGTGTTGCAACCCCTTTATCTGATAAGAATCGTTCAGTTGAAGTGGTATATACGCTGCCGTGCATATCAGGAATTGTGATAAACGGGACACTTCCACCGTAGTTCTCAGCATCCGCAGTTGGTGGAGTTTTCCCACAAACAACTTCCTTTGCAATGTCATCAATCGTAACTTCTTGCCAAGACTCAGGTTGAACCAAGTCGAAGGGTTCAAAATCAACGAAGTATGACTTGTAAATAGTACGGGCTGTCGCTTCTAAATTATCATTTATCTGCTTCTTCAAAGCAATTCTGTCAGTTAAAGTCATATAGCTATTTACTATTTCACGCTGTTCTTCAATAGAAGGAACGGGAAGCTTCATATTCGCAAATTCTTCCCAAGGCATACTGCCACGCACACCACCAACCGCAATAAATGATGCCTCACGGTCAAACTCAGGTCGCATAAACCACATTTCCAAATATTCAGGGAGAACAACACTTGTATCTTTAACACGAAATATTGGGTATGCCGGTGACATTATTGCTTTATCATATTCTTTTTGACAAGCAACGGGGATTTTTTCATCTCTGCTCACCTGCATAAGACTGACTGCAAAATCGTATTTTTCAATGACCTTATATTTTGTTAAGTCTGTCCCTATTACATTAGCAACAGAATTGATAAACTTCTTATCAATACTAACGCCGATCAGGTTGGTAACAGTCCCGTCAGTATTACGTTGGTCTATTCTTTCGACTAATTCGCCAATAGATTTATAAATTGATTTCATAACCCAACTCCTTAAAGACTGCAAGAAGGTCGGCTTTTGACTTTTCTTCTGCAACAAGAAGTTCTTTCAGTTCTCCTTGCAGCGTTTTCATCTTAGTATCAAAGTCGATATTCTCATCTCTGTTGACAAACTCAATGTAACGACTCGGCACAAGAGTAAAGCCTTTCTGCTCCACTTCTTCAAAAGATGCAGAATAGCAGAACTCCGGTACATCCTGATAAGTTTCTTCATATCCTTCTTGCTGCCAAGCGTGATATACAGAAGTAACTTTCGCTCTATCTTCTTCAGTCAGCTCTATGTACTTCTTTTCGTAAGGACTGCCCATTTGACGAAGATCCATAAAGAGGATTTCTTTCTCTCGATTACGGTAGCGTTTGAGTTGCCCGTTTTGCTCAACTACACGAGCCTTTTTATTCTTGTTGAGAATCCAAAGGGTAACGCTAATATCGGTTGTATAGAAAAGGCTTCTCGGAAGAATTATAATTGCTTCTACGAGATTATTTCTAATAAGTTGCTCTCTAATCCTCAGCTCTGTTCCATCATCGGACAAAGCGCCGTTAGCAAGCAAGAAGCCTGCAACTCCGTTCTGAGAGAGTTTAGATACGATATTCAATATCCAACCATAGTTAGCGTTGCTTGTGGGCGGCACTTCGTAACCGTTCCAACGTGGATCATCAATCAGTTCATTGTCGGCTCTCCATTCCTTCTGATTGAAAGGCGGGTTAGCCATAATGTAATCTGCTTTCAGGTCTTTGTGTTGGTCGTTAGAGAAAGTGTTGGCAGCCATTTCACCGAGATTTGCGGCGATACCACGAATAGCCAAGTTCATCTTTGCAAGCTTGAAAGTGGTATTTGTGTATTCCTGACCGTAGATAGAAACTTTCTTTTTGTTGCCGCTATGAGCTTCAACGAACTTCATAGACTGAACAAACATACCACCGGAACCACAACAAGGATCGTAAAGAGTTCCGTCATAAGGTTCAAGCATTTCAGCAATCAGATTAACAATACATTTGGGAGTGTAGAACTCTCCTTTGCCTTTACCTTCTGCAAGAGCAAACTTGCTCAAGAAATATTCATACACACGACCGATAATGTCGTTCTCTGCATCGTCAGTATTGATACGGTTAATTTCATCAAGCAAAGAAGCGAGCTTCGCAGTATCAATATGTAATCTCGAATAATAGTTGTCAGGTAACGCTCCTTTAAGTGCAGGGTTTGCCTTTTCTATATTGTAAAGAGCAGTATCTATTTTCAAAGCAATATCATCTTGCTTTGCATTGTCTATGATAAAAGACCAACGGCTTTCTTCAGGAAGGAAGAAAACATTGTCCTTTGTATAGAAGGCAACATTGTCGATAAACTTCTCACCAAACTTTTCAGCGATAGTCTTTCTCTGTGCTTCAAATTTATCACTTGCAAATTTAAGGAAGAAAAGACTAAGAACCACGTGCTTATACTCGGCAGGCTCAACAGAGCCACGAAGTTTATCAGCAGACTTCCATAGTGCTTCTTCCATCGTTATTTCTTTCTTGGGTTTAGCAGCAGCTTTTGCCATTTGTATTACCTCCACATTCTATTAGTTACTCAAATACAAGTATATCCTATCATTATAAGTGTCCCATAAAACGGACTTATGATTCATCTTCGGGAAGAACATCCATAATGTCACCGATATTGCAATCACAAACCTTACAGATTCTCTTAATAGCATCCATTGAAATATCTTCATCTCTGCGGAGTTTCGTCATGGTTCCGGTTGCGAGTCCGGTAGCTTTTCTTAAGTCAGACTTGCTCATATTAAGATCAATTAAAAGTTTCCATAGTTTCTTGTAACTTACTCGCATAATGTTACCTCCAACATATCGAAAAGTTTATCTCTATCGTGTTCGTACAAAATACCATTAAACATTATATCACAAGAAAGGCACAAATGCAACGAAGTTCGCAAGATATTTAATCAAGTGTCGCAAATATTTGCGATTTTTGTTCAGACATCAGTCCGCAACTAAAAAGCAGAAATAGAAATAGCTCGTTAAGACCAAAGTGTAAAAAAAGATGCCACCTGGATAGGTAGCATCTTTATCAGTCAGCAATAAAAAAGTCTATTCAACATCTTAGCAGTCTGCTTTTTGTTTCTGCTCACAACCATTCTGCTGTCTTTTCAGTCCACGAAACATTAGAGCTACAAACAGAAGCATGATTAACGGTAATACTTTTTTGCTTTTCA
>FR891121.1 GCA_000433515.1 Candidatus Colimorpha enterica | reverse complement strand
GCCGCCCCGAGCATCGGGTTCAGCTCCCAGCCGAGAACTCCGGTGAACACTCCCGCCGCAAGCGGAATGCAGACAAGGTTGTATATGAACGCCCAGAACAGGTTTTCCCTGATATTCCGGAGCGTCGCGCGGCTGAGCCTTATAAGCGCCGGGACATCGGTCAGACGGCTGTTCATGAGCACGGCATCGGAGGCTGACGCGGCAATGTCGGTTCCGGCTCCTATCGCGATACCCGTGTCGGCTCTCGTCAGCGCCGGAGCGTCGTTTATCCCGTCGCCGACCATCGCTGTTCTACCCTCGCGGCAGAGCTTTGCGACCTCTTTTTCCTTCCCGTCGGGAAGGACTCCGGCGATAACGTCGGTGATCCCGACCTGCTTTGCAACCGCTTTCGCAGTCTTTTCGTTGTCTCCGGTCAGCATGACGACGCGGATGCCCATCTCACGGAGCTGTCTCACCGCCTCCGGGCTTTCCTCCTTGATAACGTCGGCGACAGCGATTATCCCGCAGAGCCTGCCGCCGCAGGAGAAGAACAGCGGAGTTTTGCCCTCCGATGCCAGCCCCTCGGCGTCATTGCGCAATTTTTCACTGACCTCGGTCTGAGAAGAGATGAATTTCAGGTTCCCGCCGCATATCTTTTCACCGTCAAGCACAGCCGAAAGCCCGTTGCCCGGCAGTGCCTCGAAATCCGTGACCGAAGGCGGGGCGATCCCCTTCTCCCCGGCATATTTCATCACCGCAGAGGCAAGCGGATGCTCGCTCAGGCTCTCGACCGCCGCCGCGACGGTAAGAAGCCGTTCTTCATCGTCGGATATCACGTCGGTGACCTCCGGCTGACCCTTTGTAACGGTGCCGGTCTTGTCAAGGACGACGGTTTTCGTCTTTCCCGCCGATTCAAGCGCCGCCGCAGTCCTGAACAGGATCCCGTGCTTTGCACCGACCCCGCTTCCGACCATAATCGCGACCGGAGTTGCCAGCCCGAGCGCGCAGGGACAGCTGATGACAAGCACCGATATTCCCCGTGCAAGCGCAAATCCGATGTCCTTTCCGAGCATCAGCCACACCGCGACCGTGACAAGCGCTATCCCGATGACGACCGGGACAAACACTCCCGAAACGCGGTCGGCAAGCCTTGCGATCGGGGCTTTTGTCGCCGCCGCGTCGCTGACGGTCTTGATTATCTGCGCAAGTGCGGTGTCGGAGCCGACGCGCTCCGCCTCGCATTCAAGATATCCGCTCCGGTTTACCGTTGCCGCCGAAACCCTGTCGCCGGCTGTCTTGTCAACCGGAATGCTCTCGCCGGTCAGCGCCGATTCATCGACCGCCGACGAGCCCTTCAGCACCCTTCCGTCAACCGGAATGCTCTGTCCGGGGCGGACGGCGAAGACATCTCCGACCCTGACCTCCGACACCGGAACGGTCTCCTCTTTTCCGTCACGTATCAGGCTCGCCGTTTTCGGCGCCAGCTTCATAAGCCCCTTAAGCGCATCGGTGGTCTTTCCCTTCGACCGCGCCTCAAGCATTTTTCCGACGGTGATAAGCGCAAGGATCATCGCCGCCGACTCATACCACAGCCCGTGCATATACCCCATCGCCGCCTCCGCATCGCCCCTGACGTATGCGTCGGACATTGCGAAAAGCTCCACGGTGCTGTACACAAACGCCGCTCCCGACCCGAGCGCGACAAGCGTGTCCATATTCGGCGACCGGTGTATCACACCCTTCACGCCGTTTACAAAGAATTTCTGATTTATGATCATCACGACCGCCGCAAGGAGCATCTGCACCAGCGCGTGAGCCATGTGGTTGTTCTCAAAATACGCCGGCATCGGCAGTCCGAGCATATGTCCCATTGAGAAGTACATAAGCACGGCGAGGAACACAAGCGACCATATCAGCCGCTTTTTCAGCTTCGGTGTCTCGGTGTCGGCAAGCTCTTCCGGCTCATCACCGACAGTCTTCCCACCCTTTACGCCGGCTCCGTAGCCGGCCGCCTTAACCGCCGCGATTATCTCCGCGTCCCCCGCGTCACCCTCCACGCCCATGGAGTTCGTCAGCAGGTTCACCGCGCATCCCGTTACACCCGGAACGCTCTTTACCGCCTTTTCCACCCGCGCGGAGCAAGCCGCACAGCTCATTCCCGTTACGTTATATGTTTTCACGGTTTTTGTCCTTTCTGTTTTTAAGAGAACGACTTCCTTCTTTGAAAGAAGGAAGCGAAG
>FR891120.1:3680-25779 GCA_000433515.1 Candidatus Colimorpha enterica | reverse complement strand
TAGCTTTGACAAAGATATGGCTGACTGGGGTACAAAGGATATCACACCTTTCAGCTACAAGTACATTGTCAAGGAAACGGGAAAAATCGGCGACATGGTCTACGCCGGAAACGACAATCTTTGGAACCAGGGAATGAAGATGTATCAGGCAGGCGCTGACTACGCATACTGCTTTGCAGGAAACGACAGCCTGCATCCCGCGAACAATGCCGATCCCGCTGTCTGCTTCACTGCTCCCGCAAGCGGAAAAGTGAAGATCACGTACGTCTACTACGGTCAGACCACAACAAAGCTTGAAGTTTACAAAAACGAATACAAAGCCGAGACTAAGCTGAAGGAACAGACCCCCAACATGGAGGATACCGACTTTGAGATCGAAATCGAGGTCAAAAAGGGCGACGTTATCCTCTTTGCTCTTGACTGTCTTGAAGACATTGCCAGTGATCAGACTCCCATGTGGATAAAGACCGCCGAATATCTCAGGGTTGACAGCGAAAACAATCCTTCGACCGGAGATGCGGCAATCTGCGCAGTGATCGTAGTGACTGCTGCTGCCGCTGCTGTTGCATTCGCTTCAAAGAAGCACTGAAACACGATGAAAAAGAAACTGATTTCACTGATCCTTGCAATACTTTCCGTCTTGGCAGTTGCCGCAGGATGTGCCGATAAAGCCGAAAATCCGGACAAAAGCCACAACAGCAGCAGCAAATCTACCGACACAGCTAACGCCTATGATCCGGGGCTTCCGGACGACTTCAGTTGCAACGGATATGATTTCGTTATACTCAATTCCAATCAGAATGAAATAGCCGGCATACTTAACGACATTTTCATTGAATACTCCGACGACCTTGACAGCCTGAGCGAGGCGATGTACAAGAGAAACAGATACGTCGAGGAAACCTACGCTGCAAAACTCTCCGAGCTGACCGATGCGTCCGGAGTCATAATCTCAAAGGTCAACGACTCATTCATGTCAGGTACCGACGATTACTCCCTTGTCAACGTGATCGGAAACCTTGTCTATACTATGGCAAACGACGGCCTGCTGTACAATCTAAACAGACTGGATCATGTTGACCTCACAAAACCGTGGTGGACAAAGGGCTCGATCGAAGGCTACTCGATGAACGGTCTTCTCTACTATGCCGCATCGGATCTTACGATATGCGACGATGAGGGAACCGCAGTCGTGATGTACAACAAGACTGTTGCCGCAGACCACAAGCTGGAAACACCTGATGAAATGTATGACCTTGTTGCTGCAGGAGGCTGGACGTGGGAAAAGATGTTCGCATCCGCAAAAAAGGTCGGCGAAGGCGGAGACAACGGGGACTCTCAGCTGAACGACGGAGACCGTTTCGGCATTATCGCAATGGACTGGTCATACATCGGAATGATGATATCTGCGGGAGAACGCTTCTCGGTCAAGGATGAGGATGATTTCCTGCATATCAATTTCAATTCCAAGTCATTCGTTGACACCCTTGACACACTTGTCAGATATACAAAGCAAAAACGGACGTTCCTCTGCCCCGTATATGACGGGAAATTCTCGGAGGATGCTTTCAGAAACGACAATGCTTTGATGATAATACAGGTCACTGCGCACATCCGCAATTCAAGAGGTATGGAAAGTGATTTCGCTGTTCTCCCTATGCCGAAATACAAAGAGGACCAGGAATTCTACCATTCCTACTGTCCGCGTGTCACCTATGTAGGAGTTCCCAGCACTGTAACCGAAACCGGATATGTCGGTGGGATCCTTGAGGCTCTGACCGCAAAATCAGGCGAAATTGTAATACCTGAATACCTCAACGTTGCTCTCAGCGAGCGATTCATGCGCGATGAAGGGTCGAAACGAATGGTTCAGTACATTTTCGGTCACACGGTCTACGACCCGCTTGTATCGTCTCTCTGCTGGGACACCGTTTTCGGCGCTTTCTCAAGCATGGTAAAATCGAGAAGCAACATGGTTGTCAACGTATATAACAAATACGGTTCTTACATCAACGAACAGATCGAAAAGTCCGCCGAATGCTACCGCAAGCTTGCCGGGGAACAGTAACCGGACGACGTTTCAACAATTAAAATCGGGTGTTTAAACTCAAAATGAGTTTTTACACCCGATTTTAATTTTATTTTTGATCTCAAAAACTGGGCATATCTGCACCATGTGCGGGGCGTATTTATCCGGTCGGTTTTATTTCCCCTCCGCCTCAGTCAGCCAGACAATTTCTGACCCCACATCTCCGGAAATGGTAACCGTAAGCCCCGTCTCCATAAGCTCTGCGCCGGTCATCACGCGGTTCTGCTCCGGGCGGTCTTCAAATGTGAGCTGATAGGAAACGTCAGCCATAAGCCCGCGGAGCTTCACCGTCTTTGTCTCGCCCTCTTTGTTCGTAGGCTTCCAGAGCATCACAACGCCCTTGATCTCCCTGTCGGTATCGGCATCGACGTACTCAAGACCGTCCCAGTTTTCCCCGTCAGGGCGCGGGAGGATGTGATAGAGGTCGCCCTCGCGGATGAGAGGACGGAGTTTTTCTTTGTAAATGCCCTCAACGTATTTGTTGAGCATCTCCTTGTCGCTGTCGGAGAACACCTCGTTCCACTTTCCGATCATGACGCCGCCGGTGAGAGAGCAGCGCAGACCGTACAGAAAATCACCCGTCCCGGTGTAGTACTGGCCGCCGACCGTATATGACTGGATTCCGCAGGGCAGCTGGAGCTGTGCGGGATGGAAGACATACGAGCTGTCATAGAAGCTGGCATGAAGCGAATTGTAGTCAGAGGAATCGTCGCAGTTGATGACCGTCGCACGGGTCGCGGTGAAGAGATCCTTCATCATTCCGCCGGAAGAGCAGGACTCATAGCGGAAACCGGGAACGTTTTCGTACAGATAATCGACAAGCTCTCCGAAGCCGACGGTGCACCAGTACTGAACATCGTTTCCGCCCGCTTTGTGGCGGTTCGCCTTGTCGGAGGTGTGGCAGATAGGCTCAAAATCGCTTCTCCAGGTCGTGATGCCGTTCTTTGTGAAGAAATCTCCCATATACTTCTGAAAAAACGCCACACACTCGGTATTTCCGAAATCGGCGGAGGCATTCAGTCCGTTTATCTTCACGTTCGAGAACCACTCCGGATGCCCGTTCTTGCCAAGAGATGTCGGGATCCCCGCCTGATTCAGCATCGTGTCGCGCGGCATATAGTAAACGGTGACTGTTCCGCCCTGCGCCTTTGCCGCATCGCAGAGAGCTTTCATGTTCAGAAACTTCATTTCCGTAAGGAAGTGCGTGCCTTCCTTGAGAAGCCCCTCGCGCATCCAGAAGCCGGGAGTCGCCATGACCTCTGCCGGTCTGCCGCCTGCCCACCAGCCGTAATCGAGCTTAAGGCTCTCAAAGCCGCAGTATTTCACGGCATTTTCAATGTCTGTCTCAAGGCAGTAGTCATACTGCGTCAGCGGCTCGTTCTGATTTTCGGTCATACACTCTGGCGCCTTGTAGCGAAGGAACCAGTGCTTGAAAAGGTTCGACCCGACCTCAACGTCGCCCTCATATACCCCGATATATACCGGCGGCAGAAGCATACTGTCGCCCGGATTGAGATATGTAGAAAGCTCACCGTTCGGGTCAAGTGCCGCGCCGAGGGTCAGGGTATCGTCCTTACCCTTTGCGGTCAGCAGTCCGCTTGACCACTCCTGCGCGAATATAAGTCCGTAATCCCCGCCGTCAATGTACATCATCGGAAGCGAACCGGGATTCGGATAGTCGGAGCTGACCTTGCAGGAGGCTTTGATCGTGTTGTTCTTTATTTCCTTCTTGCGGATGCCGGTTCCGGAATAATACTCTCCGGAATATTTCTTCACGCCCTCTGCAAGCCAGCCCTCTTTGCCGAAGGTCCATGCCGTCGGATTACCTTCTTTTTTAATCGTTGCGGCAAAATAGCTGTCGGGCTGAACAAGCACTGTCTTTTCACCGGTGCAGTAAAGATATCCGTAAAATTCAAACGGTCCCGCCAGCCCGGTGCGCGCCGTTATTATAATATCGCATTTCATTCCGGCATTCTCATCGGAAAAGACGAGCCTGTACCCCGCCTCTTCCCTGTCGCCGGTATATTCATATGCCGCATCGAATTTCCAGCTGAATTCCGTAAGAAAATCGCCGTCGTTCAGCCGGTACTGTGCCGGAAGCGTGCAGGCGGCATCTGCGGCAAGCTGATATTTATCCGTCCCGAAGGAGTTTATGACTATGCTGTCGTCTTTTACGTAAAATGAGAGTGCGGCATCTCCGGAGGTAAGCGAGAGTCCCTTTTCCGCATCCGCGGGGATCCCCGTAGTTCCTGTGTCGGTTACGATCGTGCTCATACTGTCGCTTGATTCCTCCTTGCCGTCGCTTTCCCGTGAACAGCCGGCGATAATAACCGCGGCAAAAAGCACAGGAAGCAGTGTTTTCAAGATATTTTTCATATTTTTATTGTATTTCCGTCCCGGTAATATAAAGCCCGATGGGGCTGCTAAAAACACGATGTTATTCAGCAGCCCCCAAAAATCCGTATCAGCCCTTTGACTGACGGACGTGGTCGTAAAGTATGGTTATGTTGTTGAGAAGTGCCTCGGACATCTGCGCATACCATGTGGTAAGGCTTGCGTCGCGTCTGACGCAGGCATTCATCGGAAGCAGATTGAGGTCGCCGGCATATATCGTGCCGGGATCGTAAACAACGTTCTTGTAAAGGATGTCAAGCATCTCTTCGCTTTCGTCGTCGCGCTTCAGCTTTCCGAGAAGCATGACGTCATAGTAAGCCGGTGTTACGAGCTTCTTTGAGAGCGCAGCCATAGCCTCAAGCACTGCACCCGTGCGGTCGGGATCTTGAGCCGTGCAGGGCAGAGCAAGCATCAGACCCCACTGGTCGGTGTAGGTCGTGTAGTTCTCCTGAGCCTCGTCGTACTTCGGAAGGGGAAGAATTCCGAAATCGGTGTTCTTGTCTCTCCATTTTCCGGCGGACGAAAGGTCGGTGTTCATAAACAGCGCACGGTCGGAGAAGAATATGTCGGATATCTCCTGATCGCCGTCTCTTACGTATGAATAGTACTTGTTGTTGAGAAGCTCACGCGCCCTGTCAACGATTCCGACAATCTTGTCGTCGGTCAGCATAAGCTCCGCGCCGTTGTCGTTGACCACTGCGGTAACAACGTCGGCATAATAGAGGTGCGACATAAGCGTGTATCCATTCTGCACAAGTCCGTAATAGTCGTTTTCGTCCTGAACGTCGTCGCCGTTGTCGTGGCTGTATGCCTTGATGTAGTTAAGGAACAGCTCATATGTCCATTTGCCGTCGCGGACGGTCTGATACAGATCGCCGACAACGTCCTTGTACTCCTCTGCCTCCGTCTTGTTGAAGAATATCGGCATTGTGCAGCGGAGCGCGCCGACGTTTATATCACCGGTGAGGTAGTAGTAATTGCCGAGTATCGAAAGCGTCTCGGTAGCCGACTTGTTCCACCAGTCGCGGTCAACGTTTATGTACTTGACATCGTTCCACGGAAGGACATAGTCGTTAATGATCATGGCAAGACCCGACTGATAGAAGCCGATGCCCATGACATCGATAATGTCATCGCCGCTGCTGACGTAAGACGAGAATGCATCGGCGTGGCTGTCGGTCTGACCAAGCTCGATACCGACGATCTTGATGCCGAAGCGATCCTCAAGGATCATATTGCGCTTGTAAACCGCAGAATCGACCGGGTCATCGGAATCCTCTTCCTGATAGAAAACGACATATCCCGAGGGGATCGGTCCTGTCATTGTGAAGGTTCTTCCGTCGAATCTCAGATCCTCCGGAACCTTGTCGTCAAAGGGATCCTCTGTTCCCGCGGGCGTTGAGGCCGCCTGACTTCCGCCGGTTGTATTGTCCCCTGTTCCCTTTGTGTTCTCTGAATCTCCGCCGGTCTTGCACGCGATGGCGCAGGGCAGGACGGTGAGGAGAACAAGAAGGAATATGAGTGCTTTTTTCATGTCTTTCTCCTTAATGAAAGGTTTGTAAAAGGGCTTGTCCGA
Organism: Candidatus Colimorpha enterica; assembly: GCA_000433515.1. Classification (GTDB taxonomy): domain Bacteria; phylum Bacillota; class Clostridia; order Oscillospirales; family CAG-272; genus Colimorpha_A. The sequence goes on along the minus strand of FR891120.1, from coordinate 19,720 downwards.
CTGCATTATTGAAACAAGCCCTTTCACGTTTATGTCAGGTTATGGCGGAGCGGCAAGTGAGCGCTTTCCGCCTTATCCCGTAACTTTAATGTCTGCCGGATAAACCGACGTTATAAGAAAGATGTCTTTCCCGCAGAATTATCTGCTCTTCTTCTTTCCTGCTACTACGCAGACGCCTGAAAGAGCAGCAGCTGCAACAACAGCGGAGATAACAACTGCGTTGTCACCGGTATCGGGAGTTCCCTCATTGACCATTTCGGTGTAGTTCACACCCTCTTTGTACTCTGCAAAGTAGAAGTTGTCGAGAAGGACGTACTGATCAGGCTTGAGACCGATACCGCCGTCCAGGCACTCATTGACAACACGCAGATGGCAGTTGCCGCTGGCGTTGGCAGTCCAGATGGTGACAATTCTTTCCCACTCGCCGTTCTTGGCAGCGCGCTGATATGCAACAAGACCGTTCTCGGTATCCCACTGAACTGTTGCGTCAACGCCCACGGGTCTGAAAACGTCTATCATAGCAACATACTTCTTGCCTTCAACGACCTGCGGCCACATTTTTGCATCAACATTTTTCCCGTCAACAACCCCGTCAACAAGGTTTCTTGGCACAAGGGCAGGAACCGAGGAAACGTTGTCTGTTCCGTTCATTCTGATACATCCGGAGTTGCCGGCACCGCCGTCCTTCTGCCATACGCAGGTTCCGCCGCGGTAAGGACCCTCATCGGGATTCATCCAGAAGTAATCTGCAACATCAGCGCTGTTGAAGTCGCCGTCCTTGATGAGGTTGCCCGGAATGGTCTTGTAGTAAGCAGCGGAAACCGCAGCTGCCAGCAGTACCGATACGGTAAGCACCGCAAGGATCATGGATAATACTTTTTTCATGACTTTTTTGTTTTCTCCCATTCGTCCGGGAGAAAAGCTCCTTTCTGAATTTGGCTTTGCCTTTTATTTCATCCGGAGGTGTTTTTCTCTTTCTCCGGGTAAAATCTATTCCTGTTTTGTTCTCAATATAGTGTCAACGTTGACTTTACTGTGAGACTATTATAACATACTTCTATATTGTTGTCAATACCATCTTAACAAAAAGATAAAAACTTTTTTATTTCCCGCAAACAAAAAATCCGCCCCGGAACACCCGGAATGGATCTTTTTGATATTCAGTTATCGTTTTTTCTCAGATAAACCGCTCTGCCGCAGATCTCTGACGGCAGCTTTATGTCGATCCCTTCCGACGCAAGCATCGCGGAAGCGGCGGTCACCGGTTCCGATGACGGATAGGTCGTTATGGTGTATTCGCCCGGCAGAAGTCCGGGGAATTTCACATTTACGCTATCTGTATCAGAGCCAACGCGCTGTGCAACGACAACTGCTTCGGCGTTGTTCCCTGCCCTCAGCTTGGTACACCTCAGTTTCGCGCCGCCGTGGGTATAAGCCTCAGGAAGCGTGTGGTGATATGTACGGCAGGAGGAGAAGATATGCCGGTAGCTCTTATAGAATGCGCAGGCTTCTTTCAGCAGGCTCTTCTTTTCATCGGAGAGCGACGCGAAATCACCGCATATATGCATTCTGCCGATCATTGAGTTTGTCATCGCAAGGACAAAATCCCAAACTCCCTCCGCGCAGTCGGTCCAAGACCATATACCGCACTGGGACGGGTGGATGAATTCCGTCACGTTTGCGGCAAGCGCGCCGAGAAGCCGGTAATCCGACTGGTCGGTTATCGACGCAAGGTCGTCATTGATATATCTGTACCACCACGGCTGTGAGAAGTCGAACACGCTTATCTCCGAGAGATTGGCTGCAACTCCCTCGTTGCCGGTATTCCACCAGTACGGCGGACAGAATATGTCATAGACAGAATATGTCATATGTCGGGTCCCCCGCCTGCACGACGCCGAGCATCTTCGGGTTGAACTCGTTGATCCCGCCGCCGTCGATGAATTCGAGCCTGACGTTGTGATATTCAGACACAAGCAGATTTCTCTTCAGTGCCGCCGCAGATATTGCGTCGTCACCCTCGTCATCTTCGCTGAGAGTGAAATCATACAGACACTCGCTTGCCACGAGAAAACGGACAGTATCGCCGCCGTAGGTCTTTCCGGTCAGATACTCCGGATAATCGCTGCCAACCGGCACATCTTTTGTCCCTTCATCCGGTTTTTTATCGCTTTTGCACGATGCAAAGCCGGCAAGCGCCGCAGCAGTCACAAGAAGTGCCGCAATTCGCTGAATTTTTCTTTTCATTATCAAAAATCCTTTCTTTGATTTCGGTATTATTCTATCACAACAGCTGTGAAAATTAAATGATTGAATGTTTCAATTTAATGTCCGTATGTTTCCTGACGGAACAAAAAAAGCCTCCGCAGTACTGTGCGGAGACCCGTTTGTGTTTGTAAGATTGTGTCAGATCGCGTTTTTGACCCGGTATTCGTGCGGTGTCATGCCGGTTTTCCGTTTGAATGCCCGGAAAAAGCTCGCAGTTTCGCTGTAACCGACAGAATGCGCAATATCGCTTATCGCTGCGTTGGTTTCCTTAAGGTACGAACAGGCGCGCCCGATTCTGAATCCGTCGAGGTACTCCGACGGGGAAACATCAAGATACTGCCGGAACAGCTTGTAGATATACGATCTTGACAGATTTCTGTCGTGCGCCATGCCGGTTATGACATTCGGCTTTGCGTAGTTCAGATGAATATAATCAATAAGCGCATCAAGATATCCGAGAGCCGTGCTGTCGATCTGCGTGTCCTTCTTCGGAAACCTGTCGACAAGCCCGCCGAGGAAACAGTATAAAAGCCCGGTCAGGGAGTACATATTTACACTGCTGTCCTTCATGACCGCCTTGAGAATGGCATTGAGCGAGCAGTTGACAAATCCGTCAGCCGTATCATTCATCACAAACCTGTCCGGCAGACTCGTGAAATTCATGATTATCGACGCTTTCGTCCCGAAATAACGTATCCAGATATACTTCCACGGCATCTCCGCGTCGGCTTTATAATATGCAAAATCATTCGACGCAATATAGAACACCTGCCCCGCGGAAATATCAAAATACCGGTCGTTCACCATCAGCGAACCTTTGCCGGAAAAAACATAGTGAAGCATGTGAAATCCCTTTCTGTCGGGTCCCCAGTCAAAACCGGGCGTGCATTTTTCAACGCCGATCTCGAAAAGCGACAGCTCGGAGCTTTCGTAATAACCGACGTTCTTCTGCTTCCATACGCACACGTCGTTGTTCCGGTTATAATTCCTGACGTAATAGTCGTCTGTCTGCATTTCACCGCCCCCTTTGTTTTATTATATCATTCCACCGTCTCTCTGTCAATAAAAATCCGGCAGCACCTGTTCGGTACTGCCGGAAAAAATCATTCCTCGTCGTCGCGTCTGCGCCTCTTTGCAAAGATCACAAAGAATACGACAAGCACGACAACCGCCGCGCCCGCGATGATGAGCACGGTCTTAATGTTGTCCCCGGTCTGCGGGGGCTTGGGGTCGTCGGGTTCCACCGGAAGCTCCTCGATTCTGAACTGCCAGTCAAGATATCCGACCGCGTCCTGAAAACCGTTGTCAAGCGTCACCGGAACGTCAAGGGTCAGCTCAAGCTCGATCTTTCCGCCTGAAAAGACCGTTCCGAGGTACACCCAGTCCGTCAGCTGCGCAGTCTGATCCGCCGGAGCCCTGAAAAGCTCGGAAGCGCCGACCTGATTCACCGTGAGTGTCATCTGCGAGAGGAACTCCTCAGAGCCCCGCTCCGCGCCGAGAGAGCGCATATACAGCTTGATCTTGACCTTGTTTGAGATTTTGTTGTTGATAACGACCTTCTGCTTCAGCGTGTCCCCGGGCATAACGTCCTTGAACCCGTCAAAAAGGTCGGTCGGAGAATGGCGGCTGCCCGGCTTGAAGATAAACTTCTTGGCGTCGCCGTCGTAGGTCACCGTGCCGTCGGCAAAGACGGTCAGCGCGGAGGCGGCAAGCAGGATAACCGCAAGGAACAGCACAAGAGCCGATCTGAGTGTCTTTTTCATGCTCCTCACGCTCCTTTCGTGGTGTCAGCTGATGCCGCCGCACCTGTGATTTTGCCATTGTCAACAGCAACGTGCCATTTTTCAGCCACAACCGATGCCGGCTCGGACTGAATCGCGGAGGCAATGATCTCAACCGAAAGATGATAGCCTGTCGGCACCGCTGTACCTTCTGCCAATTTGCAGGAAGCTATCAGAACCCCGGTTTCGCCGCCGGCCGCGACCGGTGATGTATAGTACCAGTAGTCTCCTATCAGCTTCCAACCGCTGTTTTCGGCAAATTCTATCGTGTAGTCTGTACCCACAACCGGCATCTTTCCGTTTACCGTACCGTCGTCTTTCTGCCACGTCACAACATATGTGGCGCGGATGTACGCGGCGGTGTTGCCGGTGTTTTTGATTCTTACATTGGACTTAGTGATTTTGTCAAAATCCTCAAGAACCTCACACCTGACCTCACCGGGGGTGAACTTGTTCTCGACAGATACAGTATTTGCAATGATGTAAGCCAGCGTCCCGCCGATTGCGAGAACCGCCGCGAGGATCAGGAGGACGAAGCCTGAACCGACCCTCTTGGCTTTCTGCCTTCTTCTAACAGGCTTCGGAACCCTTTTGCGGGTGTTGTTTTCGGAATTCAATGTTCGTGCCTCCTTTCTCAGTTGCTGTCAGGCTTGTAAAGATTATTGTTGTACGCGTCGCCGCTGAGCCACTGACCGTCTTTTCTCTCGTTCTCAAAAGTCAGAACGTTCTTTGCCCCATCCGGGTCGAGCGTGATAGGCTGCTCACCGTTCGTCGGCTGATATCTCCACGACCAGTCGCTTTCCTCCGTCACAGTGTAGCTGCCCACCGGGAGGTCGGCAACGGTGACGTTCGGGACATCACCGCCCGATACATAACCGTGAATAGTTACCCTCAGGTCGATATTCTTCGTATTCTCGTCGGTTCCTTTGATGCGGAAGATGAAGGTTGTTCCGGCGTCTGCCGCGTCAAACCCGGTTTTGCGGATGTTGAGGGTGGTGAGAGTCGGATAATAGATGAATACGATCTTGTTCTGTTTCGGATCAGCAGACATATCCTTGGTAATACTGAACTGATGCGGCGCGTAACCGTCTATCGGCAAATACGGCTCAGTAACGGTAGAATACTCGGTGGTTTTGGTTACCGGGTCTTTCAGGTTTTTGCCGTTTGCATCCTGATAGTATACTGTGTACTTAACAGAAGCTGCCTCTGTGTAGTAGAAGATGATCTCCTGCCCCACTACCTTGATGACTTCACTGGTGCTGGTTTTTGCCGGGTAGTACTTTTTTTGCATTACTTCCGACAAAAGGTTCAGCTCCGTGCCCATCTTTGCCTTTTCCGTTACCGTTGTTCCGATTTTTACGGTATTGACTTTGTCGTCTGCAACCTTATCGGTCGTACCGGTTTTGTAGTAATGTACCGTGTACTCTATCGACACCTGATCGTCGAACTTGGGATACAGATCATAATCCCTCGTTATCGGCATTGTGAATGAGAACGGTTTTTCTGCTTCTCCGTCCTTATAGAACCATCCGACAAATACACAACCGTCCTTTTTCGGATCAGTCGGTGCTGTTGCAAGGGTGTATTTTTCAATATTTCCCTGCACACCGGAATAACCTTCGTAGGTGTAGGGTGTCACCAGCGTGTCGTCAGTATAGGTTCTGACGGTGTACAGACCGTTTACCCACTTGGCATAGAGCGCTATGTTATTTGCAGGCATGGTATGAGCAGAAATGTCATACTCTTCGCCGGTGCATTCCGGGTTGAGATACCAACCGACGAAAACCGCATCGGGTTCGACCGTATCGGGCTTTTCAACAGGACGATAGTAGTATCTCCCCAATGTCTCCTGAAACTTCGGGGTCTCTGTCCTGTCCGGTGTGTTTGTGTTTGCGGAGTAAAATTCAAGCGCATAAGAATTGCGTTTATAGTAGAATTTTGCCCCATTGCAGTTAGCACCGTTTGCTGCGCCGTGGTCAAATGTATAGCCTTCAAACTGATAACGGTCTTCATCGGTTACATAATAACCCGTTCCCTTAAAGTTTATAGTGAAAATTATCTGATAGTCGCCGTTAAGGTCTTCGCCGTAATACGTCATCGTGTTTGTGCCGGAACCGCTGGGTTCGTGACGGTAATAGGTGATATCCCTCTGCGGCATCACACCGATATAATTTGTATATGGACCTTCTGCATATTTATTTTCACTCCAGAAGCTGCTGCCCGCTTTTTTAACAATTTCTTTGTATTCGGATTCGATATTCTTACCCCACCGAGCTTCTATCGTGCCAAAATCGTTGTTATTGGAGTTTCTCTTCCGGAATTGAAGTTTAAAAACCTTTCTTGTGAAGTACACGTTCAGTACTGTCATGCCGTCAGCAGAGACGGTAACGGTATCGCTGTGATCGTATTCCCACAGGTTGCTTCCGGGATGAAGTTCCTGCATGTGCTTTTCTGCCGTGTCGGTAATACCGCAGCAATGTTTAGAATGCTTGTGTTCTGTTTTACCACAACTATAACAAGTACCAATATGAGTATGAGTACAATCAACATTCTTCCCCTCATAGACATAATAAGTATCATTACCATGAACAACTGATTTTCCGGTGTTAGATTTCAGACTATTGTACTGCTCCTCAGATATTTCATAATACTTACCATTCAAATAGAAGAAGTAGTAATACTCATAAGTTACATTAAAACCCAATATATCGTTACTAGTTCCGTTTTTATATTGACACACTGAACCATTTTTTAGATACTGTTTTAATCCTTTACAAGTATAGTTGTTACGCCAATTTTTATTATCACATTCATCTTCAAAATGTGTCCTTGCATCATTGTCACCATAACCGTTGTTCGGATCAACTGCCGCCAAATCAACCGCAAGCCCAAAGCAATCCGGACGCAGTACATGACCGGGAGCGTGTGAACAAGCATATCCACAACCATCTCTATGTGTATGCTCCTCTAACTTGCAATAGTTCGATCCACATTCATCCGTATGAACATGATTAATCAACGGGTTATCGTTCCAAGTAACCTGATTCCCCACATTTCCCCAAGCCTCATGAGAACTGAGGTAAGAATACTCATCGTCATTGGCATTCTGTCCCCAAAGAACAATGGTATAATCAGCCTGTCCCTTTTCGGCCTGCCACTGTGCTATATAGGTGATGTTCTCGGTGACGGTGAGACTGTTTTTAAGTTCGGGCGCCCATCCGAGGAATGTATAACCCTTGCGCTTCGGTTCTTTTATGTCCTTGGCCTCAATAACCGTTCCGTACTTTGCGTAAATCGGCTCAGGACCGTCAATACCGCCGTTTACATCAAATGTCACGGTGTATAACAAACGCTTGTAATAGATCTCGACACTTGTCGATCCGTCCGCAGCTATGACGTACTGCGGAACATCCTCGCATCTGAAACCTTCGCGACTATTCGCGACAGCTTCCGTGTAGGCATCAATATCCCCGGTCAGCTCGACAATTTTCGGGTCAAGTGTATACTTGTCATTCTCAAGATTCTGATAGTAATGATACACCGTGTACTTTGCCGTTCCCGCGACATAATAAAGCGTGACATCAATGTTTTTGTCAACCGACTGAAGATCGAATGCCAGCGAATATTTCCCGGTCGCCTCGTCCTTCGTAAGAACGATACTGTCTGTGTCGAGCCCTATAGCCTCATCGTTCGGGATCGAATAATTGAACAGCTTCGGCACTTCAAGGGTCTTTTTGAAGGACGCGCCCTTTTCAATCTGAGCAGTATACGGCTGAGCCACCATAGCATTATTTGACTTATAAACGTAGTTAACGGTGATTTTTACGGTCTCAGAGCGATCGCCATCCTCCGCCCCGATCCCAAGGTTTCCCACCCACACCGACGTGAATATGGTAACAAGGCAAAGGAGCATGGCAATGCCCTTGACGAATTTCATTTTTTTGCGGCGGGATCTGTGTTTTGCGTAAAACATTAGGCTACCCCCTTCTCCTTAAACTTCCGGCCAGCCCTTGGCATCGGCGGCGGACGTGCCGTTGTTCGCCGTCTGTGTTGCGTAGGCGTTGACGGTTATGACGGCGCGGCTGTCCTGATAGAGGTTGCTCATCGACTCGTCGAAGACGACCTCGGTAAAGAGCGGCTCGGTCGTTTTGCCAGGCTCAAGCGCGGTGTTGTAGTAATAAAAACCGTCGCGCTCCGTCCAGTATTCGGTATTAATGTCAAGTGTGACGAGCGAAAGATCGATCTCGCCCTCCACGCCCTGCGCAAGCTCGACAGCCTTCGCGACCGAAACCCTTATCCACGCGGGCTGAGAACCGGTGTTTTCGACCTGCGCTATCTTCGAAACGCGTGCGCCGGGCATAACGCCGACAGCATCCGTGAACGGAACAAGTTCATCGCCGGACTTCATGCGCTCGACAAGCTGAATCTTCACGTTCCCGGCGGTTATTACGTTCGTTGCGGTGTCCTCCGCAGTAAAGTACGCTGCCGTGCCGTATGCGGCAAGTGCCGCGGTTATTGCTATTGCGGAGATTACCGCTGCTTTGCGCTTGTAGTTTTTTCCTTTCATGACCGTCTCCTTATATGTTTGAACAGAATTTACGATGCCGTATCGGAGCATCGGAAAAATTCTCCGGTACTCCGATACGGCAGCCCCCGGATTCCGGGGGTGCCGGTTTGCTGAAATTCAGCGGAAATTAAGCATCAAATGCCGCGAAAGCTGCTTCCCAGCTGTCAAAGCCATTTGCCTGAATTGCCTGAGCGACAACGGTGACCCTGTCAAAGCTGTCAGCATTTACGTTGTCGATTCCTGCCGGAATGGTAACGTTGTTGAACATTGCTGTGGTGTCAGCTCCGGGAGCAAGCTCGCCCTCATACTTGAGGATGAACTTGGCATCGAACTGACCGATCGTGAACGTGTCGCCTGCGACAACGCCAACAACAGACCAACCCTCGCCGAGCTCGCCGACAAGGAGGTTGAGAGCCGCTTTGTAGCCCTCGTTCGGGAACGTCTCGTTGAAGTCCGGATAGTAAGCGCCGACAAGGTTCATCCAGTTGCTGACGTTTACGGTTGCGCGGATGTAGGCAGGATAATCGCCGACATTATGTACCGTCGGGTCCTTGTGAAGGACTGCGCCCGGATATACGGCGGAAGGCCCGTACCGGTTGCCGGTAACGCGTTCGCCGTCAGCTGCCTGTCCGAACTCGTCAACAGGTGCCTCGTCAAGGGTAATCTTTACATTTCCCATTGTGAAGGTGTTGTCGGCAGTCTTTGTGTCGGTAAAGTAAGCGAGAGATGCACTTGCAATTGCGGTTATCGCGACGATAGCGACGAGCGCAAGGGTTATTATCTTCTTTTTTGACATGATGATTGTCCTTTCAGATAATTATTTTTGCTTGTCAAACGCCGCAAATGCCGCGGTTGCATCTGCAAAGCCATCTGCCTGAATGGCGTCGGCTTCAAAGATAACATCGAATGATTCAACGCCGGCAAGCTGTTCTGCAGTTGCATTCTTGTTGATTGCGATGTTGCCCCATACGTTCCAGAAAGTCAGCTCACCGGGCTTGACAGCCTTGGTGAATGTAAAGTCGTACTCATAATAATCTATGCCGCCGCGCATGACCTTCTTGACGGCATCAGGACCTTCTGTATTGTAAGCATTGACCGCCTCGGAGGTGACCTGTCCCTCGTTTAAAGCTGAGGATGTCCAGTAGGACGGACCGTTGTCGATCACATCAAAGAGTGACACGGGAACAAGAACACGGACGCGGATATATGCATCGTTACTGCCGGTATTCTTTACATAGGGGTTCTTGCGGACGTTTCTGCCGGGAACCATGTTTTCCGCATGATCCTTAAAATAGCCGTTTTTATATCCCTCGGCATCAGCCTCGATCTGCGCATCGGAGAAGTACAGACCGTTCCAGGTCTCACCAGAGGTTACAAAGTTGGGGGTGTTCTCGGGTGTGCCCTGCATATCGACATTGGCAGCCCACAGATACCCGCCTGTCGAAGGCTCGGTCAATCCGGTGGCATTGCCCTTTCCGGCATTGACGCGGTGGTACTGGGATTCAAGCAGCTCTATCTTCACGTTACCGATCGTGAAAGTGTTTGTTACGGTCTTGGTATCCTTCAGATACGCAAGCGAAGCGCCCACCGCAGCCGTTATGGCTAAGATTGCAACAAGTGCAACAGCCAAAAATTTCTTCTTTGTCATGTTTTTTTATATCCTTTCAAAATTATTTTCCGTTATCAGCGAATGCCGCAATTGCTGCGTCAATACCATTGATACCGTCAGCCTGAATTGCATACGCCCTTACGTCTATTTTCCACGAAGCATCCTTCGCAATTTCAGTTCCGTCAGGGAGCTTATAACCATCAGCAGTCTTGGTCACGCGCCAGTCCATATAAACCTGTGCAAGAGCCGGGAGAGAGGTCTTTCCGGCAGGAAGAACGTCCTTCATCTTGGTTCTGATAACAACAGTATTGCCGCCGTCCTCGGTTCCGACATACTCATAATCGTACCAAAGACCGTCCTCAACAGCTACCATATTTGCATCGGTAACCTTGTGATCTGCGTCAACGATTCCGTCAGAGACCGCAAGTCTCCAATAGTTTCCGGAGTTGTACTCAACATTGAAGCAGCCGTAGCTGTTCCAGTGAAGGGCATTTTTGCTTTCATTGGTGTGCGGCTCAGCCTTGTACTCATTACTTACAAGGTATGCGGGAATGCGGAGCTCAACCCAAACATATGCATCTTCGGTGCCGTTGTTCTTGACAGTCACGATCTTTGAAACGGCGTTCCCGTCATTGGACTTGCCGGGCTTGAGTTTGTAGCTTCCTTCGCCATAGCTTTCAAGACCGTTTGCACCCTTTCTCTGCTCGATGAGTGTGATATCAACATCGCCCACAGTAAAGGTGTTGGTTCTTTCATCGGTATCCGTCAGATACGCCAGCGAAGCGCCTGCGACAGCAATGATAACAAGGACAGCCGCGAGGCAAACGGTTACTATTTTTCTTTTCATGATACTTCTCCTTTATGGATATTAATTTTTTCGTAATGGAGAATCAGGGGGTGACTTTTCCCCATGCAGTGGCGGCATCATTGATACCGTCCTTCTGCACCGCATACGCGGTAAAGGTGAGGGTGGGAGCATTCTCGTTAGGTGTACCGTCTGCATTCTTTACGCCCTCAAGCATAGTCTTGGTTACAGTTTCAAGAACCATCACCTTATTGTCCTTAAGAACATCAAAGCCTGTATCTGCATTCGTAGCATCTACATTGCGATAGTAAACCCCCGCATACCCGCTAAGAGCAATCCAGCCGTCAGCCATTTCAAATGTCATGAAGCTATCGAAGTTACCGGACTTCACAACCTTCACAAACAGCCAGCAAGCCTCCGAGCCTTTCTTAACAGTTACCTTCGGGTCTTTGGTGATCGTCCGACCCGGAACCATTTTCAGGTCAAGATTTTCACTTTCAGTGAGAGTGATATTGATATCCCCGACGGTGAAGGTATTCACCACAGGCTCCGTCGTGTCAGTCAGCCACGCAAGCGTTCCTGCCACTGTAGCGCAGACTATAAGTGCAGCAGATAACATAATAAAAAGTGCTTTTTTCATCGTTATTCCTCCTTTCCGATAGATTTTCCTATATGATTCAACAAAGCGAACTTTGCAGAAAAGGAATCGACCATTATATGCGTCTTAGTACCGACAATGTCAAAAAACAAGCATTGCCCGCCACAACACCAGTATTGGTTTGAGACATCTTGTAGTAAGTACACACTAAAATCAGCCCCGACAAATACGCTCTTCATAAACCCGCTGTCGGAAACCGGCGCGGAAAACCAAGAGCGTTATTTGTTTTTATTCTTCCCCGCTGTTCTTCCCGTCATCTTTTCCATCCCCGCCGTTTCCGTCTCCGGAAACCTTTTTAGGCTCATCCTTTATGAGATCGGGCAGAAAAACCATGATGACAAGTATCGCGGCGGCTCCTATCGCAAGATAAAGCCCCGGCGGGTTCTGAACGAAGTTCGCGAAATATCCGAGATACGGTATCGCAAACAGCGGCTTTCCTATCACGTTCCGGCAGTGAACCGGGGCGCCGTCGGGAGTTTCGTTCGCATCTCCCTTTGTTCTGAATCTTATCACCCCCGGCTCTTCTTCGTCGGGAATGACCTCGATTATCCTGTGTGTGGCGACCGTCTTTTCGTCAAGCATGAAGGTTATCGTGTCGCCGACCTTCAGCTCCTCTGTCTTCACCGGCTTTACATAAAGCAGTGAACCGGTGGGATAGACAGGCTCCATCGAACCGGAAATAACCGCATAGGTTCTGATACCGACGATCCTTACGCCGACAAGCGCAACCGCAAGGAGAACGACCATCACAACAAGAACCGTTGTGACCGCATTCAGAGCCTTTCTGATACCGCTTTTTTTCATACTCCGGACTGTTTACCCGTTGCGGCTGCGGCGAGCTTGTTCTTGTCGATAAACTCCCTGACGACACTGAATATCATTTTGAAATTTATCTCGGCAACCTCGTCGGAGTCAATGCCCTCGGGATTGCTGACATACATAAGCGCGGTAGTGAGCAAAGTGTCAAGAATGTGACGCATGATAAGCTCCACGCCGCCTCCCTCTGCCGGGAACGCGCTTCTCAGCTTATCAACGAGTATCGAGTACTGCTTTGTGTGATTTACAAACGAGTACGTGTTGTACATGAGAGAGTGATAATATCTCATATAGAACTTCAGCTCGGACGGCCTGCCGGTTACATATTTCCAGCAGCGCATGAAGAGCAGGCGGCAGCGCACCTCGTAATCGATGCTTTCGTAGCTGAGAACCGGGAAATTGTCAAGAATCATGTCAAGAAACAGCTTGTCCTCACGCTCGAACGTTTTTGCCAGCAGATCTTCCTTGCTTTCAAAATAACGGTAAATATAGGCTTCGTTTATTCCGCAGCAGGCACTGATGGTTTTCGTAGAGGCGTTTTCAAGTCCGTAAAGCGCAACCGAACGGACGGCTCCGTCCATAAGGGCTGCGGTTTTCTGTTCATGTTCTTTCGTCGACAGCATTATCGGGATTCTCTCCTTAGCATAAATGATGTATAATATACACGGCATTCCGTAAGTGACCGGTATATTTTACCGGACAACAATAAGAACGGAGTGAAATCAGGCTTAATTGCTCCTTTCATCTTCCGTTTGTGCCGGTTTTTGGTTCGCAGAGTTCCATACTCTACGAGTAAGATTATATCACACCGTAACCGGAATTGCAATAGGTTTTATAAACAAATCAAAGTTTTTTTCACGGTTCCGAAAAAAATTCCGCCTGTTTGCGGTAAAATATCCCCCCGGCAGAGTCAGGACGCGGATTAAAGCCGTCAGGATCTCCGTCACCGGGCGCAAACTTGCGCAGAAAATAAAGACACATACAATAATAAGGAGAAAAACATGAGCAAAAAAGGAGAAAACATCTACAAGAGGAAGGACGGCAGATGGGAGGCGCGTTACATCAGGGGCTATCAGCCCGACGGAAAAGCCATATACGGCTATTGCTACGCCGCAACCTACGCCGGGGCAAAGGAAAAGTCAAATCTGATGAAGGCGGCAGTAATAAACGGCACAGACACCGGAAATCCGGCAAAAACGCGCCTTTCATGCCTCTGCGACGAGTGGCTTATGCTCCGTGAAAACCGGGTAAAGGAATCGACCTTCGTCAAATACAGAACAGTGATAGAAAACCGTATAAAGCCCGGACTCGGAAACGCATATATCCGGTCGCTGAACCCACTTGCGGTGGACGGCTTTTCGCGTTCGCTGATCGCCGACGGACTGTCGGTCAAAACGGTAAGGGACATTCTCACGCTTCTTCACGCGGTACTGACGTACGGAGCAAAGCGATTTCCCTCTCTGCGGAACCTTGAGATAGCCTATCCGAGGGAGGAGAGACACGAAATGCGTGTGCTGTCACGGGAGGAACAGGAGAGATTTACCGAATATCTTCTGACCGATACCGATCTTGCCAGATTCGGAACCCTGCTCGCCCTGCTAACCGGAATGCGGATCGGCGAGATATGCGCGCTGAGATGGGGAGACATCTTCCTTGACGACGGGATAATCCGCGTTGCCGGAACCATGCAGCGGCTGAAGAGTGACGGCGGAACAAAAATCGTCATCACCGACCCGAAAAGCTTTTCGTCCTTCCGCATGATTCCGCTCGGAGATTCCGCGCTTGCTCTCTGCCGCCGTTTTGCCGTTGCAGACCCCGGCGCGTATATTCTGACCGGAACATCCGGAAAATTCATGGAGCCGCGCACGCTTCAGTACCGGCTGAGGAATTACACTGCGGCGTGCGGGCTTGACGGCGTGCATTTTCATTCGCTCCGGCACAGCTTTGCCACAAGATGCATAGAGGCGGGGTTTGAGATAAAGAGCCTTTCGGAGGTACTCGGCCACGCAAGCCCGCAGATAACGCTTGAAAGATATGTCCATTCTTCGATGGAGCTGAAGCGCGAAAACATGAACAAGCTGCCGAAGCTGGGCTTCTGAAAGAGTTTTATCGCCGTCAGAAAGAGCAGTCAGCCCGCGCGCCGTGACCGGAATGAACGATTTCTTCAGGATGTGAGGCCGCCTGTCCGCAGCGGTTTTCCGGCACTTTCCGCCGCCCCCGGAAACGGTCTTCCGCACAGTGAAATACACGGTTCCGGGTGAGTATGGAACTCTGCGAACCGCTGATTTTTCGGTACTTTCGTCGGTATACTTATTTCCGTTTTTCCCCGGTTTATTCAGGCGCAGATTCTGAGTATGGAACTCTGCGAAAAAACCGCATCCTCCCGCCGCATTTTCATTATACCACACCTTATGCACCAAAAACACCCCCCTTCTCTTCCGCACGCCGGAAAAGAAGGGGGATTTTTAATGTCTGCCGTCAGTTATCGGCAAGATAGAGCAGGAATCCTGTCGATATCTGATATCCGCCGGAGGTTGCGGTCGGAACCGTGCCGTTCAGACCGAGATAGTAGTACCTTCTGCCGGAATACACGTAGAATGAATAAGTACCGCTTCCCTCGGCATAGAAAACCGATGCCGACTGCGAGAGCGACAGCGTGGCTTCCGATGACCAGAACCAGTTGCCTGACGCGGTTATCCTCAGATACTGCCCGCTCCCCTTGTTTCTTATCGTATAACCGCTGCCTGATTTCGTGATAACCCAGACCGCGTAGTCGTTATCTGTCGAAACCGCGTTGTCATCGGGAGAAACCGTTACCGATGTAAGCGTTCCGCCGGAGACCGCAAGCGCATAATCCGAGCCGGATGACTTTATCACGTATTCGCTTCCGGAATTTATGGTTCCGTCACTGTCAAGGCGGAACACCGGCATTTCGGGAAGCTGTCCCGCATATTCGCTCTCCGGTCCGAAGGTGAAGGAGATCTCGTTGACCACCCACCAGTAGTCGGAGGAGGAGGTCAGACAGAGCCTGACATACCTTGCATCGACGAATCTGCCGAAAGAAACCGTCTTTGTTCCGCTTCCGGAGTATGTGCCGACAGTTGTCCAGTCGCTTCCGTTGACCGAGACCTGAATGTCAGCCGAGCGTATATGGTCGTTCCCGTAGGAGGAGGTTACCGTCACATCGGAAACGGTGTATACATCATCAAATGCAACTCTGAACCAGTCGCCGGTGCGCTGAGCGCTTGCGATCCACGCATATGTGGAGGAGCTTCCGTCAAGCGCAAGCGAGGAGGAGCTTCCGCCAAGCACAAGCGAGCCGGTGTAGCTCTGATAGAACTCACGGTTAGAGCTTGCAGCAATTGATTTCGGCGAAACAACCACAAGCGCCGATTTCAGATTCGCCTTTGCATTCACAACCGCCGCAAGTGCGCTGTCAACCTCGCTCTGAAGTGCGCGGGAGTTGTTGTAGACCTCCCTTGCCGCCTCAAGTGCCGCGGTGTATGCCGAATAGCTTTCGTCGGTGTAGTCGCCCT